>CAYHDB010000018.1:0-11994 GCA_964355335.1 uncultured Candidatus Saccharibacteria bacterium
AATAGTAAGCGTGTAGGTAAGGAAAAAAAGTCAGGTGGCGGTGGGGCATTTACTGTAGAAAATTTAAAAAAAATAGTTGAGGATGTTGTTGTTTCTTCGCATCACAATCTTCAGCTTGATATAGACACTAAGATTGAAAATCTTGCCAGAATGATGGCTAGGAGTTTTAAGGATATTGACGAAAAAGTTCTGACTGTCGATCAGAGGCTTATCTTGGTGAGGGAGGAAGTTCTTCGGAAGCTTGATAGTACAAATGTTAGAATTGATGATCTCGCTCTCAATCGAGTCAAGTATGACGACTTTAGTTTCCTGAAAAAGGAAGTTGAGATGCTCCAGAAGAAATGTGTAAAGAGTGTACAAAGCAGGTAAATGGCACTACACGAAGCGAAAATCAAAGAGTTGGAAATTGAGGCGAACTCCATACGTGAGTCGGTTATTGAGATGCTTGTGCGAGCCGGTAGTGGTCACACTGCAGGACCTCTCGGTATGGCGGACATTTTCACCTATTTGTATTTTTACGGTTTGCGCCATAATCCGAAAAAACCCGATTGGGCGGACCGTGATCGTCTGGTACTTTCCAACGGCCATATTTGTCCGGTGCTTTACGCGACAATGGCGCATGCCGGGTATTTTCCGAAGAATCGTCTGGCCACTTTACGCAAGTTTGGTTCGCAGTTACAGGGGCATCCGCATCGGGATTTTATGCCCGAGCTTGAAACAAGCTCGGGACCGCTTGGTTCAGGTTTGTCGCAAACTGTCGGTATGGCATTGGCGGATAGGATTGACCATGGGAAATCTTCGGGAAAATTCTTTTTTTGTATGACATCCGATGGTGAACATGATGAAGGCAATACATGGGAGGCGGTACTCCTCGCGGGAAAAGAAAAGCTTGGCAATCTAATACAGATAATGGATCGCAACAACATTCAGATTGACGGATATACGGAAGACATAATGCCCCTTGAATCTTTGGCGAAAAAATACGAAGCTTTCAATTGGCATGTGCAGGAAATAAACGGGCATGATTTCAACGCGATTGACGAAGCGGTCAACCGCGCCAAAGCTGTATTCGGTCAGCCCTCGATAATCATTGCCCGCACGATTCCTGGTAAGGGTGTTCCCGAGTTCGAGCGTAGGTATGAATGGCATGGTAAGCCACCAAGCAAGGAGGAGGGAGCGAAGGCATTACATGAACTTAGAACTTTAGGAGGAAAAATCAGAAGTGAACATCAGTAGGTAGTGGAATTAAGAATTGTGAATCATGAATAACAAAATATACATTGAAATTGTTGGTTGGTACGGAATGTTCGCACTTATCGTTGCCTACGGATTGGTAAGCTTTCAGTTTATAGGAGCAAGTGATTTTTTGTTCCAAATTCTGAATCTAACAGGTGCTTTGGGTATAGTGGTTCATTCTGTTAACAAAAAAGCCTATCCGTCTGCCATTTTGAACATTTTTTGGTCTGTGATTGCCGTTGTTGCGATTTTAAATATTATTTTATAAATATGAATAGGAGAGAAGATTAATTAATAATTAATTAAAAAAATGAAAAGTTATGCAAAGCGCTGGGGTCTTATATTGGGGGCGACAAGCTTGCTGGTAAGTCTTGTTTCAATATCTGTATTTCACGGTTCAAGTGGAGAGACTATTTTATTTTTCAGCGCGCCAATTTATCTAGTTGTCTTGATGGGGAATATGGGAGCGAGTTCGGGGCCTGGAATCGGAGCGGCTCTTGTCTCGATAGTCCTAGGAGCCTTTATGTACTTTTGCATAGGCTCGTTTTTGGGCTGGATTTATGGAAAAATTATGCGAAGGAACGAAGTCTCTCTTATCGAAGTTTCTGACACCAAGTCCCGTTTAAAGAAAATCTTGATTGTAATAGCAGTCGTTGTCTTTGTGTTGCTCGTCGCGACATTACTCCCGATTATATTTGATTTCTAACTTTGTCTAAAAAGATGCTCAACCACGTTGCAAAACTCAATCCCAAACTTTTCGACAAAGATATCGAGCAAATTCCTATACGAAAGGGATTTGGCGAGGGGCTTTTGGTTGCCGGAGAGGCGGACGAACGAGTGGTAGGACTTTGCGCCGATCTTACGGAGTCGACACAGATGCATTTGTTTGCGCGGAAGTTTCCGAATCGATTTATAGAAATTGGAGTTGCCGAACAAAATCTTGTGACTGTGGCATCAGGAATGGCGTCGATGGGAAAAATTCCCTTTTGTAGTTCGTATGCGATGTTTAGTCCGGGACGCAATTGGGAGCAGATAAGGACGACAATCTGTTATAACAATCAACCAGTGAAAATCGTGGGTAGTCATGCTGGAGTCTCCGTCGGTCCAGACGGTGGGACACACCAGGCGATTGAAGATATTGCTTTGATGCGAGTGTTGCCAAGAATGGTTGTCATTTCTCCATGCGACTCAATAGAGGCTAAGAAAGCGACACTCGCGACAGCCAAGACCACGGAGCCGACGTATATCAGATTGGCTCGAGAAAAAACCCCTGTGATGACCACTTTGGAAACTCCGTTTGAAATAGGAAAGGCGCAAGTGTTTTGGAAGCCGGAAAATGGAAAACCCGATGTCGGAATTGTGGCGACAGGCGCACTTGTTTATAAAGCACTTCAGGTGGCCAAGCGTCTTACTGATGAAGGTGTGCGCGTAACCGTGTTAAATCTTTCGACCATAAAACCGATTGATGAAAAAGCGTTGATTGCCTTAGCGTATGACGCGGGTGCGATAGTGACGGTAGAGGAACATCAGATTGCCGGTGGGATGGGTAGCGCGGTTGCGGAAGTATTAGCTACAAAAAGGCCTGTGCCGATGGAATTTGTCGGTGTTCACGATCAGTTTGGACAAAGCGGAACTCCTGATGAGCTAATCGAGTACTATGGTATGGGAGAAAAACATATAAAGGAAGCTGTTCGAAAGGTGTTGAGCAGAAAATAAAAACCCGGTCTTTTGCCGGGTTACTGACGTTCAGGATTCAGCTGTGTGGCCGACTTGATAGACTCCATTCTCACAGACAGCTCTGCGAGCAAGTCCGCATTTGCTTTTCCTTTGGCGGCTAATTCTTGAATGCGTACTAATAATGACGAAAGCTCTTGTGTTGCTTGACCGCGGTCCTGGGCTAGAAGTTCGTCGTGAGCGTCGATTTGTCTGCCTTCCATAGTTCGTAGCATTTCAGTCGCTCGATCAACTATTGTACCGAATTCATTTGCCAATGTAGCGCCTTTCGATTCTATTCGAGATTCTTTTTCTGCGAGAATGTTTTCAAAGTTTGGGTTCATATTCTATGAGTTAATATCACTCAAATGCTCTCCTATTATATACCTCAATTTTACTTTTTGGCAAAAGTATCTGTATATTATTCTTATTCTACAAGGACTTAAGTTTATAACTTTCAGGCGCTTTTTTTAACCATTCCTCAATTTTAGTTTGTGAGAGAAGTCCGCGTTGTGCTCCGATGTCTTGTACGACTGACATTGAGTTGACACCCGCCCATTGCAACGCCTGTTCAGGAGTTTTGCCCAGAGCGATGGCAGATACGAAAGTGGATGCGTATGCGTCACCGGCTCCCGTTCTCTCGAAGGGCGGTTTCGGGTCAGGATATGGTGGCATAAACCACGAACCGTTTTCATCACCAAAATATATTCCCGCAGGTCCGTCGGTAATGAGGACAAGTTTTGGTCCGAGATTGCGGATGCCAGAAAGCAGACTGCCGATATCATCCGCTTCATTTCTCAAAATAGTACGCGCTTCTTCTTTGTTGCAAATAAAAACCTCGGTCTTTCTATATATCTCCGTTAGTTTTTCCACTCCAAGATTGATTTCAAGTTTTCCCGGTTGAAAGGCGAGCTTTATCGATGGATTGTTTTTAAGATAAGCAATAATTTCTTGTCGATAATTTTCATCTCCCTTAAACGAAGAAAGATAAAGCCATTTTGGGGCAGGTGTAATTTTCGGTAATTTGTAGTCGTATTCGTGATGATTAATTAAAATCGTACGTTCAGGAACATACCACAATACATAGTGATAATTGGTCTCCTTTCCTTTGTGAATCTTTACATAACGGGTATTAATATTTTCCTTCTTCAATACCGCGAAGCATTCTTTGCCGTTTCCATCATCACCTAGGTTTGTGACCAGCCCTGTTTTTAGTCCAAGGCGGGAAGCACAGACAGCGGCATTTGGCGCATTGCCGACTGCTCGGATAACATCCACCGATTCATAAGGTATTTTGTCACCAAAGCGCACGCAGAGCTCACAATTTTCTTGTTTGATATTGCAGTGAACTTCGGCATCCTTGAGTCGGATGAAAGCGTCAGTGGTAATGTCCCCGAGAGAAATAAAATCGAGTTGTTTTTCGAACATGCAAAAATTATATCATGGAACATAGAGCATATAACACGGAATATTAAAATTGTGAAAAATCCACAGAACTATTTATTATATGTTTTATTGCTTTATGTTGCGTGAAGGTCGGGCGTTGACATGTACTGTCTTGATATATAGACTTGCCCCAGCATTCTCGGTTCTTCAAAGAATACAAGTTGTGATTCCCTCTCCGAAAGGAGTCGAAGGAACAGTCTAAACCGTTCGAAAGAACGGGGTCGCGGGACACTCCACGCCTTTAAATAGGTACACTAGCCCTCTGTGATAGATAGGGAAATCGTCCTGTCTAAATACGGCGGTGAGTCTGAGTATCCCAATTAAGGCCGGTCGAAAGGTCGGTAGAATTCAGTCGGCGAACTGCTGTTTCCGACAAGACTAAAGTCGAATCTGGATTGCGCGTATGGGGTAGGACAAGTGTCTTGCCCCTTAAACATTTTAAGATTTATAAGGTTATTGGTCGGATAGCGTCTTTGACTTTTTACGTATGTCTGTGTAAACTAACAAACTACATGAAAGCTGAAATTACATTAGAAGTGACCCCTCGCGAAGCCAAGGCCAATTTGGCTACTTTGCGTCAGTCCGGTAAAATGCCGGCTGTTTATTATGGTAAGAAGCAAAAATCAACCCCAGTTGAGGTTTCAGCCGTGGAGTTTTTGAAAGTTTTGAAGAAAGCCGGAGAATCTACCGTAGTTACATTGAAAACCAAGGATGGCAATCTGGATTCCCTCATCTATGAAGTAGACAAAGATCCTGTCACCGGAAAGCCACGCCATGCGGATTTTTACGTATTCGAAAAAGGACAGAAGATTAAGGTCAAGATTCCTGTTGAATTCGTCGGAGTTTCTCCTGCGGTCAAGGAATTGGGAGGTGTGCTTGTGAAAGTGCTTCGAGAAGTCGAAGTGGAGGCGACACCAAAGGATTTGCCTCATGCTCTTGAGATTGATATTTCAGCACTCGTTAATTTCCAGAGTCAGATTCTTGCAAAAGATATTAAATTGGCCGAAGGAGTCACACTCGTCGCTAGACCGGATGACGTCGTAGCATCTGTCTACGAACCTAAGGAAGAAGTCGTCGTTGAAACTCCTGTCGACCTTTCAGCCATTGAAGTGGAAAAGAAGGGTAAGGAGGTCAAGGAAGGTGAGGAGGCTCCAGCGGGAGAAGCTCCTGCTCCAAAGGCTGAAAAGAAAGATAAATAAAAATTCAAAACCGCTCCGACGTATGTCGGAGCGGTTTTCGTTTCAGAATTAACGTTTCGTATAGTAGAATTAGTGTACACCGCCTACAAAGGGGTTTTGTTATGTTTTCGATAAAATCATTAACAGGAACAGTGTTCACCTTACTTTTTGTCGGGTTATTTCTAGGCGGTTCCTCCGCACTGGCTCAGACTTCGAACGACGTTACGAATAGACGTGCCGAGCTTCAGAGGGAGCTTGATAGTTTACAGAAAGAAATTGACGTTCAACAGCAGATTTTGAATGAAAAGCGTGACCAGTCAGCTTCACTTCAGCGTGATATCGACATCTTGAATGCCAAGATAAAACGTTCCGAACTTTCAATAAAGGCGAGAGCTATCGCCATCCAGAGTCTTTCGGAAGATATCAATGATAAAGGCGCGACAATAGGGAAGTTGGACAACCGTATTTCTCACGAGCAGGACGTCATAGCATCGCTTTTGAGACAGACCAATGAACTTGATTCGTATTCATTGGTGGAAGTGATGCTCAAAGGTGAAAATATTTCAAAGTTTTTTGAAGACATCAGTCCTCTACTTACATTAAATCAAGAATTAAGGTCATCCTTGGCAAACATTCGCAATACCAAGGACAAGACAAGTTTGGAAAAACAACATTTGGAGGACAAAAAGGCCGAGCAAGTTTCTTTGCAAGCATTGCAACAGCTGGAAAAGAAGAGAACTGAACAAGAACAAGCTCAGAAAAAACAGATTCTCACTGTTTCAAAAGGTCTGGAGAGTTTGTATAAGAAAATGCTGGCTCAGACAGAGCAGAGTGCTGCCAAAATTCGCGCTGAATTATTTACACTTTCCGGTTCCGCGGCTATTCCTTTCGAAAAGGCTCTTGAGTACGCGAATATTGCCGGTAAAAGAACTGGGGTAAGGCCGGCTTTGATTTTGGGAATTATCGCCGAGGAGTCCAATTTGGGTGAAAATGTAGGGAAGGGAACTTGGAGGGTGGATATGAAGGCGCCCCGCGATACAGAACCGTTTTTGGAAATTACAAGACGACTGGGTTTAAATCCTGATGCGATGCCTGTGTCCAAGAAACCTTGGTATGGATACGGAGGCGCGATGGGACCGGCGCAATTCATTCCCTCAACCTGGGTGCTATATGAAGCTCGTATCGCCAAAGCGACAGGGCACAATCCTCCAAATCCCTGGGACCCGTATGACGCTTTTATGGCCTCCGCTATTTTACTGATGGACAACGGTGCCGATAAGAAGACGTACTCCGCGGAGCGTCTTGCAGCGCTCCGCTACCTCGCCGGTTGGACCAATGCCACCAAAAAAGCATACGCGTTTTATGGCGATGATGTGATGGAATTGGCGGCTAAATACCAAAAACAAATAGATATATTGAGTAGTCAATAACCAATAACGGATAACTGAATGACTGAATAACCAAAGACTACGGAAAAGAAATATAAAGCAGTTCTTATTCTCCCTTAGGAAAGGGAGCACTCCGACGTTGCGCCGGAGGAGGGATGTGGCTTCGGATTTTCTGATGATGGGCAAGTATTACCTATAAAACCTCTAAACAGAGGCTTATTTTCTACCAGTCAAAATATTGACTTTTTGCATTTAAATGATATAATCCGTTCAGCATTTTGCACACCTGATTCTGTCTGAATCGGGCACTGTTCCTGTCGAACAGTGGTAACAAATCAATAGAGGGAATAAAAAACCAAGCCAAGAAAGTAAGAGGAAGAAATGAAAAGAACTATCAGTCTTTTGTTGTCATTCTGGGTGCTCGTTTCCGTGACTTCAGTGCAGGCTCAGCAGGTGTATGGTACTGACACATTTAGTATCAGAGAAGGCTCGCGGGAACACGACTACTTCGGACGCTCCGGTGAACGGGTGAGACTTGTGTCGTTTGATATTGGAAGTCGGAAAATATTTACAGGCCAGGTTAGCTTGGAGGACGGGTGGTTGGAACTTGATACACTCATTGTCGAGTTCATTCGGTACCACAACCCTGTTGGAACACTGGAAGTCAGCCCTACAGTCGCCACTGTTGCGGATATCACAGATATTCGTATGGAGGACACACAGGGCGAAGTAGTTGCAATCGGAAAATGGAAAACGGTTCTACCTATGTCGTGGGTAGAAGAGGTTTCTCCTCCCGGCTCAATGAACCAGATGGTGTTTGAGGCTGTGCAACCAGCCAAACGTTTCAGGGGAGGTACGTTCTTCATTTCTGTGGTGCCAAGTCAGGCATTTGTGACAGATGATGTCGTTGGTGCAGGGATACGCAAGGTTGCTATTCGCAGTAAGGATGGAGTTGAAACGTGTGAGCCATATCCAGAATGGGGGGTGTTCATTTCCACGGGAACTACCATCATCAATCCCGCGGTTCTCTCCGTGTCCGTTTTGCCGTCAACGCCTACAAGTGTGCCTGCTTCGGAAAATGTTGCTGGCGCTCGGTTTGAGGTCAAGGCGAAATCGGTTCGTCCGAGAAGCCCGATGCTGTGGCGGGGCTGGCAATTGGAGTTCGCAGTTCCTCGTGGAACGGCGCTGGATTTGGGTATCGTCAAGGTATTAAATCCAGCAGGCGAAGTCATCAAGGAAGAGACCCCGATACTCAAGGGAAACAATCCTCGGCTTGGATTGCTTTCCTTCACTGTTCCGGATGCTGGACGCACGAGCGGTTACTCGCTCAAGAGCGAGGAAACGCTAACAGTCACCTTCTCAACGAAGGCGTTTGCGGGAGCGGATATCACGATTACTTCCGTGGCACTCTTGGCATCTGACTTCGGAGGGACGAATCCGCAGTACGGCGACCTCGTTTTCTCTAATAAACGGGTATTCACAACGGTACACGTCCAAGACCTTCCTCCCGACCAACCGACGGTTCCGGGTGGAAGTGGAAACACGGGAGGCGGTGGTGGAGTCATTGTTCCGTCGGAACCGCCGGTGATAGCTGACGAACTGCCTGTGCCCGAGATAGAAAGCATCGGGTACTGGGGTGGCGACTCCTTATGGTGCCTTGTCGTCTTCAAGACGGCGGTACCTGTGGGAGTCAACCGCGTGCAATGGAGCGTTCCGAACGCTCATGTCTTCGTTGACGAGCTATTCTGGGCTCCGGAGAGAAATGGGGTGGCGTTTCGTTTGCTCGCGCTTCCTGAGGAGTTCCGGCAAAAGGAGCTCACCGAGCTTCGGGGATTGTTTCAGGACACGCCGGTGGGGATTAGATTCTTCAACCTTCATCGGTAACGGTTTGATTTGCTGTCTTTCACAGGGTCGTGCGGAGTTTTCTCCCCGCGGCCCTTTTTGTTGTCAATTTCCGGGTTTTCTGCTATCCTAGGCGTATTCCAATTTTCGTATAGTTTCGTATTAATTCGCATAATTTTCGTATCCTATGAAAGCCGATATACACCCAAAATATTTCTCAGAAGCCAAAGTTACCTGCGCTTGCGGTAACAAGTTTACCGTGGGTTCAACCAAGGAAAAAATCGAGGTTGAAATCTGCAGTGCATGCCATCCTTTCTATACAGGCAATGACAAGGTTATCGACACAGCCGGTCGCGTAGAACGCTTCAAGGCTCGAGCTTCAAAAACTACAACTACTAAGAAAACCGCGAAGAAGCAAGCTTAAGTTAGAAGCCCTAGGGATTAGGCTCTAGGCTTTAGGAAAGTTTTTCTAGCGCCTAGCGCCTAAGGCCTAGCGCCTGTTCACTATGGATTTAGAAGCCTACAAAAAGAATCACAAGACCTCCTATCTGGCGGAGCGTTATGAAGCCCTTTTGAACGAAGAAAAGGAGCTTTTGGATATGGCAAAAAAGGATCAAGGACTTCAAGCCCTTGCCGATGACGAGCTCAAGAGTATTCGTGCCGAGTCGTCTGATTTGATGGCTCAGATGGAGAAAATCCTAAAGCAGGATGAGGTTGAAGAGGAGTTTCCTAGCGAGGCCATTTTGGAAGTTCGTGCTGGAGCCGGTGGCGAGGAAGCCGCCTTGTTTGCAGAGGAGCTCTCCCTTATGTATAAAAAATATGCAGAAATGAGGGGCTGGTCGTGGAAGACGGTTTCAGAGTCTCCAAGTTCTCTTGGAGGGTATAAAGAAGCCTCATTTGAAATAGACGGAGAAAGTGTTTATAAAGACTTGAGATTTGAAACAGGAGTGCATCGTATTCAGCGTGTGCCTGCGACAGAGAAGATGGGCCGAGTGCATACATCTACCGCTTCAGTCGCTATTTTACCAATACGAAAAAAAGTTTCTTTCGAAATAAATCCAGCTGATTTGGATATGGAGTTTTCTCGTTCAGGAGGAGCTGGAGGGCAGAATGTAAACAAGGTTGAGACTGCGGTTCGACTGATACACAAACCTACAGGTATAGATGTCCGCTGTACATCAGAGCGAAGCCAGGCCAAGAACAGGGAGAAAGCTATGTCCATTCTTTTGGCCAAATTGCAGGCTATGAAAGAAGAGGAGGAAGCGAAGAAATATGCGGGAGTACGTAAGGATCAAATCGGTACTGCGGATCGCAGTGAGAAGATAAGGACTTACAACGTATTGCAGGACCGTGTCACAGACCACCGTATAAAGGAGTCTTGGCACAATATAGTCGGTATTTTCGCGGGTAATATCGAACCGATTATTGACGCTTTGAATGCGAAAAGCTCGGAAGAAGCTAAGAAGCTTTAATTTTGTTCATCTTGCATCTGGAACGATAATCTGCTATATTTTCCCTCTATGGAATCAGCAAATACAGTCAATAACGAAGTCATTCAAAAGATGTTTTCCGCGGGAGCTCACTTCGCCTTTTCCCGTTCAAGGAGACACCCTAGCACTGCCCCTTATATTTTCGGTGTAAAGAACCGAGTTGAAATATTCGACTTGGAAAAAACTGTCAGTCTTTTGGAGACTGCCGAGGCTTTTGCAAAAAAGCTTGGTTTGGAGGGTAAGCAATTGCTTTTTGTCGGAGGTAAGAGTGAGGCCCGCGATGCCATAAAGCAAGCAGCCCTTTCCTTGGATATGCCTTATGTTGCTGGACGATGGATTGGAGGTACTCTTTCAAACTTTAAAGAAATTCGCTCACGTGTTGACCGTTTTCTTGATTTAACGTCTAAGCGAGAAAAAGGTGAGCTTTCAAAATACACCAAAAAAGAACGCCTTCTTATCGACCGAGAGATTGATAAGCTCGACCGCTTCTTTTCAGGTCTTATCCCTATGAAGGAAATGCCGAAGGCACTTTTCGTAATTGATTCAAAACACGAAAAGATTGCTGTCGCTGAGGCGAAGAAAGCAGGTATTCCTGTCATCGCTCTTGCCGGTTCAGACTGCAATTTGAAATCAGTTGACTATTCTATCCCGGGAAATGACGCTTCTACTGCCAGTATCGCGTTTTTTACAGGCAAAATCGTTTGGGCCTACAAAGAAGGAAGGAACGAAAAGCTCAAGGCTGCAGTCGCAAAGTAAACTTCTCCCCGGTTTATTTTCTAAGTTTTATATTTTAGTTTTCATTTTAAGTTCTTAATAATATGATTTCAACTGAACAAGTAAAGGCATTGCGAGACCAAACTGGTATTTCCGTCATGCAATGTAAGAAGGCTCTTGAGGAAACCGGAGGTGATATGGAGAAGGCCTTGATTGTTCTGCGAAAGAAAGGTGGGGATATTGCAGCCAAGAAGTCTGACAGGACCTTGGGTGCGGGTGTCATCTCTGCTTATATCCACGGCAATGGTTCTGTCGGTGCTATGGTGGAGTTGTCCTGCGAGACCGATTTCGTTGCCAAGAACGAGGAGTTTAAGCAAATGGCTTATGATATTGCTATGCATGTAGCCGCTCTGAATCCCTTGTATTTGAAAATGGACAATATTTCCGCAGAGGAGAAAGCAAAAGCTCGCGAAGTTTTTGCCAAGGAAGTCGAAGGAAAGCCAGAGGCTATGAAGGAGAAAATTATGGAAGGAAAACTCTCGGCATACTTTGGTGAGAAGACTCTCCTCGAACAATCATTTATCAAGAATGGTGAACTTACTATCAGAGGTTTAGTCGAGTCAGGTACTCAGAAATTCGGCGAGAAAATGGAAATAGCCAGATTTACACGCTTTAGCGTCTCGGAGAAATAATTCTTGCGCCCGTCCCGCTTTGCGGGACGGGCGCCTCTAAATTATGACTTTCACATATTTAATTCTAATTGTCCTGTCATTCTCCGGAATCATTTGGGTTCTTGGCTCAAAGATGCTTGAAGTGGGTAATGGCAGAGAGGGAACATTTACAAGATTGAGTGCCAGCTCCGATCGAGCCATTGAGGAAAAAATAGCGGTGATTTGGGGATTTGTTATGCACGCGAATCCAAGAAATCTAAAACGTCTTGCTACTTTTCTTACAGCTGGCATATTCCATGTTTTTGGGGTTGCAGGG
>CAYHDB010000018.1:12004-16888 GCA_964355335.1 uncultured Candidatus Saccharibacteria bacterium
AGATGTGGCAGAATCGAAGGGGAAGAGGAAGTAATGACACATGACTTATAACTGAATCACTGAATAACCAGAGGGAATATTCAGGTCATTCAGTAATAGGTTATTCAGTTGTAAGTTATTGGTTGATTGCCGCCTTACCCGCCCGAACGCCCGCCTGAATGTAGTCGGGCAGGTATCTGAGTCCGCTCGGTACGGGCGGGGCTCAGCCCCGACGTTCGGAAAGTCGGGGAGCCGACCAGAGCGTCGGCTTTGGTAGAGAAATCGTATTGTTAATATAAATTTGCCGCCTTAGCTCAGTTGGTAGAGCAACACTTTTGTAAAGTGAAGGTCCTCGGTTCGAGTCCGAGAGGCGGCTCCAATTAAATTTTATATGCAAAAAACATATATCGACAAACTTGCCTTCATCGAAATTAAAGACAGGAAGGTCCTGGAAACTTTAAGTCGGGGAAAAGATAAGTGGTATATTCCAGGAGGTAAACGAGATGGGTCAGAAACAGACGAGCAGGCTCTGATTCGAGAAGTCAAAGAGGAACTGGCGGTTGATGTCATTTCAGAAACTATAAAATACTACGGTACATTCGAAGCTCCTGCTCACGGAAAGCCCGAAGGGACTTTTGTGAGAATGACCTGTTATACCTCTCGGTACAAAGGCGAGTTGACGCCAAGTTCCGAAGTGGAAAAAATGGATTGGTTTGATTATTCAAAAAAGGAAATGACTTCTCCGGTAGACCATTTGATTTTTGACGACCTAAAGAAAAAGAATCTAATTGACTAAGGTTTCGTTTTAAACTTTAATCTTAAATCTCTAAACTAATTTCATACACCACCTCGCATCCGAAAGGGCGAGGGTTTTGCGTGGAGCACCGTCCGCGCGCGTACTCACGCGCGGACGCGCTGATGTTGTCGCCGAGTGTGGCGAAGGCTTTGTCCTGTGATTCATATGCGTTTATTGCGTCCACTTTTTTATCCAGAGAGGTGATTGAGATTGATACCGGTATTTCAATAAGAGAAATATCAGTATTTCTTTTTTTCAGAAAGTCTTTTAAGGAAACATCATTACTTAGCTCGTATCGTTTTATATAAGGGAAATCCTCATAGAAATAAAAATGTACACCATTTTCAATTCGTGCTCGTCTGGCAACATTTGTGAAGGCGTCATGAAGGAGTTTGTGGTCAGGATGAGTTATTTCACTTCCAAACTCCGAAGGACCATAAATCGATAACTTCTCGGAGTTGCGGAACTCTCTGAGTATCGTCTCGATGTCACGCTCCATTTGTAATATATTTTTCTGCCGATGAGAGATATCCTTGTCGCTTTCGTATTGAAAATCAATATAGCCTAAATTGAGCGGATGGGCACCTTCCTTTTTGAGGGCCTCGATATTTTCTTTTATTCTTGATGAGACAGCTTCATCACTGTTACTAAAACCTGAAATCCTGTCCCAGCCAGCATTTACGGTTTTTTGCGGTTTGCCGGCAAAGAACGTTACGACCACTACGGGAGTTTTGCTCTCAGCTATAAAACCGCCAAGTGAAAGTGTGGCATCGTCGAAATGAGGTGACAATATCAGGTTGATTGCTGGTAGACGTTCATTCCTGTTTAGGTATCGTAGAGCAATTATAATTAGCAATACCGCCACAAAGCCATACGTAAACGGTAATGCCCACTCTTTCCAAAAACTATTTGTCGGTATTTTCTGCTTCACTTTTTTTGACCTGTGTAGAGGTGGCTAGTTCCGGTAAAAGTTTTTTTATTTCATCAATGGTTTTGAAACCGCTGTACGGCTTATTTTTTATGACAAGTACAGGAAATGTGTCTTTAATTTCATAAATCGATTCAAGGGTGCGCAGGGCAGACAATTCAAGATTGTGATCGAATGAATATACACGTAATTCAGGATAATCATTGCGTAGACGAGTCAACACATAGCCGATTTTGTCGCAGTCCTTGCAGTCATTTGCGTAGAAGTAAAGTATGGTAATGGGCGGTTTGGGACAGCCTCGAAGTTTCTTCATAAGAAGATAATCTTTTATTTCCAGCAGGGAGTAATGTTTTTTCAGAGTCAGGAAGTCATCATTGTCCGTGCCAAATCTCTCTTCTCCAAAATCCAATTTTTCGCCTAACAGGTTTAGCTCCTGGGACAATGCGGTACTGCGGGCGTCGGGGCAGGAAAGTTCGCCAAGTAAGGCGTATTGAGTTTCTGACGATAGGATGTCGAGAGCTATCTTGTTCTCTGTAGATTTTAACGAATCAATTTTTTTGTTACTGAAAAAATTGCCAAGATAAAGGGCGGTTCCGAATATGGCGGATGTGATGAGGAAGGCGTAAAGGTACTTTTTGAAGTCGTTTGATGGCATTTTAAAAAAGTAATTTTCAATTATCAATTTTGTAATTTTCAATCAAAGCCCGAAATGTTTAATTAAAGAATTTAAATATTGATAATTGAATGAAAATTGAAAATTGGTAATTGAAAATTAAGTCAATTTGCTTACCTCCACTTTGTCTCTCTGGAAAAGGCTGTATTGTAAACTGCTTTTGTGAGCCAGAATATCGACAGAAAAGCGTATACAAAGGGGAAGTAAAGGGAATGTATCGATACTTTTATTTTATTTTCCGATATTTTCTTGCCATACGCTATGAGTAACACCGTGCCGACAAACAAGACAATACTTAGGAATATTTTGGAGTCAGTGTTTATAAAGAACCAATCCAGGTGAAATCCGTTCCAGTGAAAGCTCAGTCCGGCAGTCTGTATCTCGATTATTTTATGATTGAGATAGGAGAAGGCATTCCAAAGGATCATGCCAAAAGAAACGAAGAACAAGAAGACGCTCACAATGGCCATAGGTAGGGCAAAAAGGCCAAGGTGGCCGTGTTTACGGCTGAACAAGAGGGACCTATAGTCGATTGTGTTTGCCAGAAAGCCGTGAATCCAACGTACTCTCTGTCTGAAGAGCTTGGGTAGGGTCGCGGGGCCTGTGGTGTAGACTACTGCTGTGTGAGCGTTTGCGATTTTGTAAAGATTCTTTTGCATACGCATAGCGATTTCCAAATCTTCGGTGTTGTGGGCTTCGTGAAAGTTTCCGAGATTCTCGAATACCTCTTTACGGAAAATGGAGAATGGTCCCGGTGTGACAGTGATTGCTTCAATCAGGCTGAAACATTTCTTCATGAATATTCCGAGGTTATATTCGTTGCATTGCATATGTCGGATGAAGCGGTCCGGTTGGTGGATTTTGATTGCCGGTGTGACAGCCATAATTTTCGGGTCGCTGAAATACGGCATCATTTTCATCAATGTATCAGGTGGCACAAATGAATCCGCGTCGAGACAGCCGACAAGGTCTGTATTAACACGAAGTAGTCCTGCATTCAGAGCAGTGTATTTGCCTCCGTTTTTCTTGCGGATGATTTCGACACGTTTATTGACTCTGAATTGTTTAATGACCGATGCGGTACTGTCGGTGGAGCCGTCATCCACTATGAGGATTTTGAGTTTGTTTTTAGGATAATCCAGCTTTAACAGCGAAAAGACAGTTTTTTTAACGGTATCTTCTTCGTTGTAGACGGGGACGATGATTGTAAGGGAAGGAAAATTATCAATAACTCGCCCTTCTTCCGTCTTGATAGATGCGCGCTTTTCTAGGAAATTAATCAGCATAAAAACTTCGAAATACAGAGCGAAGAAAAAGGTGATGTAGAGAGTAATGTCTGAAACCGGGTTCATAGAAAAAGATAGACGCCTAGCGCCTCTTGTAGTAAAGAATACTCCATTTGGCGGTCATTCTCAACTGGAAAAGTCTTTGTTTTGTGGCATGGTTTAGGCTATACTAATCGTCATGAGCGAGTCGGAAAAAAAAGTATCAAAGGGACATATTCACCCCATATCCAGAGCGATTTTTGAAATCCGCTCCATTTTTGAAGAACTTGGTTTTGCCGTTGCCGTGGGTCCCGAGCTTGAGACAGAGCACTACAACTTTGATGCGTTGAATTTTCCGAAGGACCATCCGGCGAGGGATATGCAAGATACGTTCTGGATTAAGAAACCAGAACTAGTTGAAAGTGAAAAGTTGAAAGCCAAAAATGAAAGACTGGTGCTACGGACACACACAAGTCCCGTTCAGGTCAGGTACATGGAACAGAAATTGAAAGAGGGGATTTTGCCACCGTACCGAATCGTTGTGCCGGGGAAATGTTTTAGAAATGAAGCGACTGACGTGACGCACGAGGCGCAGTTCTTTCATGTGGAATGTTTGTATGTGGATAAAAATGTTTCGATGGCCCAATTAAAAGGCATGCTTGTTTATTTTTTCAAAAAGTTTTTTGGTGAGGACGTTGAAGTTCGTTTTCGTGTCAGTTTTTTCCCTTTTACGGAGCCATCTGCGGAGATTGACATGAAATTGAAAGGGAAGTGGCTTGAGATGGGCGGTGCCGGCTTGGTTCACCCCAACGTGCTCCGCGCCGCCGGCGTGCCGGAAGGTTACAGCGGATTTGCTTTTGGTGTGGGCATTGACCGTCTTGTCATTCTCAAAACAGGCATTCCGGATATTCGCACGTTTTACGGAGGAGATTTGCGGTTGGTTAATCAGTTTTAGTATGCGAATAGCCTTAACGAATAGGCACACACGAATGGATACGAATAAGAAAAAATAAGATGTTGATTTCATACAAATGGCTCCAGGCATATTTTGAAGAAAAACTTCCCCCGCCGGAGAAGTTGGCGGAGCGTATTACGTTTTCGTTCGCGGAAATTGAGGGAGTAGAGAAAAAAGGCGATGACACCATTCTTGATATCAAAGTCTTGCCTGACCGCGCGTGTTACGCGCTTTCACACAGGGGCGTGGCGTATGAAGTTTCCGCGATAACGGGATTAAAAAAGAAGA
>CAYHDB010000019.1:0-16374 GCA_964355335.1 uncultured Candidatus Saccharibacteria bacterium
GTGCGACATCATTTGTTTTGGAAATAGGTGCGAGTTTGGTACAATAAAGACACCACTTCGCTAAAACTCCCTTCCTGTTAAGGAAGGGAGTTTTAGCTTCGCGGTGCTCGCACTACCGAGAAACCACTACTCATGGAGCGTATAAAATGATTATGTTTTACCACAAATGAAGTGGTAGAATCCCGCGAAGCCCTTGGCGAAGTGGGATATAATTATCAAATGTATTACGTTTATATTTTAAAAAGTTTAAAAGACAACTCAAAATACATTGGGGCTACGACCAATTTAAAAAATCGTTTACAAGAACATAACAATCTTGAAACAGCATCGAACAAATCTAAAGCTCCCTACAAAATCACATGGTACTGCGCCTTCAACGACAAGGCACGGGCTTATAGTTTCGAAAAATACCTGAAATCAAGTTCCGGACATGCATTCACTAATAAACATTTAATCTGAAATTATCCAGCCTTTGCGGCATAAAGACTTAGTAACTCGTGACTCTATTCCGCCCATCTCCACCAACGTAGGACAATATGGAAGAATAAAAAGCATTATTCCCCAAGGTAAATTTGTTATTCTCACATATATTCAACCGAATATTGACAAAAGCTACAAGATAATGCAGGATACCGCTAGCTCTTTTCATCTTCGTCATAGCAGAAAGAAGCTTATTTTTAGGCAATTTTCTGCTATGACGAAAAGCCACCTGGTGAAGTAATCAAGCGTAACACCTGGCCCTAAGTATGAGCCATTCCGAAAGGAGAATCATCATGATCAGAAAACACACGCGGTTTATTCAACATCTGTCTGAAACGGATATCCTCTTCAATTGGAAAGTTGCATGCAGAATTGGCACAGAGCTTGCCCTGCTTGCGGAAGAGCTTTCTATGGCAAACCAGTTTCCCGCTGCAGAGGCCGCCCTCGGCTTCGGTGGGATATTCAACAAAAGAGGAATCGAGGTTTCGCCTAAAGCAATGTTCAATTTTACTCAGGCCAGCAGAGAGGCATATCGGACTGAGCAGATTATCGTGTTTGATACATTATCCACTGCCGAGACTAAGCGGCGGCCCGTGCATGTGTTCATTAAGTTTTTCAAGAAGACAGAGCGCGTGCCATTCCATGCCACCCAAGTGATGGTTGGCGAGGACGGAATGGTCAGAGAGTTTCTGACCAATTAAGAGCCCCTTGGTGGACCTTTTTAGAGCAAGTATACCCCCGGACATTCGGTCTGGGGGTTTTCATTTATATTGAGGTTATAACGTCATTAATCAATTTCCACTCGTTAAAACACTAGCACCTGAAAAGGTGCTTTGTTCTTTGAGTGGAAATGAGAAAGCATGGAGACGCTTTCTTGCACGAATCGGAGGCTAGAATATAAGGAAAGTCAGATTCTATTTTACTGTACCGACTACTTAGAAAACATTTTTATAAACCAGCCGAAGAGGCTGAACGAATTTCCATGAATTTTTACAAATGTATCCAAATTTACCTTCGAGTCTTTTAAGACTTTTACCTGGGCTGAAAGCACCGCTTTATTATTATCATCGGCAATTTCATCAATTAGGTTATTGAGTTTTGAAATGTTATTTGTCGTCGTAGCGATTTCATGTCTAAGAATATTTATATTTTTGTAGTCATCACCGAGGAAAATTGTCCGGAATGCACCTCGATCCTTTATCTTAGTGATGGCTTCTTGCGATGTACTGGCTAAATCATTTTGCTCCCGTGCGATTAGGCGTACTTGGGACCCAATGCCTCCCTCACGGTTAGCAACATCAAGAAGTGACCGAACGAATGAGGCAACAGCACTGCGATGTGATTCTGCGGTTAACTGTTCTTTTACATTTTCATCCTTGTCTGTGACTTCATCACGCTTGCCTCGAACATCATCCGCAACAGTACTTGTGGCGTTTCCGCGTACGGCCGCCTCGACTTTGTCATTGCTACTACCTGCCTTTAACCTAACATTCACATCCGTATTTACAAACTGGCCATCCGAACTGATTGCGAAGACATGCGAAACAGAAAACATGGCAGTCAAAGCAAACGCAGTAGACAAAAAAGGTATTAGTTTCATTTCGATTTGGTTATTATCTAATTATTAATCTTCTGTGTAGACATCTATTATGTTCTACCACCGCTGATGCCGTGTGGAAAATGGAACTATTACAAAATACTACGAATAAATCACTTGCTCCTTCTTCTAAAATACTGTATAAAACACGGAGAAACAAACCCATATTATGATCCTAAACCTAACTGAATCGGGCTGGGAAGAGGAACTCGGCCAAAAAAACCTAACACCCCTAACCGAGTCAAAACTCACAACGGCAATCAAGGCAATCAGAGGCCAAGGGAGGCTTCCATCGGTTACCCTTGAGGAGTTTAATGAAATTGTCGATGAAGTTTACTTCGTCCGCCTTGGGGAAATCGGGTATATTTTACACCGCAACAGATCCGGCATCCTCTGCCTCAACGATGAGGAAGCAAAAAGTCGTGGCCCGAGAAAACCGAAAGAACCGAAAGTCCACGCCTAAACGCTCAACTCTGAGCGTTTTTTCATTTCTAAAAACATACTCGCCTCGTGCTACAATGAAAATCGGTTAGTTCATCGTCAACAACATCAACCAAAGTCTCCCTACTATGGAAACTACAGCCAAACCGACAAGAAAATCGCACGAGAAACTTTCGCTGGTGTCCTTCACTGTTGCGATTGGATTCACCGTGTTTCTCTACGTCCTGTTACTCAAAACACTCTTCCCAAATCTGTGGACCAGGCAATTGGTAAATGGCTTTTGGCCGGTATTCTGGACGGCGATTGTATTCCACTTCTTTCTGGGAAAATTTGAATTCTTTTTTCACCGATATGTGCTACACGAGCTACTGTTTGTCTGGCTACTTCGTAAGTGGAAACGGGTTCTCACGCTGGCCTGGTGGTTCTTAAGTAAATTCGAATGGCTCCTCAAAAAATTTGAGCATGACCACAGGCTACATCACGCGCTCACTCCAATATTCCAGGAAAAACCGCAAATCGAAAGCCTGACTCAGGCTAAAGTCGTTAGCCGGTACGTGATTAAAGAAAAAAAACAGTACGAATCCTCTTTCTTCCCCTACTGGGGACTAGCGGGGTTTGCGGTTTTTTTCAGCATAATCACCGTTCCTCTGCAACTGCTTTTACCACACACACCCATAATGCTGGGAAGTTTCATTGCGATGACGTTCTCATACTGCCTGTATGAAATGCTTCACGCACTTGAGCACACGTCATTCTGGGAAAAGATTGTGGAAAATCCTAGGTCCGGTAAGCTCGGCAAAAAAATCTGGGGATTTCATGCGGCTCACCACGCAAATGTCATGTGCAACATGGCAATAAGCGGGTTCTTCGGATTGCCGTTATTCGATTGGATATTTGGGACCTACAAGCAACCTCAGGGACTTCTCGTGAATGGTGCCTGGGTGGTCGAGGGAGACTTTCGGGCTCCAGTACCCTGTCGATTCATTCGATGGCTTGATGGAGTTGCAATCAAACTCAAAACCGCATAACAGCGGTTTTTTATATATTGCCTGTAACAAATAAATGATAAAATATAATCAATGAAAAAATTTTATTTGAACACCGACAACAAGTCACACGGAGGAGCGGGCATTTTTGTCATTCTATTGCTCGTCATTATTTCCAGCGCGGTTTTTATTGTAAAAAGAAATGGTCAGGAGGGTGAAAAGGCTTTTGACACCCTGAAACGTACCGTATCGGAAAGCGAACTCGGGAAATTACTCGGTATCGATAGCGCCTGTCGCTTCCCCATTCTTTGGAGCCCTGGAAGAATCGATTCAGGATTTAATGTAAGCAAAAGCGAACTGGAAACTGCAGTGGAAAAAGCCTCATTACTTTGGGAAAAGGCTGTTGGTACAAAACTTTTCGAGGAGACTCCGACAGGTCCACTGAAAATCGGACTGATTTATGACGAAAGACAAAAAGAAACAATGATGCTTGCCAAACTTGGACTTACAATAGACCAGAGCAAGGAATCCTTCACACGTCTTCAACAATCCTACGACAATATGAAATCCTCCTATATGGTCAAAAAAGCAGAGTACGAAGAGAAAATCAGTCAATTTGAAAACACAAGAATTGCCCTGGAAGAAAAAATAGAAGGCTGGAACAAAAAAGGTGGAGCACCGAAGGCAGAATACTCGAGTCTGCAACAAGAACTGGCTTCATTTCAATCCTTGACCAAACAGCTTGAACAAGAACAAGTGGAGCTAAATAACGAAATCACAGATATAAACAAATTGGCCGCCATCATCAATCAATCAGCGAAAGAATTGAACATTAAAGTATCCGAATACAACAGCGGAGGAGAAACTGTGCGAAATGTCTTTGAGGCAGGAGTTTACGAATCCGACCAGGCAGGAAAAAGGATTTTCGTATATCAATTTGACGACAAGGATAAACTTTCCGGTGTGCTGACCCACGAGTTCGGTCACGCACTCGGCCTCGACCACAACGACGACCCCAATTCAATAATGTACAAACTAAATCAAGGGCAAGTCCAAGCGATAACCAAAACGGATGTGAACGCGCTGAGGCTCAAATGTCCAAACCTCAAATAGAAACTCAGTAATTTGTATCCAATTTAGATTTTGGAAACACAACATCCCAAAGTTTTCCCGATGGGTCCAGAGGTTCGCCATACAAAGGTAAATGATGAAGATCTAGGAACGGCAGACTGTTGCATTCGATAGCACCCACGCGCTTCTGCTCAGTCCACGGTTTTTCGATATCTTGCATAATAAAATCAACTCCGACCAAAGAATCATTCAAAACCTTGGCGATTTTTTCAAACAATTTTTTATTCTCCGGATGAACTTTAGGCAACATCTCAGTGTTTGAACCACCTTGTCCACGTCCCACTTTCTGATTCAAAGCAACAAACCTCCCCTTCTCCGGGACACTGTCCCAGGATAATTTCTGACGTTTCAATTCCTCATCCGCATCTTTATCAATGGCAATCTCGTGAAAAACACCGTTGTGGCGTTTTGGATTTTTGTTTTCATTATCTACCAACACACGGACTGGCGACACTCCGTCCCCTGTCACAAACGGAGGTTCACGACGCAAAGCTCCTTCCAATTTTCCGCCAATGAGAGTTATGCGAAAGACAAACCCCTGCAACTCCTCTTCCATCACTACCCAAGGAGAAAGCTGTTTGGCTTTTCGAAAACCTTCGAGCAAACCTTTCTCATCCATAATGTGAGTAGTGGTGTGACGACTACGGGAACCTAGGTTGGGCTTTGTAATCACCGGCGCAGACAAAGTCTTAAACAACTTCAAAGCTCCGCTTTCGGTCATCACTACTCCTCCCTTCGCCACGGGGACACCTCCGGCCTGAAACTTCTTTCGCATTATGCCTTTGTTGTCCATCCACTCAAGCGACGAACGATTGGCATATTTTGGCCGAGGCAATCCTTCGAACACCAATTTTTGTCCACAATACTCGGCAAAGAAAATAATCGTCGGACGCCCGAAAATACGGAACTGGTGCATCGTGATACGTCGCTTCTCCGCAGCCTTCCACATAAACTTGGTACGGTCTATATTGTCATCACGCAGGTTACCGACAATCTCACCGACACCGATGAACGCTAGAAGCCTGAAGAACTGGGGCATCAAATATTCCATCTTTGGGAACACCACCGACATAATGGCATCCTCGATTTTCGCCAACGGCGCGGTCATAGTTCGTATCAAGAAACCCAAAATAACACTGGTTCTGGCAATCGTATGATTGACCGTAGCCGGTCCGCAATCCGGACAAAGCTTCTTTGTAGAATGAGTTTCAGACATGTGAAATATCATAGCAAAATGATGCTCGGAAAAACAGCTTGACTGAAGCTTGCTTTCGATATTCCGTGGTGCTATTCTCAAAACAGTTAAGCAATTTTCCTGTCCAAATGTGGGCTGGAAAGGAAAGGTACCATGAAACAAGATGATAGTTTGTTGGATTTGTTGGTTGAAATCAAACCAAGACGAGTGACGGTTTCCCCGGAGGAATTTGAGGGCATCAGTGACCGAGCTCGAGCAAATGACCTCGGTGTCATCGACCAGATGATCCACGAAGGTGTCCTCAAGGATACCGACGTCGCCAGAGCCATAGCGAAACATTTCGATATGAAGTTTTTTGACCTTGAATCCATTCCGATACCCAGCGAGACGATCGCATTGGTCGATGCGAACATCGCCCGCCGTTTCAAAGCCATACCCGTCGCAATGACAGACAATCATATTCGGGTGGCGGTTGCCAATCCGGGCGATCTTGATAACATCGACGGCCTCAGGCAAGCCGTGAACGCTCAAATCGAGATTGTGGTCGCAACCGAAAAAGCGATCATCGGTGCCCTTAGCAGGTACTACCCGACCAGGATTACCGGCACCCGAGAGGTTCAACCCTAAACCTTCCGAAATTATCCTAAATTGCTCGAGCATTCCTCGGGCTTTTTTCTTGGAGCGACAATCACTTGAACAAAAAAGGATAATATGCTTAAATAGAGGCTCGCAAACGCACAAAGTGGCATACGAACAAAGAACACGAATAAATCACCAAATCCGCTCTGCGGAGCTCCGAGTTATCGGCGAAGAAGGCCAGAACTATGGGGTTTTAAGTCTCCACGATGCAATACAAAAAGCAGAGGAGGCTGGGCTTGATTTAATCGAGATATCGCCAAACGCCAATCCCCCGATCGCCAAGATCATGGATTTCGGCAAGTATCAGTACGCTGAAAACAAGCGACAAAAGGCTGCCAAGGCGAAATCGCATACAGTCGAAGTCAAAAGTATCCAGATAAAAATAGGCACAGGCGAGCACGACCTGGCATTGAAAGCCAAGCAAGCTTCAGAATGGCTAAAAGAAGGTCATCGTGTCCGTGTAAACTTGTTTTTATCCGGGAGAGCGAAATATATGGAGATGAAATTCTTCCAGGAAAGAATCGACCGAGTTTTGAAGCTTTTGACCGAAGAATACAAAATAAGCGATACAGCCAAGAAAGGACCGAAGGGAGTTTCGATTATGATAGAGAAAGCCTGAGCATACGAACATACGAATGGGTGTGATATACGAAATTATACGAACCCTTTCGAACCAACATTACAATTTTCGTATCTGTTCGTATATTAGTATTTTATTCGTATTTTCGTATCGTATATGAAGACAAACAAATCATTTACAAAACGTTTAAAAGTTAGCAAGAACGGCAAAATCACTGCCCGAAAAGCTGGCCAGAACCACTTCAACGCCAAGGAATCAGGTCGTGGACAGCAAAACCGAAACCGTTCGGTGCCAATCCATATGACCAAAGGAGCAATCGCCAGATTTTTGCCCTAGGCATACCAACATACGAAAATTACGAACCATACGAAGGATACTAGCCTCGTACCAATGATACAAAAAAGATTCGTAATGTTCGTATAAATTTCGTAATGTTTGTATAGTTCGTATTATTCGTATATTTGTATATTCAATTTTATGACCAGAGTCAAAAAAGCAGTAAACGCCCTCAAGTCGAGGAAAAATATGTTACGCAAGGTGAAGGGCTACCGTTTCGGTCGCTCCACCAAAGAGCGTATGGCACAGGAAGCAATATTCCATGCTGGTTCTTACTCTTTCGCCCACAGACGAGACAAGAAGAATGACTTCCGAAAACTTTGGAATGTCCGTATCAACGCTTCCCTCGGCGATATGTCATACAGCAAATTCATTGGTGCTATGAAAAAGAAAGGTATTGCTATTGACCGCAAGATTCTCGCCGGCCTAGCACAGACTCATCCTGAGGTTTTCAACAAGATTGTGGCACAAACTAAATAGAATCACGAAGCACGAATCAAGAATCACGATGAAAAAGCCCCTGAAATAGGGGTTTTTTGATAATTATGTTTCCTTGACAAAATCAAAGTTTATCATAGAATGCTGATAGCAAAAAACCTGAACGTAAAAATATGAGAATACTGCTGACATTCCTCTGTCTAGTCCTTTCACAAAAAGCCTTTGGACAAAATCAACTGCCGACTAATGACAGCACGGCAATTCCCGGTTTTGTTAACGCCCTTGGTTATTCGGTCAAAGTCTCGCCTACTATCCTTACCGGTGGAAACATCGAGGTGACATGGACAAACCCGAACACCCTTACGGCACAGTTCGATAAAATCTACCTGTACCGTCTTGAAGCGACGAATTATGTTTACGTAGAATCCCGATACATTACATGGAACAGTTTCGAGAGCTTCGCGATTACTGACCAGGGTATCTATTTCGTTGCCTACGTACGATTTTTGTCGCAAGACATAAAGGCAATCTCGGCAAAAATCCTAGTGACCGGTTTGGCGAGTTCCACTACCAATGAACGCCCAGTTCTTGAAATACATAAAACCGGAGACTCTACGATGCTGTCCTGGTTTGCAAAGACAAATCGAACATATTTAATTCAGTTTGCTCCTGGATTGGGAACAAACTGGAGAAGTATTGATGAGATTCAAGGTGAAGGAAAAAAGGTTCAGTACCTTACGACTAAGCCTTCAACCCAGTCTGGAGTATACCGACTAATTCAGTGGTAAATACACAACAGCTCGCATTCGATTCATTTCGAACTGCGAGCTTTTTCTATTTAAAAAATAGCAAAATTATTTAGAAATTAGAAATTAGAAATTAGAAATTATTCTAATATTGTCTCCTCCCCCAACTCCGGATGCACGGCATTTACACCGACATAGTCGCGAAGACGCTGGACCAGAAACAACGCGGATTTTGGTTCTCCCATAACCACAAAAACTTTTTTGAGTTTTTTTGCGGATGGTTCGACGAAAGCGACAAGATTATCCGAATCTTTGTGCGACGAATAACCTGAAATAGTTTCAATATGAGCATGAACAGATACTTTCTGGCCGTTGATATAAACCTCCTTCGCTCCATCCTGAATCTGTCGTCCCAGAGTGCCTGCGGATTGGTAGCCTACCAAGAGCAAAGTATTTTGCGAACCAGGCAGATAATTGATCTCATGGTGCAACACTCGTCCCCCATTGGACATTCCAGACCCGGCAATAATAATCTTGGGCGGAGGTACGTGGGCAATAGCTTTGGACTCTTCAGAATGGACAACGTGTTTCAGGCGTGGAAACTTGAAAATATCGGGTCCCTCGGAAAGCGCCGAGGAATTAAAATCGTTTCGCATCCTTTGATAAACATTTGTAATCTCAACCGCCAAAGGCGAGTCGAGGAATACAGGTAAAACCGGAATGGAATGTTTTTCTTCCAACTCATGAAACTCGTACAAAAGCGTCTGGGTCTTTTCCAGTGAAAACGTTGGTATAACAAGAGTGCCTTTTCTTTTGGCGGTAGCAATAATCACATCTTGTAAACGATGTTGACGCGCTTCCCTATCCTCGTGATTGCGGTCACCGTAGACACTCTCCATTACAAGGTAATCAACCTCTGGCAGTTCTTCCGTATCTTTCAAAAGCGGGGTCGGTGAGTTGCCAAGGTCGCCAGTAAAGACGATTGTACGAATCTCTGACCCCCTTTCAGTTCCCCCCTTCGAAAGGGGGGAAGGTACAGAAAACGTAATCTTGTACATAGCCGAGCCCAATACATGTCCTGCGTCCATTGGAAAAACAGAAACTCCTTCAAACAAAACCCTGTTCTCATGATAATTCACGCTACTCCATAGCTCCAACGTGGCCACGACATCCTTATGTTCGTACAAAGGCAATGTTCCTGTTTCTCTGCATTCGTTTTCAATAATTTTTAGCGCATCATCAAACATCAACTTCACCAAAGCTTGCGTCTCTGGAGTACTTAATATTTTCCCCTTAAAACCATCCGCCACAAGCTTTGGAATACGCCCTATGTGGTCAATATGAGCGTGGGTTATAAGAAGGAAATCAATTGATGCCGGGTCATAGACAAAAGGTTTCTTGTTTTCCTCATCGGCAAATTGCGAACCCTGCACCAGTCCGCAATCAATCAAAATATTCTTTCCGCCCGTACGCAACAGGAAGTTTGCACCTGTCACACTTCCTACTCCCCCACAGAACTTCAAACTGGTTGGTTCCGGCATAGAAAAATAAATTACCGATTACGATTAAGCGAGAAATATATAAATGAAAATACTCCGCCAAGTAAGTCCACAGCCACGTCCTTCAATGTGTCTATGGGGTAACTACCTATACCGTTTTCAGTAATACCCGACAAATATTCAAACAATTCCCAGCTTGTCCCGACAATAAATGTGCCCATCAGAACATAGGCCAAAGTAAAAAGAAAAAATGACTTGGCTAACCTCTTTCCGAAAAACCACAACGTAATCGAACCGGCAAAACAACCTGCCAGAAAATGAAGAGGTATATCAAACCACCAATAATATGAATATAGAAAAAACACGCTGGCTGAAATATGTAGCAATACAACTATGAGCAATATTATGAATGCCTGTTTTATAAGTCTCGTGCGAGTCATTGTGAAAGTATACCCCCACACCAACTGCATAAGCAACGTTGGTGTGGGGGTATACAGGATTAACTATCAATCCG
Source organism: uncultured Candidatus Saccharibacteria bacterium (assembly GCA_964355335.1). Taxonomy (GTDB): domain Bacteria; phylum Patescibacteriota; class Minisyncoccia; order Phycocordibacterales; family SIBU01; genus SIBU01. Next base: position 10,583 of record CAYHDB010000019.1, read on the forward strand.
AAACACGTATTTTCCAATATAAAAAGCTGCACAAAGCAGCTTTTTATATTAGGGTTACTGTAAGATATTCCCCTAAGTAATACTTAGGTGGGTGACCGCAATTGCATCTTTCAGAACTCACGTTAGTGAACTCATCTGGATGCAACAATATAAGTCTCCCGATATAAATGTTATAGAGTTAATATCTCAAATAACCCTGTATCTATTATACTCCTCACCTCCGAGACGCAAGGAGGTATAAGGTAATTCAAAATTACTCCATCAATCCGTCAAGATTCACGTCGTAAAGAATTTGTTCTTGTACCAAGCGATAATCGATTATTTCTTCCTTCTTAAACCAGTGTTTAATCTCCATTTCCGCTTCAGCAACCGATCCGGAAGCATGAATAAGATTTCTTACTGCCCGCTTATCGGTGTCCGCCATTTGGTAGGAATCAAGTACAAAATCTCCACGAATTGTTCCTACGCCTGAGGTCAACGGCTCCGTACCTCCAGTCACCTTACGAGAAATTGCCACTGCGTGTGCTCCTTCCCAAACCATAGCGATTACCGGACCGCTAGTCATAAACTTTCGGAGACTTTCCAAAACAACTTTTCCAAGCCTTATCGGATCCTTTGACGGAGCTACAAGGCCCTTCTTGGCATACGCCTCGATTGATTTCTCACCGACGTTTTTAAGCCAATTCGGGTCCAAAGTATAATGCATTTCAACGTGCTTATCGTTAGGAACAAGCATCTTGATAGCAACAAGCTTAAGACCGACTCTTTCATAACGTTTTATAATTTCGCCAATCAAAGTACGCTGAATACCATCTGGCTTTATAACAACAAGAGTTTGTTCTTCCTTTAGGTGTTTCATATTGGTAGGTTTTAGGTTCTAGGTTTTAGCTTCTAGAATAATGATAATAGCCCACAGCATATAGCTTTTTACAGACAAAAGCAAACACACAACATGACCTAGCCTTACTACAACTCAAATATTTTATTACTTGTTATTCAGTTATAAGTTATCGGTTATTTGTTATTTTTGGTATTTCTTCATTATCTCCCCTTCCACCTCGCTTCGCTCCCTGCCAAACTTCAGATATGAAAGCTCCTTCAACTTATCGACATTCTCCTTGTTGCCGGCAGGTGGCGCCATCGTTTCAATGTTAAATGGTTTTACGGGTCTTCCATTTACCAACAATTTCAGGTAAGCATTGCGATTGTCCAAATTGACTATGTCATGTTCAGTAAATACAGGTTCAAGTTGTTTAGCTAAGAACTCGGCATCCTCGGACCCGACACGAAATACAGCCAAGGAACCGACGTTACCGAACACCGCGTCTTTGATATCGTCTTCAAGTTGATTAATAAACTGGTGCGCCATATGTAGCGACAACTTATATTTGCGGGCCTCGGAAAGAATGGTCGAAATCGAATCGGTCGTAATGTTCTGAAACTCATCAATATAAAGATAAAAAGGCGGTAAGTCTTTTCCGTATGAATCCACTCTAGACAATGCCGACATCAAAATCTTACCGACAAGGATAAGTCCGATAAGGTTCGCATTGATATCGCCCAATCGCCCCTTGGCAAGATTGACTAGCAGGATTTTCTTGCTGTCCATGACATCGCGGAAATTGAAAGACGAATGTTCCTGAGCAATAATCGGACGCATAATGTCGTTCGCCAAAAAGTTGTCGAACTTTGAAACGATGTACGGCACAATGTTCGCCAACGAGGCTTCCCCGCCGGCCTTGTCCGCCACCTCTCGCCAAAACTGGGTAACAATCGGATTATTGCAACGCGACAGTTTCATCTCTCGAAATGTCTTATTCGCAAGTACGCGAGATACATCAAGAAGTGTATTACCCGAATCCGGGTCTTCAATAGTGAGAAGTACCGCGTTTCGGAAATATTGCTCGAACATCGGACCTCCGGCTGTTTTCATATCGAAAAGTTTATTGAAAATGGAAAGCATCTCGTTTACCACAAACGTCTTCTGCTCCGGAAAACGTCTATCGTACTCAAGCATATTGAGCGCCATCGGTCGTGCCGTGTATGAAGGGTCAAAATATATCAAATCCTCATAACGATTTGGGGGTATTGAGGCCAAAATGTCCTGAATATCGGCTCCGTGAGGGTCAATCATACAGACACCCTCACCGTTGTGAATGTCTTGCACAATCATATTTTTCAACAACGTGGTCTTTCCTGTACCTGTCTGACCGATGACGTAGAAGTGACGAAGTCGGTCTTCCTTGTTCATAAAAATCTTCGTTTCCGTTGTACGGTTACGGTTCACTCCAAGTAAAACCCCTTCCTGTGGCAAATCAATAGGAGCTGCGGAACTACCTGCTTTTGCTTGCTTCAATTGCGTAGAGGATTTCAGCACGGAAGATGGAAAATGCATCATGGTCGTCACCTCTTTAATATTTAGCGGTACTGCCTCACTATCCTCAAATATTCTGAATGAAAAATCGTGGATAAAATTCGAAAGAGTCCATCTTTTTTCGATACGATTAAACTCAAGTTTATTACCGTGCGAGTTTTCAAACTGATTGAAGGCCGCCTCGAGGTCAGAGAGGATAGCCAAAGCAGACGCGCGGTCCTCAGCCGACGCGATAATCCTGATGGACACCAGGAGTATCGGACTCCCCACTTTATTCTTCGCTTGTTCGACGGCAACCTCATCAATCTTTGCCGGTTCACTGTCATCCTTATCTTTCTTAATATCACTATGTCTACCGGATAATACATCCTTAAAACCCTTAGCCATCTCACCAAGAAAAGACATCCGAACATCCGTGGCACGTCGAACAGATGCGCCCTTCTGGAGCTTGCGCATCGCTTCGCGGTACTTCTCCAGATACTCGGGCGGAGCCGGTTTTACCAAAAATTGCACCGATGCCCCTTGACCTTCTTTTTTTATTTTTGAAAAACTGTTTAGAAGAACATTCAATGGGTCTACGTCGAACTCGTCGTACATCTTGAGAGGAAACACAGGGGTGCGCGCAGATACAGCGAGGGACGCGACAGAAACTCCCTTTTCATTAAACACATTGTAATCATTCTTTTGCTCCTTGATTTTTGCATTATGAAAAATAGAAAGGATTTGTTTTTCAAAAAGAACACGTCTGGCATCGGGTACAGACGCATAAAAAATAAACTCCTCGCTACCGTTGCCATTGGCAATCTCCAGCGAGAAAGAACTTTTGCCTTTATCCTCCTCACCAGACACCGCCATCATACCGGCATAAAATTGCTCCATTCCGGAAATCAACTGTTTCAGCTCCTTCTCCCCCTCTTCTTTTGTAAGCTCAGGCAAAGTAATCTCATAAAGAGTGCTGTGTATCGCCCTATCAAGAGGAGTTTTTTCTTTCAAACCCTTGATCGCAAAACCGGCCTTAACATACTGAACCAAAAAACGGTGAAAATCATCAGCCAAATGAAAATCTCCAAGTTTTTCAATGACACTTAATGTGTTCTTTATACCCTTTTCCTCCAATAGACCGACGAGCTCCTCAATCTTCTTGTCATGCGCTTCAGGAGACAATTCTAAAACAATAGCATCCTTATGTTGCTCTGTTATAGCATGTTCGGTGGCCAAAACGTCGCTAGGCGGGACTGACGCGTATTCTTTTATCACCTGACTTGCGACGGCCTCCTTCTTCATTTCCACACCTTGTGCCGTGCTTTCCTCGTGACGACGGGCAACCTCGGCACGCAAAAATTGCAACTCCTCTTCCGGAGATGCAAAAGTTTTTTTCTCGGCGCCAAACGCCTGTTGTTCCATCCAGAAATTATACCGCACTATCGGCAACGACGACAAATAATTTTAATGTGAGTATACGTTTCTTATTCTCCCTTTCCTAAAGGGAGCAGACGAAGTCGAGGGATTTTGAAAATCCTCAGGCTCAAAAACTAACCATCACTCTTCCTCATCAGTCGATAGCCTTTAAAAAAAGATGTGGCCACAGGCCGAAGAGTTTGTGATTCAGAACTAAGCCAAAAAATCCCTCCCCCTAACGGGTACTCCCTTTATCAAGGGAGAATTAAAGACGCGAGAGTGAGTCACACTATTTAGACCTCGGATTCCTGGGTTGAGGAGGGATTCTATTTGGTTGATTGTTTACTGGATATTCTATTCCAACAGAGCGACGGGTCACTGCGTCATATTCCTTTCCAAAAAGTTTCCTTTTTTCGGTTGGTAAAGAAACGCCATGTGGCACAAAAACCTCATCTCCATTCTTCCCTCCAATATATGTAATATTTTGTCTTCCGAAATTGGGCTCCCGAGCCGGTACTATCCTCCCACCCTGGTTCATCATACTTTGCCTTGGCATCGGTATGTTGCCGTAATTCATACCGCTTCCTCTTTCTATCGCAGGGCTACCATAATTCATTTGGCTTCTATTTACATTTTGAGGTGCGCCTTGATTTACATCAGCCCCATTATCAAAACCCGGCTCAGCAGTAATAGTAACAGACCCTTTGGCCTCCCTTTGACCTGCCATTCTGGCTTCGTAGGCCTCTTTTAGGGCCTTTTTATTGGCCTCCACCTGTTCAGGTGTCAGCTTGAATGTGGGCTGTTCATAACGATAAACAACATTGGTATCTGCGCTTTTAACAGTCGGGGCCTTAAACACGGGTACGCCCGCAGACTGTTCGGACGGCTTACTCAAATCCGCCGATTGCGCCTTGGTGGCACCGAAAATACCGAGACTTGCCACGGCCACATTTAACCATTGTTTAAATCGATTGACCGTACGGTCCTTCGGAGCAAACCTTCTTATCGCAAATGTTTCTCCAGTTTCAACTTTTACAGGAACAAAATCAGCAGGCCTTTGTCTCAAAGCATTCTGTGCCAACTCATTCCTTACCAAATCAATCTGTCGAGCATCGGCAGAAACCTCTCCAAAATTACCCTGCTTTATGGGCACTTCCCCATCATTGCCTCGAAAAAAAGCATCCTGCTCGGGCTTACCCTCCGAGATATCCAGTGTTTCACCATCGTCCTTTCGGTCCATACCTTTTCCGAAATCAATTCTATTTTTTTCAAATGAATCACTCATAAATATGGAAAATTATTTCGAGGTGAGCGACGACCTCACCTTGGCCAAATTATATTTTTCGTCAAAACGTTTACCAATCTCATCAAGCTTTTTCCACTCACGTATGGTCTCTTCCAAAGATTGCTTATAGCGAGTCAAAATATTATTCGTCGCATCAAGATACGCTTCCGCCACCGCCACATGCACCGCCCCCACTTCCGATTTTGAAAGTGGAGTCTGTCTGATATCGGCAAGTAACGCGTCAATCTTGTTCCAATCAGAAGAACCTTTTGCAACAGGCTTCTTTGAAACCGATTTCTTGATATGACTTACCACATTTTTGTGATTTTTTTTCTTCATATTATTTCCCTAGAACAATTGCCTTTTTTTGCGTGACCACCATAGTCTTGAGATGAAAATTCTTTTGCTTAGACTCCTGAGCTTTCTTTTTACCATCATCATTCGTTTCGTCAAATGTTTCCCCACTAATAACCCCTAACTCCTTTTCAAGTCTCTTTACTATCAGACGTCTAACCTCAGCTCTAGATTTTGAGCCCAATTTCTCCTTGGCTGTCAGCTTATCTAGAGCCTTCTGTAACGTGCCGAATCGCTCTGAAGATAGCGCCATTGAGTGGGTAATGGCCCTTTCCACATCTCGCTCTATCCCAGTGTCTAAAGCGGTATCCAGCCACTTTTTCAAAACTCCCAACGTTTCGGGTGCTCCAGGCTCATCCACATAATCAACATCGTTGTCCC
>CAYHDB010000020.1:0-16018 GCA_964355335.1 uncultured Candidatus Saccharibacteria bacterium
CATTAAGTGGACTATATACATAACTTGAAACACCACTCACCCCACCTGGAGGGACAGGAACACTTGGAAGAAAATCCGGCACAAGAGTAGTCAGCACTCCAGGGTATTTTCCTCCAGAATAATCAAGATAAAGTTGCAAAGAAAGTTGAATACTCTTTATATCCGTAGTCCTCTTCACATCACGGGCCTTCTGACGGGAGCTATTCATATTCGTCAAAACAATCGACGAAAGAATGCCGATTATGGATATAACGACTAATAACTCAATCAACGTAAAACCTCTTTTTACTTTAACCATAAATAAACTATCTAAAATTCTCTCCAATGCAATAATAAGAATCTGGGAAATTTGTTGGCTTAGTAACTCCCTCCAAACAACCGTCCCCCAAAGCTGTATTGGTCTCAAGTACAGTCGCCAATCTGTATCCAGCACCATCATTTACTGTTGAATACGCATAGATGAAGGCAACAGGAGGCGAATCAGTAGTGGTCAAATTACGCGGATCCTTAGGCATTACCGGTAACCACTGAGATAGAGACGTTCCAAATTCACTCCAACACGCACTTGGTGCAACCGCGTCAGAACGTCGCCACGTACCACAAATATCAGTCGCCATTACTGGATAATAATTATGATTATCGAAATAAAGATTTAGAGCACTCCTTATCTGACTTAAATCCTGAAACCTCCTGGCGTCTCTACCTTTAAGACGCGCTGAAGAAACAGCCGAGAGGCCTATTGCCGACAAAAGGCTGATTATAGAAATAACAACCAGTAATTCGATGAGTGTAAAACCCTTCTTCTGTATCTTCATATATGAATTGCATTATACACCCACTTATTATTTTATAAAAGTGTAGTTAAACAAAGAAAACCCGAATTAAATCGGGTTTTCTTTGTAAATGACTGATCACAAATTACCAGACACTAAGTACCTAGAGACAAGTAGACGGAACTCCAAAAGATACCCCTTTTTCAGTAACCGTAGCCGTTCCACATTGGGTAGCTACAACCGTATTAACGGCTGTAAATGTGACAGTAAACGTTCCACTCCCAGTTGGTCCGCAATCACTACTAGTGACAACGGTTCCGGCTGAACGATTAGAAGATGCGGTAGTTGGTACTGCTGCAGTCAAAGCGGCAGCTGAAGTATCACATGCATCAACGAAAGGTGTGACGGTAGAAGCGACTTCAGCCTTAAATGCTGCTCTTCGTGCCTTCTCCCGAGTACCACTCAAACTCACCAACACCACAGAAGACAAAATACCGATAATTGCGATAACCACCAAAAGTTCAATAAGCGTAAAACCTTGTGTTTTTTTCATTATTATAAAATTATTAATATCCAATAATTATTCTTACCTCGACCGCCATTTCTTTACAGAATAGGCCATTAATTTCTACACCAATATTATACTCCAGTCACAGAGGCTTTGGAATAGTAGTGTGGATAAGTAGCTGTGGCTATACGAAAATATGAGTCGGGGAGATATACGAAATTATACGAAAACTACATTTTGCATTTTTTCGTATATGTTCGTATATTTGCACCCTTTCGTATGTTCGTATTAAGCCTCCTATTGGGCTGCAGAGATATTGTAAATCGGCATAAGGATAGAAGCTAAGAGGAATCCGACGCCCAATCCAAGCATAATCACCATTGCAGGCTCGATAAGACTGACGAGAGCGTCCACGGCATTGGTCACCTCTCTGGCATAAAACCGTGAAAGAGTTTTTAGGATATTTCCCAATTCCCCTGTCTCCTCACCCACTCTCATCATCTGCGTCATAATACCCGGAATCTCGGGGTGTCTTCCGAGTGATTCGGAAATGGAACTTCCGGATTTCACTCCCTCTATAGCGTCGTCTAGGATAGCTTTGTAAATCGCGTTCCCCACAACCGAAGATGTAATCTCGAGTGTTTTTACAATAGGAATAGCGGACACGAGGAGTGTGTTCATATTGTCGGCAATTCTAGAAAGATAAAGCTTGTTGAACAAATTACCAAAGAATGGCGCCTGCAATTTCATGCGGTCGACAATATATGTGCCTCTTGGTGTAAGCCACCATCGCCAGAAAATAAATCCTCCTACTATAACCGCAATAAGCATAAAGACTCCGTAGTGAAGCATAAGATCACTCAACCCCATAACAGCCCTTGTATATATCGGCAATTCCTGGCCCGACTCCTTCAAAATTGCACTAAGATTTGGAATAACCACCACCATCATCAGCACCATAACCGCGATAAATGCCGTGAACACGAAAGCGGGATAAATAAGTGCGTTTCTAGCCTTGGAGACAATCTCGTATGAACGCTCTAGATAATCCGCCAAATATCCGAAAGTCTCATCGAGCTTTCCGGATTCTTCTCCGGCGCGCACCATATTCACATAGAAATCCGAAAAGGCAGTCGGGTGTTTTGAAAGCGCTTTGGAAATAGAGCTACCTCCCTGCAAATCGTCTGCAATTTCAAGAAGAACTTCTCGGAGAAGAGGTTTGTCCGCTTCCGCAGACAAAAGTCGAAAGACACGAAGGGCGGACACCTGAGCCTGAAACAATGTCGACATCTGACGGGACAAAAGCACGATATCTTTCTGCTTTATGCCGTTTAGGAAATTAAACTTTTGCTCAAACATCGAGCCTGTGGACACGGGAGAAATAGTCGAAATAATGAACCCTCTGTGTTGCAGAGAATTAATAGCCACGTCCATAGAAATCGCGTCGATTGACCCGTTTATATTCTGACCCTGATTATCGATGGCTTGGTAGTTGAAAAGCATAATACGAAAAAATTATGCGAATATACGAAATAATACGAAAACTTTATCGTATTTAAATCCACTTTTCGTATTTGTTCGTATATCAGTTCCCATTCGTATTTTCGTATTAAATGAGCCTTTCCAACGTTTTCGGATTAAACGAATACAACAATGCATTTTCCGTGGTTATCTCTCCATTTCGCACCAAATCCGCCAATGACCTGTTCATATCTATCATCCCCTGTTCAAGTCCCGTCTCTATCACGGTATCAATCTCGTGCGTCCTTTTCTCACGGATAAGATTGGACACGGCGTTGTTGTTTATCAAAAGCTCATAGGCAGGCACCAATCCTCCCGAAATCCTGGGGATAAGTCGCTGAGAGAAAATCGCCGCGAGCGAGCTGGCAAGCTGGACTCGGATTTGGTCTTGCTGTCCCGCCGGAAAAGTATCGATTATACGGTCAATCGTCTGAGCGGCGTTGTTTGTATGCAACGTGGAAAATACCAAGTGTCCGGTCTCCGCGGCGGTCACGGCGGTAGAGATAGTCTCCATGTCGCGCATTTCACCAATCATAAGTACGTTCACGTCCTCGCGAAACACACTGCCCAAAGCTGTGTGAAAATCCTTCGTATCGAGACGGACCTCACGCTGGTCGATAATCGACATCTTTTGTTCATAAACATATTCTATCGGGTCCTCGATAGTGACAATGTGTTCCGAACGCGTCGTATTGATATACTCCACCATGGCAGCGAGAGTCGTGGTCTTACCATGCCCTATCGGTCCCACCACAAGAAAAAATCCTTGGTGTCTCTGGGCGAAAGTTTCAAGTATCGGAGGCAAGGCCAATTCACTTATGCTCTTTATTCTTTTAGGAATTAAACGCAGTGCGATGGAAGCGGACCCTTGCTGGAAAAATCCATTACCTCGAAATCTCGCCTCATTTTTATAGTTATATGAAAAATCAATTTCCCTTTGCTCCATGAAAAGCTTCTTGTCGTCCGCAGTCAGAAGCTCAGTCAATATGCCCATAGTATCCGATGCCGTCATTTTTGGCTTCTTTACCAAAGGCACGAGAAAGCCGGACACGCGAAGTGTCGGAGGTCTCCCTTCGGAAATATGAAGGTCGGACGCGCCCTCTTTGACGACATAATCAATCAACTCCTCCAATTCTTTTTTGTAATCTGTGGCCATAAATATACGAAAAAATTATGCGAATATACGAAAATATACGAAAACTTTATCGCGTTTTAATTCTTTTTTCGTATTTGTTCGTATATCTGTTCCCATTCGTATTTTCGTATTAATTTTACCTCCCCGCTATACTCATCACCTTCATCACCTCGGAAACCACCTCGGAAGGAATCGAGCTTGCCTTTACGATATAGCTGGAAATACCCAGGTTTCTGGCCCTATCCACATCACCCTGCTGATTTTGATTGCTAAGCATTATGACCAGAGCATTGGGTATCAGATTCTCCTTGCGTATATTTTCCAGAAGCTCTATGCCATCCATAGACGGCATCACCACATCGAGAAGCACGACATCCGGCACGAGACCGTCACGCAGTTTAGTGAGCACCTCTTGACCGCTCGCTCCCGTATCGACATCAAATCCGAATTTCTTAAACTTCACCGAATACATATTCAAAAGAAATCTGTCATCATCGACAATCAACACTTTTCTGTTTTTGTTTGTAGGAGGCATGGATGTATTATAACAATAAATATACGAACATACGAAAAATTATGCGAATATACGAACATATACGAAAACCTCGTCTTGCATCAATTCCTCTTTCGTATTTGTTCGTATATCTGTTCCCATTCGTATTTTCGTATAGCTTACAGTCTATTCACCTCCTCCACCGGTATCTCCTTTCTGAAAGCCTTAATGTATGCGTCTTCCTTAAACGTCAGCATTCCCTGACTTCGAGCAATTCTGTAAAGCTCGACTTCGGTTGGATTCTTCAAGATTGCGTTCTCTATCTCCTTCGACATCGGAATTATTTCAAAAACTGCGGTACGTCCTCTTGTACCGTTCGGACAATCGGCAGTCGGGTCTGTGGCAAGCAATTCTTTTGAAAAAGGAATGTCTTTTTTGAACTCGGGAGGCAAATCGGAGAACTCTTTGTCAATAATAGCTTTGACACTCCCCTCGACAGGAACCGGTTTGCCTGTACCAGGACAAATCAATTTTACTAGACGCTGTGCGATAGCAAGAATCAAAGTAGGCGCAATAAGAAAAGGATCGACTCCCATATCCACAAGACGTGGAATCACTCCGATAGCGTTGTTGGTGTGAATAGTAGATAGCACCAAGTGACCGGTAAGAGCGGCCTGCACCGCAAGCTGGGCAGTCTCCTTGTCACGAATCTCACCGACCATGATGATATCCGGGTCCTGACGCAGAGTGGAACGTAAACCGTTGGCAAATGTATACCCAATCTCCGGTCTTACCTGAGACTGGCTCATACCGGGAATGTTGTACTCGACAGGGTCTTCCAACGACAAGACGTTTTTACCCTCACGATCCACTTCATTCAACATCGAGTAGAGAGTGGTGGATTTTCCAGAACCTGTAGGACCAGAAATCAGTATCAGACCATACGGGCGCTTGATGGCATCACGGATAAGTTTCAAATTGCGTTCTGAAAGCCCCATTTTATCCAATGGATTTACGCCCTTTTCTGAATCAAGGATTCTCATCTCGACTTTCTCTCCGTAATACGCAGGGAAAGTGGATACGCGAAAATCGATTTTTCTCCCCTCAATTTTCGCGGAAAATCTACCGTCTTGGGGTTTGCGTTTTTCATCAAGACGCATATTGCAAAGAATCTTGATACGCGCGACCACGGCGGAATAGACTTTCACCGGCAATACAAGTGAAGTATTCAAAACTCCGTCCACGCGAAATCTCACCCGAACCCTGTCCCCCATATGCTCAATATGGATATCGGAGGCCTCTCCCTCGGTCGCATAATGCAATATCGTCGCGACAATCTTTGTAACTGGCGCATCTTCGATGATACGCATATCACCCGCGCCTTTGTCTTTTGAAAGTTGCAAAGGCTGGTCCTCCGCAGATGTGGATGTGGACAACTCGGTTTCCAACTCTGAAAGCGCCTTGGTCACCTCTCCGGACAAACCCTTGTAAGTCTCAACCACTTTGGCAAAATCCTTTTCGGAAATCAAAACCAATTTGAACGGAAGATCTATTTTTGTGGAAATAAAATTGAGCGCATCTCTTGCCTCAATATTGTCCGGATCGACAATCCCCACCTCGAGCACGCCATCTTTGAGTGAAATAGGCGCAAACTTGTAGTAAACAGCAGACTCCTCAGGCACATATTTCAAAATATCAAACGGGACATCCTGTCCTTCCAGACTTTTCGATGGGATACCCAAAAACTCCGACTTGCTAGCAAGAATATCTTCGGGACTTATCCCTCTACTTTCCAAAACAGCGTCAAGATTGCCGGTCTTATCGGCCTCTTCTTTGATGTCGGAAATATCCGCCTTTTTTATTAAATTTTTACCGGCAAGAATATCTAATACGCTCATATTTAATTTGTGTCGAAATTCATCCGACCACACGTCGAAATTAATTACTTTAAAAGGCCGGTGTCGTCGTAGACTGAATACTCTTACTGCCAAAATCAGAAAATGGGTTACGTCTTCCCAATGTTTTACCGAAAGGTTGGGCGTCTATAGGATGACTCTTATCATTCAAGCTTTTGAACGCCTCGTCAGAAAAAATCGAAGAATCCAAAGATATGGACTTTAGTTTGGAAAGTATTGAAAGCAGTTCCCTGCCTCCCACGGCATCGCTTATGCTGAGCGACACATCGGATACAAGTCCGCCAGATGTCGGGTCATAAGCAACATTTGTCGGTTGAGAAGAGTCACCCGTAAAAAACATCAAGTAAACAATCAGGACAATCGCAACGATTCCGACAATAAGAATTATTTTTTTGTTCTTTTCAAAGAATTCCATAGTTTTTATTTAAGAAAATAAGTTCGTATCGTCATTGTGTATGTGTAAATATCTGAGGATGACGCGGGTGTGGAGACAGCCGTCTGACCTAGAGGCGGTAATGCATTTTTCGTCGTGTTGAAAGAGAGAGAAGTCACATCCACTACTCGCAAACTCTCCTCGAGTTCCTTTAGGAATTGGATAAAATTGGCATATTTGCCCGTAATCGTAAAACCAAGCTTCATCGAATCGTAGGATTTGTTGTCGGGACCTATAGGACCACTGGGACCTTCGGCGCTCGGGGCCGCGGTTGTTCCCGATACCTGAGCCTTCGGAGCTGTCTGCACTTGGCCGGTAGCCGTGACGATAAGATTGGTAAGCGACATACCGTATTTCTGAGCGATGTTGTTTATATCAATGATAAGTCTGACGGAATCAATATGGTCAGGAAGAAGCTTATTCATTTTCTCCTTACTTTTTTCATCGATGGCGTTGTACTTGGCTAGAAGGCCTTTGCGAGCCACCTCAATCTCTCTGGTCTTCAAAATAGCGCCTTCATAATCGGCTTTTTCCAATTTCAATTCTTTGATACTTTTTTCGGCAGTAACAGAACTAAGGGTGTCGGCGGTATAAGTCGGATTTATATAGCCAAAAAACAATCCCACGGATGACAACAAAAGAATTATCGGCAAAATATTGTTCATAGAATTAATTTTCGGACAACTTCTTCGACTTTAAACTATTCTTGTATGACACGAAAGTCGGGTCCAAGCTGGAATTAAACTTGAAAACTATATTTCCGTTTTGGTCCGGGTTCAAATCCGAAAAAACCGGATTTTTTATAAACTTTTCCTTGCCGAAAATATCAGACTGCAAAGCGATTGAGCTGAAATTCTTCGCTTGTCCTGAAATCACAAGAAAACTCGTGCCGTTGTCGCGCAAATCGTACGAAAACGTGTCAAACTTGACCGTAGCCAGAGTATCATTTTCGAGAAAATCAAAAATTGGGGTCACTACGGTGTGAGAGTTCAAAAGCTTTTTGGCCGCTTCAATACGTTTATTCAGCGCATTGGCATTATCAATAAACGTCGGCTCAAAAGAGTTCCTTGCCGCCACAAGACTTACATTCATATCCGCAATGCTTTTTATCAAAATCTTTTTATAGGCAAATACTCCACCTGCCGTAGCCAAAGCCAGAACAAAAACGATTATGGAAATGATAAGAAAAATACTGACCGAATCCGAATGCGGACGGGTCTGCTCATTTGTGAGACTTTTCTTCGGTATAAAAGAGGTTTGAAATTTGGTGTCCATACGTCAGTTCATAAAGTTAAAAAGTCCATAAAGTTTATAAAGTTGAAACAAAAACTCGACTGTCATCACAATTTTGCTTACAAACTTAATAGATTATGAACATGATAACTTTCCTTTATTATACCACTGATCAGAAGAAATATTCTGTGTACTACTCATCATTCGGTCTCCTGCAACTTTCTAAGCGCAACGCCAATCGCCACCGCGAATTCCGGTCCGGCACCTTTCAAAACCGGGTCAAGAAAGGCCGGCGCTTGGACTTTTGCGAAAGGATTGGCGATGACAACCGGAGCCTGAAAAGCCGATGCCGCCATATCCGAAAGGCCTTTGAGGTTAATTCCCCCTCCGGTAAGGATGACACCTGATATCGGCTTGTTGTATTTTCTCTCAAAGTTCAGTAAAACTCTGTTTGCCTCGCTGAAAACAAAGTTAAGAGTGGCTGACATTATCTGAGGAACATCGACGCCATCTTTCCTATATTCAAGTCCGTCCGTCCTCTTTATATTTTCAGCTTCAGCGACAGTAATACCCATCGAACGTGACATTGCCAAAGTAATCTCCTGTGAACCCCGATTTATCGTATGCGAAACTCTTATGACGCCTCTATCGACAATATAGAGCTTCGTAGATCCGGCGCCCAAATCAAATATCATTACCGTGGCGCCGTCTTCCTCAAGGACCGCGCGCATCGTACTGAACACTTCAATCTCAAAAAAACTGGACTCGATACCTGTCCTTCTGACAATGTCTTGGTATTTGTTGATAGCTTCATTGTGTATAGCCACGACAAGCACGTCCACCTTCCCCGTCACAGGAGGTGTCGGAACATTACTGGCATACGCCTCAGGATGCGGGACATCTGCAGAAGGAGATTTATCTTCAGCCTGCGGGATTACCCACCAATCGAGTGTAATCTCACTGACGGGAACAGGAATATATTTTCTAGCCTCCAGCGGTATCATTGTCGCCAGCTGAGCGTTTGGTACAGCAGGCATCTCTATAAGTGACACAAGACTTGATGGAAGAGGAATGGCGATACCGCAACGTTTCGTCGTCGTATTGGATTCCCGAAGCACATCATTCAGCGCCTCGGAAAGCTTGTCAGCAGGGAGATGTGTAGCACGTCCGATTTCCAATCCGGAATACGGTCCCAAAGCAAGCTCACCATAGGTCTCGAGGACCGCCTGACCGGCACGCCTGCGAATCTGCACGACCTTAATCGAAGAAGAACCTATATCAATGCCGAGCACACTGTCCCCGGCTTTCTTAAAAAGATCGGTAATAATTTTAAAAGGATTCATCGTAAATATGAGAATAACTTAGACCCGTATCATTTCATGACGCGCTTTAAAGGGTATAATATAGGACTTACGCGGTCGGATGCAGTTCGAGGCGCGAGTGAGGCTTGCGACCAAAATGTATGCCTATACATTGCGGGAGCAAACGAGCGAAGCAACGAAGAAATGCGCCGACTGAGGATGTCCTATTACTATTATAACATGAACGCCAAAAATATTTGGGAATACTGTCTAAGTCTTCTTCTGCCAAAACCCGAAAAAGTAATAATGGTTGAAAATATGAGTCCTGAGGAGCTCCGAAGCTGGGCGATGCTACCCATCATTCGTCAAAACGCTCTTCCTAAAAGCTTCTTCTCGGTGCTGAATTACAAAACACCCGTGGCAAGAAGCGCCATATGGGAATTGAAATATCGTGGCAACGCTAAAATCGCCGAACTTCTGGCCACAGTGTTTTATGAAGAAATAGTTGAGCAACTACACGAGAGAAAATTGTCGGATAACTTCGAAAAGCCAATACTTATCCCCATACCGATATCCAAAAAGCGATTCGCCGAGCGTGGTTGGAACCAATGCGACTTACTTGCCGACAAATTGGAGAGCATCGATAATAACAACTTTTTCGAGGTAAACAAAAAAATATTGGTCAAAATCCGCGACACGGAAAGTCAAACGAAAAAAAATCGGGCTACGCGTCTAAAAGACTTGAAAGGATGCTTTGCTGTGCAAAACCCGGAAAAAATTGCCGGGAAAAATGTTATTCTTATCGATGACGTACTGACAACCGGTGCAACCCTCGAAGAAGCCCGTAAGACTCTTAAAGAAGCAGGTGTCAGAAAAATCATTTGTGCTTCCTTGGCACATTAAATTGGACTGGGAATGAAAAGAACACACAATAACCTCAAAATTGACGCCGTAATAATCGCATTCAGTGTCATCGCGACAATGATACTGGCTCGGCTTGGCATCATATCGACCGCAATTTCAATATTTCAACATCCACTCCTTGAAAGTTTTATTGCCGGATTGTTTTTCACGTCTGTATTTACCACCGCGCCGGCAATTGCCTTTTTTACGTACATAGCACCCACAATCCCCCTTATCACAATGGCGATAGTGGGAGGTATCGGTGCGGTCATCGGGGATCTTATTATTTTTAGGTTCGTGCGAGACAGATTTGGAAAAGACCTGATAGCGTTTCTTAAAGAGAAGCAACGAGGAAACCACTTCAAACTTTTATTGCACCTGAAAATGTTTCGCTACCTGACATTCCTACTGGGAGGACTGATCATTGCATCCCCTCTTCCGGACGAACTGGGGATTGCGTTATTGGGATTTTCAAAAATGAAAACTCGTCCATTCATAATTCTTTCGTTCATATTCAATACAATCGGTATTGCAATAATTGGTTACATTGCCACAACATTTTGATTCGAGTTTTCTCCTTCTCGAATTCTTGCGTCCCGTTCATTTTTGCGTATAGTAACCGTTGGTATGTACTATATCGCGCTCCTCATTCTCTGCCTCGGTTTTGCGTTGCTTGGCCATCTCCTGATAATGCTCTTTTTTTGCGAGATAGTGGAACATCAGGAATACAGCGACAACGCTCTCTACCAGAACGCTTTGAAGTTTGTCGAACAGAAAGGTGGTGTCTACAGAATCAGAATATTCTGTTGCTGGATTGGCCTGCCAAACACGCTGTTCATCATCTTCATCGGGTATCTACTTTTTGCTCCGAGTATGTTGTCAAAATGAAATGCCCTATTGTGCTGACCACAATAGGGCTATTTTTCTATAAATAATGTTTAAGAACTTCCTCCACCTTGGAGATATGTTCGCTTGAAAGACTGAGTCCGCCGTGATGATCTTTAAGCCACGAAATACCCTTTTTTATCTCCTCCTTGCTTATTCCCGCACTCGCCCCGTTTTCATGAAGATCACCTCGAAAAGTACTTTCAACTTCACTGACTTCTTCTTGAGAAAATCCCTTGTCGTGGAGTTTCCAAAGCGCTCTTTTAAACTCCTCTCTTGAAACCCTCTCGTGGTCGCCAAAAAGTCCCATAAAATTATGTAATCTATTAATTTATAATACGGCAATCCAAAAAATAATGGCGACGACAATTCGATAAATACCGAACGGAATAAAATTGTGTCTTTGTATGTAACCAAGCAAAAACTTTATGGTCGCCAACGCAACAAGAAATGAAACAATAAAGCCAACAGAAAGAATCAAGGTGTCGTTCGATGAAAATGTCGAATAATTCTTGTAAATATCCCATCCGCTTGCCGCAAGCATTGTCGGCACGGCAAGAAGAAAAGAAAACTCCACAATGACTGAACGCTTGAATCCAAGATACAAACCGCCGAAAATCGTCGCCGCCGAGCGTGACACTCCCGGGATTACGGCAATAGACTGAAACACACCGACAGCCACAGCTTGTTTGTATGAAATGGCGGAAACCTCCGCAGTCGCGTCCTTCGGCTCCTTGTGTGAAAGCTCAAATGCAATAAGCGACAAACCTCCCAAAACAAAAGACCACAACACCACCGTCTCATTCCCTATCAAATACGTCTTGATTGTTTTGTAAAACAGAAGTCCGACTATACCTGTGGGAATAAAAGCTACGATAAGTTTTTTCAGTACATCGATATTTAAGAACGAACGCCAATACAACACAACGACAGAAGCGATAGCTCCCAGCTGTATGATAATCTCAAAACTTTTCGTAAAATCGTCTTGGGAAATCTTCAACAAATCAGCGACCAGAATAAGATGCCCGGTGGAGGAAATCGGCAAAAACTCCGTCACACCTTCGACAATACCGAGGATAATACTGTGAAAAATGTCCATTTGATTATTTTATCATAAATCCGAAGGCTGTTCCTGACCACCAAGGGAACAAACCAGTTTGCAAACTTTTAAGGAAGAAACCTGTAGATGCTCCAAAATATCGCCCTCGCCGAAACGTAAGACTCTCCACCCCATTTTTTTCAAATCTGAATCTTTTTGTTTATCCTTATATTTCTGTATAGCCGTCGAATGCGCTTTTCGATTGTCGCATTCGACGGCTATTTTCCCATTCAGACAATTTATCGCAATGTCCAGACGATACCTTCTCTTTCCAAACAAAATCGTATGCTGAGAAACCGTCTTTATACCAAGTTCATTCAGCCTATGCTCAAGTATTTGCTCGGTAGGAGGCACTCCGTATAATTGCAGAATATCCTTGGCTGATTTTAAAGTTCGCAAATCTGTGAATCCGAAAGAAACTCTACGGGGAATGACATTCCTAATCGGAGAAACAAGCGCTTCGACTTTTTCAAAAAACACTCTCATATAATTCTCGCCCGCTCGGGGATGATTTGGCTCCTCCGGCAATAATTCAATTCTTTTCCTTATTTCCTTTCCGGAAATACGAGCAAAATATTTTATGCACTTTCCGTCCTTTCCAAATATAGATGGCTGATAAAACGCCACATATGTAAACCTTCGTTTCGGCATGAACACAACCGGAATCCGATACCATTTTTCTTCCAGCAAAATCTGCAAATCACTTTTACTTTTAAGTACACCGACAAGAACATTTCTACTTTTCTTTCCAGTAACCATTGGCATTTATTCCTGCAGGAACAATCGTGCGAGACGGAGTTCCTCAAACGAATAGCTATTACCGAGGAGTTCGCGGACGGGAGTAAGGGGCCTAGGTCCATCTTCTTTACTTGTGGTCTTAAACGCTTTTTTTATTTTATCGAATCGCTTTTGATCGGGACAGAGGTGAAAACAATCAATCCATGGTTTGATACTCCCCTTTTCCACAAGCAATTCCAAATGAGAGATGATTGTACCGACTGTTATCTTCCTTTCGCTTGCCATTTCCTCAAGTGTCAATTTGCGAGACAACAAGGCTTTCGTAACTTCGTGTGTTGGAACCTTAGCCGGCTTTGAAAACTTCTTATGGCCACCAGAAACCGGCTCGAAAGTGCCTCCGCACGCCCGGACAAAGTTCTTATGAAACTTCATTAATTCATCCTGTGGCATTGAGAGGAATTTTTCACTCGCCATTTCAGCCAACGCACGGAACTCCTCATCCTTCGCCCGAATTTCGGGATGAACTTCAAGAGCGCGAGCGTTCAATCCAGCAAGCGACAGGCCTGCAAGTGTCCGTACCCGCGACAACGCCACATAACCTTGCCCATATTCAAACGCTCCGGAAAGATCCATGTGTGCAGAATCCAAGGACATTCCCTGACTTTTATGCACCGTAATGGCCCACGCAAGTCGTAGAGGAATTTGATTTATCCTTGCAAGCACCCGGCCATTATCCTCCAGGTGCCATTCGGCTGGTTCAACGATAATGGTCCGCCCCGAACCTATCTTCACCATCGGTGCCCCGCCTTCTTTTGCAAATCCCGTCACGATTCCGAGCGTGCCGTTGGAATACTGACGAGAGATAATATCGTTTTTCGTAAACATCACTCTTGCCCCAATTTTCAGATTGAGGGTTTCCGGAGAAAGACATCCCCTCTTAAGCGCGAGCACCATCGGTTCAGGGCCCTGACTTTGCATCACAAAAGCCACTGACCCGTCGGGCAATTTACCTAGTTCCTCGGTATTGATTTTGTCCACATCAGCATTGTGAGAATAAAGTTCGGTCGTGCCATTTTTCGGCGCCTTGGCATAACGAGTCCGAAGTAATGTCATATGGTCCTCGGACACCTCACCCTGCCGGACCGCGGAAAGAAAATCTAAAAACTTTTTATCTTCCTGTCGATGTTGTTCTGAAAGATAACAAACTAGAGGACTGGCCTTTTGCCAGGCAGGCGATGCAAATGCGAAACGTGACTTTTCTTCTTCCTCAGTAAATAATTCCTGATTATCCTCATCCACTTCCTTTACCTCACGTCTAAACACCGGAGGCAGTTGAAAGAAATCTCCAACAAATACAACCTGCAGTCCGCCAAACGATTCCTCGTTTCGTCGTATTTCACGGCACACGGCATCCACCATACTAAGAGTCCCTTCCGAAAGCATAGAAACTTCATCAATGATAAGTACACGGGCATTTTTCACTCGAGTATATACACGTTTATTGCTGGCGATATGGTCAAGCTCATATTTATCAAGAAAACTTCGAATACCGATACCGCTCCAAGAATGCACTGTATAGCCACCGATATGTGTGGCCGCGATACCGGTGGAAGCTGTGATAGATGGTTCGATAAGACGGTCACGAAGCCAAGATACGTATTGATTTACAGTATGCGTTTTTCCGCTACCCGGTTCGCCTGTGAGAAATACGTTTGCACCGGTTTTCAAAATGGTAAGGGCTTCAGATTGGGTCATGTTGAAACTATTGTATCAACGCGGTGAGAGAAATGAAAACCTGAAACATTAAGTATTTAAAATTCGGGGAGTGGAGCGAGATTCTAAACTTACAGTTTCAGTACCCCGATTGGTTTTTCTGGGGCGCTTCGCTTCCAGAAAAAGCTCAATCGGGCTTCGAATCTCGCCACGAGTGCATTTAGCACTCGTTTCTCTTCTTGTTAAAATTTATAAAGTTAATTAAATTCGAATCCCATCATAGTTCAAATCAAATGCTTATTTAAAAATGCCCGGCCGGAACCTGATTTCAAATACTTCTCAAATTCAAAGGCTTTATATTTATCATTGAAAACTACATGCGTCACCAGTTTTAATGGCCGACGATTTTCTGTTGCTGGAACATACCCGTTGTTATGTCTCTCTAATCTTTCTTCTATATTTTCTGTGCAACCTGTATACAGCCTCCCATCGACACATCTTAAAATATAAACTATGTACATAATTATTCTCTCCTTCGCGACCTACTTGCGGACTGCGTCCGCCGTAGCTCGCTTCGGCGAGCGAAGGCGGAGAGAGCGAGATTCGAACTCGCGGGCCTAATTAAAGGCCGACGGTTTAGTAAACCGTTGATTTAAACCACTCATCCATCTCTCCTTTAGGGTGACTTAGAGTATACAAAAAATATTGAAAATGTGTAAGGAGGGAGGGATTTGCCTCAGAGAGGGAGGATTCGCCTCTCGTTTTACTAAACTCGAAACCTTCGCCCCCTCTTCGGGGGCTGCGGCCCGCGGTTCGAATCCCTCCTTTTTTGCCTTGCAAAAAACACTGCTCTCGCAGTACTCTCCGTCAGTTTTTCACTGCGTTTCAAAACTGCGGAGAGGGAGGGAGTTTCGGTCATTACATGACCAGTATCCTCGATGGAGATTTTTGTCGTTTGAGGACAAACTCAAAAATCTGCTCATCGAGGCTTCGAATCCCTCCCGAAGGTGCATTTAGCACCTTCTCTCTCCGTCAGTTTTTCACTGCGTTTCAAAACTGCGGTGTGTATTGGACGAAGTTCGAATGTATTTCGGACAAAATCCGCAGGATTTTGACGACTAATCGCACGCGCGGAGCGCGTAGTGGCTCTAAACCTCTCCGTACGCCCCGATTGCGTGGTGAAGCGAACCAATGCGCCTCGGACACGCTCGCGGACTCGCGTGTGCAAAAACCAAAAAATTTCCTTGCATTTTTCTCGCGCCTCCTCCCCCCACCCCTCCGCCGCGAAGCGGAAAAAGAAATGGAAAGGAATTTTTTGGTTTTGCTTCGCCGTTTCAGTCTCCGAAAAGAGCAATCTTATTTTAACA
>CAYHDB010000021.1:0-15870 GCA_964355335.1 uncultured Candidatus Saccharibacteria bacterium
GGCAGGGAGTAACAAGTATTTTCACCAACAACACTCTGACAGCGTGTTGTTTTTTTATTGTGATAGGAAACCTCCCCGTTTCGCTTCGCGAAACGGGGAGGTTTTGAAAAAATTAAATTAACCTGTATGTAGATTACAAATCTTATCTCCTCTCCACCTTTCCAAGGGGGAGAATAAAAGAGGGGGTCAGATTAAGTCATATAACCACCCCTCCATCCCCTCCTTGGAAACGGAGGGGAGGAAAAAGAATACTTCCTAATTTACAGTAACCTAAAAACCAAACTAATTCTCAGTCTTATCGACTTTACAAGTATCGCATTCATCTGAATTACAGCAACATTTAAGAGAGTACTTGCCTCCGCATACCCCCACCAACGGAAGAAGCGCTGAGAGAGTAACAAGTGGCAAAGCCATACCCTGAAAACCCATACTGCGACTGAACCAAATTGCGAAAAGCATAATGACCGCAAGTATCGCTGAGATAAGGCACGTCCAAAGTCCCAATACAACCATAATACCTCCGATAAATTCAATGTAGCCGACAGCATAGGCAAGAAATGCCGGAATATTCATCTGAGCGAAATAACCGATTGTCGATTCCATATTAGACACCTTCATCCAACCTGCGTTAATAAAAATACCGCCGACGATAAGACGTGTAAGCAAAAGTGAGACATTGGCTCTCATTCCCGAAGAAACCTTTTTGCACATTGAACTAAACATATTCAATAAAAAATAATTAATAACTCGAGTATTATAATGATTGTGAGACAAAAACTCAATGCCAACCGCTACTCTTTACTTGGGTAAAGAGTGGCGGTGCAAGTTTCTTTCTGCGGAGACGGCGAGATTTGAAACTTACAGTTTCAGTACCCCGATTGGCTCGTCCGCCACTGCGAACTCAGCTCAATCGGGCTTCAAATCTCGTACGGAAGCGCCACTGCGCTTCCTCTCACCTGGCAAAAATCACACAGCAATTTTCGTTGCGGAGACGGCGAGATTTGAACTCGCGAGGGTTTTACCCCTACTCGCTTTCCAAGCGAGCGCACTAGGCCACTATGCGACGTCTCCACTTTATAAAGGAATGCACACCATGCATATGCCTTGCTACGATACTAGACCGCTCACGTATTGTAATACGATTTTAGTTTTGGTAAAGCGCAATAGAAATATAAGATACTAAAAAATTTTCAAAAGTTGCCCCGCTTTACGTATTCATGCCCAATTGGTCCACCTATCTTATTCGCGATGAACGCACAAAATTGTCCACGCGATAAGTTTTTTGATTCCCTCACTCTTTTTTTATAATCCTCAAAAATACTCATAAGAGTGTCGGCAGGTATCCTATTCTCCTTATCGCCTTTCAGCTTTGACGTAGCCAGGCTCGTCTTTACCACCTCCCACATATCCATATCTTCAGATGTTAGCTCATCCGGATTAATTTTCCCAAAATGCCACGTAGCTCCATCAAATTCCTGCTTATCCTCTTGAATCAATCTTGAGGCCTCCTCCTGCCTCTTGAATTCACGCATAAAGTCCTTAAAATCACTCAACTGCTTTTCAGGTGAATCCTCCGGCTTATATTCAACTTCTATGTTTTGTCCTTCAGAATTATTCATGTTCTTTTTTCCCAACATAATACTTAAATCTTTAATCTTAAATCTAGATTGACTTATACAATAGCAAACTTAGCAACGCAAACACAACTGCAAGCGTAAGCGTCACCCAAGCCAACGGAAGCCACACAATTCCTCCGAAAAGCACATGGAAGAACAGAAAAATGATACCGAAACATTGTAAAATCATTTTTATTTTTGCGGGATTCTTCGCTGGAACCGCCACACCTGTATAACGGTAATAAGCGGAGGCAAGAATGAATATCTCTATAACAACGATAAGTATAGCCAATTGCCAGCTCAAAAACCTCCAAATGAGGATAAGCGCCACACTCCCGATAAGAAGCTTATCGGCAAATGGATCTGCGAGAATCCCCCAACGGGTAATCTGTCCTGTGGTACGTGCAAGCGCTCCATCCAAAGCATCCGAAAAAGCGGAAAAAAGAAAAATAATACTTGATAACAAATAATGTCCGTCAATAAGAAGAATGACAATAAAAGGAATACTGACAAAACGAAACACCGTAATCTGATTCGGTGTGACAAACTTTGGAATCAGTCCCAGGAAAAGCTTTTTTATAATACGGTCAATAATCGTGATGTGGCTCAACGCGACAACACGTGACTCTGCTAGATCAAGAACTTTTTGTTTAAACTTTGCCATAAATTATTATACGAAAATACGAATTAACCGAAATATACGAACGGATACGAAAATTTTGGTAACAAGATTATTGGTTAGTGTAAGTTTTCGTATTATTTCGTATATCTGTACCCTTTCGTATATTCGTATGTTTACCTCACCAGCTACCTGAAGATCCCCCACCCCCTGAACCTCCCCCACCGAAACCACCAAAACCGCCTCCGCCCAGTCCACCGCCCCTGCCTCCACCAATCCACCACGGCATAGGTAAACCTTTACCGACATTTCTTGCATATGCGCTTGAAACTAAAAAATCAAAAAGTAGTCCTGCCGGTATGAGTAAAATCAATGCAGTGATGCCAAAATAAACAAACCCGAAAATAAATCCGATTACTACCCCAATTACACCTCCCACAACCCCGCCAGCCCACCAAGATTTCGACCGACCAAGTATACTAGCAAGCCACAGTGGTACAAATAGAACCAAGAAGAAAAAATCTGAAAAGTTCCAACTGCTGAAATTGTTTGAGTTCTCACGAATCGGCTCCGCCTCCACTCCGGCTCCCGACGCATACTCAAGCGACACGGCATTTATCATTTGATTGACCGCTTCATCCACCCCGCCAAAATAATCGTTGGCTTTAAATGCTGGCGTAAGAGTATTCCTGATGATGCCGTTTGATTGGGCATCGGTAAGCGCACCTTCCAGACCATAACCGACCTCAATACGCATCTTCCTGTCCTCCAGAGCTACAAGAAGCAATATGCCGTTGTCCCTCCCTTTCTTGCCTATTCCCCACTCCTTGAATAATTCAACAGCATAATTTTCCACCGTGTCATCTCCTAGATTTTTAATCGTCACAACCGCAATCTCATTGGTTGTAGCATTTTCAAAAGCATTCAGCTTTGACTCTAGACCCGCCCTCTGTTCTGCACTGAAAACTCCGGCAAAGTCGTTCACAAAACCCTTTGGAGTACCTGGATTTGAGTAGGCAAAAACAGCGACAGGTAACAAAAGGCCTACAAACAATATTTTTCTAAGAGATTTATTCATACGCAAAAGCCCCCGTTCCGATACGTATCGGAACGGGGGCTTTGATTAGAACTGTACTTTCGGCGCAACTTCTGAACCCTCGACAGACTCAAAGTAATCTCGACTGTCAAAACCAAACACCGATGCGACTATACTCGACGGAAAACGCTTTGTAATAAGATTATAACTTGCAACGCCGTCGTTGAAACGCTTCCTTTCAACACTCACACGATTCTCAGTACCTTCAAGCTGAGCCATAAGTGTTTGAACCGTGTCTGAAGATTTCAACTGAGGATAATTTTCCGTAATGACCAATAGTCTTCCCAACGCGCTCTCGATTTGTCCTGCAGCACGAGCTTTCTCATCAACCGTTGTGGCTCCGGAATACTTTGTTCGCGCATCGGCAATAGCTGAAAAAACTTCCACCTCTTGTTTCATAATCCCCTTTACTGATTCTACCAAGTTTGGGATCAGATCAAATCTTCTCTGATACTGTGCCTCCACCTGTGCCCACTGACCATCTATGCCGACTCCGGCAGTCACAAGATTGTTATATGTGGACCATCCGTAAAGTAATACAACTGCGACTATGATACCGACGATAATTAATGTTTTTTTCATATTTATAAAATTAATTTGTAATTTGAACCTTTATAAAATTAGTTATTCAATCTTACTGTTTTTAACATCTCCTGCAACTCTAAATTACGCGGATCGTTCTCGGGACTGTATTTAGGATCAGTCCAGGGTACATTATTTGAGGTAAGTCTGAAAACAAAAGCACCCTCCTCTTTTATCAGATAATAACGATAACCCATAACCCCCTCAAAAACACCTGTGCGGATTTTATAAAAATCATTATAGCCCAGACGAACAAGTTTGAAATCATCGAAGGACTTTGGGTGTGCTCCGCTACCGTCATAATATACGTCATTAATCAACACTTGTTCAGGTGAATCTGTCGGTTTAAATGGTAACCAGCTTACATCGATGAAGTCCGGCACCGTCTTATTCGGGTCCTCATACATCAAGAGGGGTAAAACTTCCTCATATCCTAATGAGCTTAATATATATTTAGCAGGATAACTAAACGATATTCCGTATTCAGGATTCGAAAACGGCTTCAATTCTTCCCTCACAGATACAATCTGATTTTTGCTGTCCAGCGTGCTTCTATCCAGGTTTGGCAAAAGTGGCACAACCGTAACACTTTTTTCCTCGACGATACCGGAGTCAGGAAAAAAATATCCGCCAAGCAAAACACCTACCGCAAAAGCGATAGCTACTCCAATCCAGACAACGGGAATAACTCCCCATCGAGTTTTCATTTTCCGATTATATCACAAAATCCACGAAAATTATTGACAGTGTGCTACTTTAGTACGTATATTTATACTAGCAAAAAGAAAGGAACTAAATATGTTCTTATTTGGAAAATGTAACGAGTGTAAAAGATTTCGGCCTCTGCCATACATCCTTAACGATTTGTGCATCGCAAAGGGGACAATAGGATCATCCGGCCAACGTAGAGTGTGCGCAAGATGCTGGAACAACTTTGCGTCAGCAAGTACCTTGTCATCCTATATGCCAAGAATCCAAGGAAACCGTGCTAGGGCCAAATTTTCAGTACCGTCCTCTACATAAATTGAGGACGGATTTTTTTAGATTATTTTAAACGAAACCCTCCCCGATTTGCTTCTGCAAATCGGGGAGGGTTTCGTTTACTTTTAATTTTGCGTTTTGATTTTTAAACTTCTTAATAGTCCATCCCTCCCGGCATTCCTCCACCCATGGCCGGTCCCTCTTTTTCCTCTTTTGGCTCTTCAGTAATAGCAGCCTCGGTAGTGAGTAAAATCGCAGCAGCCGAAGCGGCATTTTGCACTCCACTTCGAGTCACCTTCACAGGATCGATAATTCCAGCAACCAACATATCGGGTACCATCACATCCTTCAATGCATCATAGCCAGCATTGCCCTTACCATTACGGACATGTTCGACAATCACCGAACCGTCATCTTTTCCGGCATTGATAGCAATTTGTTTCAGAGGAGCCTCAAGAGCTTTCAAGACAATATTGAATCCAACTTCAAACTCCTTAGTCATACTTTCTTTACCTTTCGCAACTTCTGCTTTTATCCACTCACCGACTTTTTGTGATGCTTTGATAAGCGCGACGCCTCCTCCGGCCACGATACCTTCGGCAATAGCAGCCTTTGTAGCATTCACTGCATCCTCAATCTTCAATTTCAAATATTTCATCTCCGTCTCGGTCGCGGCTCCCACTTTGATGACCGCTACTCCACCTGAGAGCTTGGCAATTCTTTCATCCAACTTTTCGACATCATATTTTGACTCCGTAGACGAACGCTGTTTTCGAAGCTGGGCTACCCGTAAATCAATCTCGGATTTTTTACCCTTACCTCCGACAATCACAGTGTCGTCCTTAGTAGAAATAACTTTGTGAGCTCGTCCAAGCATTGAAAGCTCAGCTTTCTCAAACGAGAGTCCCACTTCCTCGGAAATAACAGTCGCACCGACTGTTACCGCAATATCTGCGAGCATTTCCTTCTTGCGGTCGCCGTATCCGGGAGCTTTGATGGCCAGCACGTTAAATCCTCCTCGTAATTTGTTAACAACAAAAGTCGCAAGTGCCTCACCTTCTACTTCTTCGGCAATAATCACCAATTCTTTCTTTCCTGTCTGAGCAAGTTTTTCTAGGAACGGCAAAATCTCTTTTACACCGGCGATCTTCTTGTCTGTAATAAGAATAGCCGGGTCTTCGAACTTCGCTTCCATACGCTCCGCGTCCGTAATCATATAAGGAGAGACATAGCCCTTATCAAATTCCAGTCCCTGCGCAATTTCTGACTCAACACCGAAAGACTGTGATTCTTCCACAGTCACCACACCGTCCTTACCAACCTTATCTATAGTATCAGCAATTATTTTCCCAATTTCCTCTGACTCAGCTGAAATAGTGGCTACCTGTCTTATCTCGTCTTTGGTCTTTATCGGCTTGGCGATATCTTTCAAAGCTTTGAGTACATGCTCGGTCGCCTTCTCGATACCAAACTTCACACCCATCGCATTCACACCCATCGTCGTCTGCTTCATACCTTCGGCAACGATTGCCTGCATCAAAATCACAGATGTGGTGGTACCGTCTCCTGCGAAATCATTGGTCTTGGTCGCCACCTCTTTTACAATCTCGGCTCCCATATTCTCAAACTTGTCCTTGAGCGTAATTTCCTTGGCAATAGAAACACCGTCGTTTGTAATAGTCGGACCACCATAGCCTTTATCGAGCACGACATTACGACCTCGAGGACCAATGGTAATTTTCACAGCGTCAGCAACAACGTCAACTCCGCGCTTAAGAGCTTTTCGAGCGTGTTCGTTAAAAATTATTTGTTTAGACATAAGAATGATCTATACGAACATACGAATGGGAACGGGTATACGAACATATACGAAAACTTTTGTGGTACCACTACGATTTTCGTATTATTTCGTATATTTTCTTTATTTCGTATTTTCGTATATTTATTTAATGATTGCTATTAAACTACTCTCACTCACGACCACGTATTCCTCATCTTTGATTTTGATTGTATCTCCCCACTGGTAGAGCACAGTATCGCCAACTTTTACTTCCATAGGAACAAGAACTCCGTCATCGTATTTCCCGGGACCTACAGCAAGAACCTCGCCCTTCTTTGAGCCACGGTCTTCCTTCACGGTATCAGGAATAAAAATCCCTCCGGCAGTTTTCTCTGTTGTTTCAGCCTCAAGCTCTTTTATTAAAACCTTATCTCCAAGTGGCTGGATTTTCGGCATACTTTTGCTTACTGAAGATTTTTTTTCTTTTTTCATAGATTTTTAAATATACGAACATACAAAAGGGTACAGATATACGAACGCATACGAAAACTTTTGTGGTATCACTACGATTTTCGTATTATTTCGTATATTGTCTCAATTCGTATTTTCGTATGTTAATCTGAACTGATAAATAACAAGTTGTCAAAATATAACAACCTGCTTTTGAAAAATGTTAGTGGTGTTATTATAGTAGCTTCTCAGTAATTTTCAATTTGACAAAAGTGTTTTAAAATGCTAACCTAAAGCAGTTAGAAATCGTGTTCGTTGCCAGAGAGTTGGCTTGTGCAACTTTGAGGCAGAATGCGTTCTACCTCTCAACACAAACCAACCCTTAAAAAGAAAGGTTCTTTGACATGAAAACGGAAAGAAAAATCACTAAACATGGCTGGCGCATTTCACTTGGTTCATTTCTGCTCGACGAGGACAGAGAAACACTATTTGAAGGTATGAATGACCCAGAAGTTAGCGAGTACATCGGGGACAGAGGGCCATTCACACAAACAGACATCGAAAAAAGAATTCTAGAATGGGAGCAAGAAAGCATCGGGGGAAATCGCATTTCATTTGCCGTCATCGAAAACGAGACGGGAAAAATTATCGGAGTCGCACGCTTACGAAGACTGAAGATTGTGGACGGCAAAGGGATGATAACAATCTTCATTGCTAACCCGAACTTCAGAAACAAGGGTTACGGCACCGAAGCCGGCCTACTGACAATGCATTACGGATTCACAGTTCTTGGACTGCGCAAAATTAAAGGTTCGGTATTTGCATACAACACACGCAGTCTCGCTGCCGTAAAGAAAATGGGCATCGTCTCGGATGAAGGAGTGATGCGCGAAGAT
The DNA here is from genome assembly GCA_964355335.1 of uncultured Candidatus Saccharibacteria bacterium. GTDB lineage: Bacteria > Patescibacteriota > Minisyncoccia > Phycocordibacterales > SIBU01 > SIBU01. The sequence goes on from CAYHDB010000021.1 coordinate 8,021, forward strand.
CGCTTCTGGAATGGCAAGTACTGGGACATGTACAACTTTGCAGCATTTAAAGATGAATGGCTTGCCAATTTTTGGGAGCCATACATCGCAAAACATGGCACTCCAAACTGAAAATTGTCCCCCGCGAACGTACTCGTTCGCGGGATTTTCTTTTCATTTTTAATTTGACAAAAGTATTTTAAAATGCTAACTTGAAGTAGTCAGAAATCGTGTTCGTTACCAAGGAAAGCTTCCGAGCTCCGGGGTAGAATACGTTCTACCTCTCAATAAAAAAGTCCGAAGCAAAAGTTCTTTAACATGAACTCGAGCAAATCTCACAAAAGTTGATCTCGAGCACCTCTACCTTTTGAGGGAGCGGAAAATAAGAGTCGCTCTGTCATGGCGAACACTCCTCCCCCAACTAATTCCGGTAAATTGACCCTCCCTGCGACTGTCACAGGTCGCGGGTTTTCTTTTTTATTTTACGCAAAAAAAAACCGAGAGAATTTCTCGGTTACGGTGAGACAAAACGCCTCATCAAATCTGTTTATCGACACTGAACTGGCAATCGCATGGAGTTTTACGACACTTGTTACAGCCTCTGGGAAACTGCCGTTCCATCTCGGCAGCGAGATCAAAATCTAAGGAAGCAGCAACGCGACACAATTTCACTACAACACCAACAATCGAGGCTTCGATTTCCCCAATTGAATCCGAACTGTGTGTCGACCTGAAGTTTTCAAAAACTTGCGTGAGTACTCCGATTTGTCTCAACAAAAAGACGACCTCACATGCCGGAGAAGGCAGTTCATGCGGACGCGCAATCTCGACCTGAAGTTCTCGGAGTGAAAGAGACTTCGATTTTGCAATAAAGAGCTCCAATCTTTCTCCTTGAATAACGAAATGCCGTCGATTTGCAAACGCGAGCGTCCACGAAAAAGTCATGGCGAGACGGTAGGAAAAAGCGTTCCGAATATTTTCTTCTGCCGCTTGATGCAACCTGATCGCTTGTTGCATCATACGAGAAACCATGACTGATGTGTCACAGAAATGCACATCATTCTGAATGAGATATACACGTCGATTCCAATCTTGAAAATCGGTCAAGGAAAAGTTCCTGAGTAGTAACGGATTTGCTGTATCCATAATAGTTGTAAGTTTTCGGGGTTCTAGTTTGTTTCTGTCTCGCCCTAGCTTAAACAATAGATAGAGAGTGTCAATCGGCTTGCCCTGCGGCCATACTCGACCGTGGGTCTTCCCCCCCCTTGTAGGATTTCTTCACTTTTTACTTTTTCCTTTTGACTTTTAACTTGAGTATGCTATGCTGTTTGGAATGGCGTTAGTTTCTCAATTATTGCCCTATATACAGGTTACTTTGGCGGTGCTCCTTACCGTTTGTATTTTGCTACAACAGACGGCTGCGGGTCTTGGAGGCGCGCTAGGCGACAACTTCAGTTCAGGTTTCCACACTCGACGCGGTTTTGAGAAATTCGTATTCAATGCCAGCATTGTTTTGGCGATTCTTTTTACACTTTCAGCTTTTCTCGCACTCATCATTAAGTAAATATACGAAAATACGAATCTAAGGAAATACACGAAATAATACGAAAATTTTCGTAACTGTTCGTATATTTGCATCCATTTCGTATGTTCGTATGGCTTTAGCCACAGTGAAGGACAAACTCAAAAATATTTTATTCAAAAGATACTCCATACCGAAGGCTGAGCAGATCAATGAGGCCATCGTCCGTTTTTCGCTTACCGAAAAAGTAATATTTTACGCCCTGGCTTTTGTCATGTCTCTCACCTCGTTGATGGCGTTACTGACCGTAAACCGTATGTTTATGGTGGAAGTACCTGCACATGGTGGCACTCTGACTGAAGGAGTCGTGGGTCTTCCGCACTTTATAAATCCCGTACTCGCCCTTTCGGACGCGGACAGAGACCTGACTGCTCTTATTTTCTCAGGGCTCCTGAAAGCGACCGCGGACGGCACTCTTGTACCGGATTTGGCCCAAAGTTACACCATCTCCCCTGACGGCCTTACTTACACTTTCACACTCAAACCGGAAATCACATTTCACGACAAAACCCCTATCACAACAGACGACGTCGTATTCACGGTTGAAAAGGCACAGGATCCTGCAATCAAAAGTCCAAAGCGCCCAAATTGGGAAGGTGTGACTGTCCAGAAAATTGACGAGAGAAATGTTCGCCTTATCTTAAAACAGCCGTATTCTCCTTTTCTTGAGAACGCGACACTGGGAATATTGCCAAAGCATATTTGGAACGGAGTAAACGCTGACGAATTCCCTTTTGGCCAGTTCAACATCCAGCCCGTCGGCTCAGGACCTTACAAAATGAAATCCATCGAACGCAATTCTTCTGGTATTCCAGTTTCATACAGACTTGAATCATTTGATAAATATACTTTTGGTAATCCGCTGATTGAAAATATTGTCATTCGCTTTTTTCAAAATAGCGACTCGCTTGTTCTCGGATACAAGAACGGGACCGTGGAAAGTATCGCCGGCATTTCACCCGGACAAGCAAAAGGTATTTCTGACAATGGTGGGCGGATAGAACGCACTCCACTTCCAAGAATTTTTGCTGTATTTTTCAACGAAAGTCACGCGCCAGTACTTGCAAATAAGGAAGTAAGGCAGGCTCTCGAGATTGCAACGGACAAGGAAAAAATTGTTGACAGTATCCTAAACGGAGAAGGTATAGCGATTGACAGTCCCATTCCTCCAAGCCTTCTACCCGATGACGGCAAGAACCAAAGGAAAACTGACTGGTCTACCAAATCATACGATGACCGCATCCTCTCGGCGAAGAAACTTCTTGAAGACGCGAAGTGGAAATGGAACGACACGAAAAGTGTTTACGAAAAGAAGAATAAGAAAGAAACCATTACCCTTTCCTTCTCCATCAGCACATCAAACGCTCCAGAACTGAAATCCACGGCGCTCATGCTTCAGGGAATGTGGCAGAAAATCGGAGCACAAGTGGAGGTGAAAATATCCGAGATTGGCGAGCTGAACCAAAACGTTATCAGAAGCAGAAAATATGACGCACTTCTCTTCGGAGAAATCATCGGCCGTGACCTGGACCTTTTCGCGTTCTGGCATTCATCACAGAGAAATGATCCCGGCCTAAACATTGCCCTATACACCAACTCAAAGGCTGACAAATTTCTCGAGGAAGCGAGAACTCTTTCGGACAGAGATAGCAGACTTGAAAAATATCGTGGCCTACAGGCCGAGATACAAAACGATCTTCCCGCAATCTTCATCTATTCTCCAGACTTTCTTTATATTCTGCCAGAAAAAGTCAAAGGCTTTTCAATCGGACACATTACTGTACCTGCGGAAAGATTATTGAATATTGAAAAGTGGTATACAGAGACAGAAAGTGTATGGAAGATATTTGCCGAAAAATAGGGAGAGATTCCTAGACTGACTATATTTTTCGAGCATCCAGCACTAATTTTACTGACAAAAATACATACACAGTACGATTACTGCTACTACTGCTACAAATTAAAATTATTATTAAATTTTCCGTGAAATTAGTGCTGGACGATGATTTTGAAACATTTCATCCTGCGCAAAACTCCGGACTCAATTAACAAAATCAATCGTATGGACAAAGACAAATCTCAGAAACCCTTATCACACGGAAAAGCGCCCGTGCCTCCAAGCACAGGCACTCATATTCGTTCTGTCGCTTTGAGCGGAATGACGCCTCGACCTGCCGGCTCTGCCGGATTAGGCAGGACATTTCACTCGGATTCACTTCGAGCACGCCCGCCTATGCGCAGAGGGGTTACGAACCATCCTCATTCCCCTTCGCCTGCACCAAGCATTAGCGGACATCATAGCTCTTCGCAATTTAGCAACAAAACTCCGAGAGGATTTGGTGGTAAAAAAATGGATCGTCCTCACCACCGACCGCACACCGGCTCATCCGGACACGCATTGAACGGCAAAAAAGTAGAAAGCGTTATTCCCCCACTCGCACCGGATACTATCCGAATCATTCCTTTGGGAGGTGTGGAACAAATTGGTCAGAATATGACTATGGTGGAGTACGGCAACGACATTATCGTTCTTGACGCAGGTTTTCAGTTTAAGGAAGAAGACACTCCCGGAATTGACTATATCCTGCCAAACACCAAATATCTCGAGGAAAGAAAAGATAAAATCCGCGCACTCATCATTACGCACGGCCACCTTGATCACATCGGGGGTATTCCTTACATAATGGACCGAATAGGTAATCCGCCTCTTTATACGCGCGCATTGACTAGTGTCATGATAAAAAAGCGTCAGGAGGAATTTCCTCATTTGACCCCACTTGATATCAAAATTGTGGAAAAAGAGGACACGATAAAAATCGGCAATCTTAAAGTGAGATTTTTCTCCGTCACCCACACAATCCCAGATTCAATGGGAGTTATTATAGAGACACCATTCGGTTGCATCGTAAACCCAGGCGACATCAAGCTTGATCACGAGGACGGTGTACCAACAGAGGCTGAGACAAAAGAATACGACAAATTCAAAAATGAGAACGTATTGTTCTTGATGATGGACTCCACGAACGTGGACAACCCTGGTTTTTCTACACCTGAAAGATTGGTTCAGAAAAACCTTGAAGAAATCATCAAAAATACAAAGAGCCGATTGATCATCGGAACATTCGCTTCCCAACTCGAAAGAATAATGAGTGTTATTCATTCTGCAGAAAAATACGGCAAGAAAGTCGTAGTGGACGGACGTAGTATGAAGAACAACGTCGAAATTGTCAGACAGATGGGCATTCTGAAAGTAAAAAAAGAGACGATTATTTCCGTAGAAGAAATGGATTCCTATCCCCCAGACAGGATTATTGCCCTCGTCACAGGCGCACAAGGAGACGAATTTGCCGCTCTGATGCGAATGTCGAACAAGTCTCACAAATACTTCAAAATCACTCCGCGCGACAGTGTACTGCTTTCTTCTTCAATTATTCCTGGGAACGAAAGAGCTGTACAAAAGCTCAAAGACAATCTGGCCAGACAAGGTGCAAAAATCATTCACTACCGCACATCAGATGTCTATATTCACTCCACTGGACACGGAAACCGCGGTGAACTTGAATGGTTGCATAAACACATCCGACCAAAATTCTTTATGCCGATGCACGGGACGCATTATATGCTTCGCGTTCACGAAGAATTGGCAAAGACAGTCGGTATGACTCCGGAACAGATTATTGTTCCCGACAACGGCACGATTATTGAAATCCAGGATGGTGGCAAAAAATTTGTCCGCCTAAAGGAGAAAGCTCCGTCAGGAGTAGTCATGGTTGATGGTTTTGCAATCGGTGATATCCAGGAAGTAGTCATCCGAGACAGACAGATGCTCGCTCAAGACGGTATGTTCGTCATTATCGCCTCGGTCAATTCCTCCAACGGCAAACTGAAAAAATCTCCCGACATCATTTCACGCGGTTTCGTGTACCTTCGTGAGTCCCAGGACCTTCTTCATCAGACACGTATCATCATCAAAAAGACTATCGAAGATACGACTGCGGGAATGAACCCGATAAACTTCGAATATGTAAAAACGGTTCTCACCGACAACGTCGGCCGATTCCTGTTCCAAAAAACAGCCAAGCGCCCGATAGTGATTCCTGTACTTTTGGGTGTTTAAAAAAACGCCACACAGAATGTGCGGACGTTATGCTACAACACTTGGCGAACTTGCGTTCAATAATTCGCCCTCAAAATATCCGACATGACAACCTCTGCCGTACGCTCGGGAGGAACACGAAGCGCAAGCGCGCGTGTAGAAAGTTCTGGAGCCTCACGTGCAATGGCCTCAAGCCAGGTATTGGACAGTTGGACTTTTTGCAATCTTTTCCATACCGCCTCACGCAACTGTGGAACTGACTTCGCGATATGAAACATCGGGTTGAACAATTCCTCCGGCTTATATGTCTTTTCCAGAAGCAACTTCCCCGCCCGTAAACTGTATTCGGGAATCTGAGTGACGACCGACATCAAAGTGTAAACCGATCCTTCAATCCTGGCCAGCTCCCACGCTGTTAAAGCGCACGTGGGACAATCGCGCATTATGGTCACAATTTCATCTCCCTTTGGATCCTGACTCAGGAGCTTCTCGCACGCCTTCTCACAAAGTGACGGGACATGTGAGGCAATGACGCAAAGAGACCTGTTCGAAAGTTGTCGCTCAAAATATTTTCTCGCAACTTTTTCTCTCAACAAGTCGTCCCCAATTGTCATTATAATGTACTCCCATATACTGTGATCACATGGTTCCTGCTCACAGAGCGCATTCGCGACCTCTGTTCCAAGTTCCGGGGCTTCCTGAATAATCATTAATAGCGAGGCTTTCGTCGGAAATCTCTTGATAATAGCCGCCCCAATCAGCTTTTTCATATGCCAATAACCACTTCTGCGACTAAACAGGCCCACAAGTTTCTGCTCGTCCGGATTCGTCTCAATCCACATATTCCACGCCCTCTCCTGCAAATACGGAACAGCTCGTGCGACGTCGAGAAGTTGGTCGGGAGTTGGTGACTTTGTCAAAAACTCTGTCCAAAACCCATTGAGTTTGCTATCGCGTTCAGAATTGGGATTTCTAACATTTACGGCATTCATCTGTCATTCCTTTTGTTTTGAGGTTCCTTTGTCTAAACTTTTTAAAGACTAACGCTTTAGCATTAATTGTCAATAGAAGGTTAGGAACTGTATGTTATAATCCCCCTCATGTATCCAGACACCGAGACAAAGCGACAATCAAGCATTTTCGTCATTTATCTACTAGGTTTCCTTTTTACTCTTCATGGGGCTCTACCTTCATATGTAAGCTCCACGTTTCTTTCACGCTTCACAAGTGAAAATCTTGTGGGTATTCTATATGCCATCTCGGCCACTCTTACAATAATCTCATTCATATATATTCCACACCTTCTCCGGAAACTCGGAAACTATAGAATGATTATTTTGCTTTTGGCCATCGACCTTATCTGTACATTAAATATGGCGTGGTCGGACAATTTTTATGTGATCGCGCTTAGCTTTATCGTAGGCTTCGTGTCACTGGCAATTATCGGGTTTAACATAGATGTCTTTTTGGAAAGCTACTCCAAGGATTCGACCACGGGGAAAATCCGCGGAACATTTCTTTCCACCGCAAACATCGCCTGGATTATCGCCCCCCTTATCGGAAGTTTCATTCTAACCGACGGTGATTACTGGAAAATATTTACCGCTTCCGCGATACTTGTCCTTCCAATAATTTTTCTGCTTTTCCACAACCTAAAAAACTATCGGGATGTGGAGTACAGAGAAATACCCGTCAAAAGGACTATCCGCGAGGTTATGTCTAACAAAAATATACGATCAATCTTTCTTGTTAGTTTTTTGTTACAGTTTTTTTATTCCTGGATGGTCATTTATACACCGATTTACCTGTATACATATGTGGGCTTCAACTGGCATGAGATAGGAGTGATGTTTTCCATAATGCTTTTACCTTTCGTGCTTACCGAGGCACCCCTTGGCCGTCTCGCAGACACTCGCTGGGGCGAAAAAGAAGTAATGTCCGTCGGATTTATTGTCATCGCGCTTGCCACCGGCCTTATCGCGTTCATCGACGCCAAAAGTATTTTCATTTGGATCGCTCTCCTTTTTATGAGCCGAATCGGGGCTTCAATGGTGGAAATAATGAGCGAAACCTATTTTTTCAAGAAGATTGATTCCGGCAGAGCAAATGTCATCGGACTATTTCGAACTATGCGTCCATGGGCGTACCTTATTGCCCCACTCATAGCCACCGCGCTTTTCAGTGCGGGTCTAT
>CAYHDB010000022.1:0-14422 GCA_964355335.1 uncultured Candidatus Saccharibacteria bacterium
AAACGCCGACAAGGCGCGTGAGAGTGAGTGTTCGGATTGAGGGACTCCGGTAGGATCAAGCGAACTAAAATCAAACTAGCATAAAAATAGAGAAAGTCAAGGTTTTCTTCACTAAACCCCGCCAAGGCCTTGCCTTGGCGGGGTTTAATTTCCCTATTTTATATTCAACTATTGACTATTGTTTTAAATCGGCTGACCTGTACGGATTTTATTTATCACACCGTCAATCTCCCCTTTTACAGCCGGGTTCAATTCAACCACTTTATTTAGATCAACAATCGCTTGGTTAGGTTTTCCCAGCTTATACAAAATCGCCGCCCTGCTGAAATAAAATGCCGGATTGTTCGGAGTCTTGCCAATAATAAAATTGATACTATCGAGAGCTTCCTGATAGTAACCTCCGGTGTAGAGAGCCTGCAATATTCTTTGGTCAGTTAATGCACTTTCTTTTGGAAGCTCCTTGAGAACCTCGAGTGCCTCGGACTTATTTTTCGCATACAGCAAAGCGATTCCGTACATAACCCTCGCCTCTTTGAACGATTTATCAAGCTCAAACGCCTCCTTCATTATTTTCACTCCGGACTCGAAGTCGCCCTTACCTAAATAAGTTGAACCGAGCGAAAACAGCAGTGTTTGTTTCTTAGGTGAGAGTTCGCGAGCCTTCTGTAAATACTTAATAGCATTATCACTGTCACCATAGCTTGAGGCCAATGAACCGGCAAACAGATAGTACCGCGCATCCTCCGGTGCTCTATCCAGCTGTTTCGCCAACTCTCCCTGAGCCAAATCGAAAAGCTCCTGCTTAATTTTTAGGTCCACATTTTGCATCGTGGCCGCCTGAGATGAAGCCTGCGAAAGTTGTTCGGAAATCTCCGCTCTGCCAAACGAATCGTAGCCAATAGCCTGCTTGAAATATTTCACATTTGCTTGCGGACCGGACTTATTCGCGGAAAGAGCGTAAATCAGATTTGAGGCGGCAAGCATTGCTGGAACATTGACCGAATAGATGACGAAGACAGCCAAAACACAGGATAGTGGAATGAGAACTCTATTCTTAGTTCCTGAGTCAATTTTTGAAACACTATGCGCCAGTTTTTCATTGACACCTCCGACGGTACTATGGATATATGCCAGGACAAAAACGAACATCATATAACTCGTGATGTTGTCGAACACCGTCAGATTGTGAAAAAAGTACGCGGAAAACAAACCAAGTAGCAGACTTTTTTCTAGAGAAGAAAAATGGGAACCCTTTCGTAGAAGATAGTACAAAGCGAGAACAAAAAGCGAAAGGTAAGAAATAATTCCCAATATACCTCCAGCAATCAGCCAATCAAAGAAAACATTATGCGTACGGTCAAACCACTGTTCCTGGGCGTACATTCTCGGCTCATAATATTTGTTAAAAACATAATTGAAACTTTCTTGCCCCCACCCAAGTATCGGTCTTTCCTTAAAGCCTTCCCATGCCATCCCCCAAATGGCGAAACGTGAATCAGTTGTCTTGTCGGAAAAAGAAAGCTCTGAAAAACGAGTCATAACAGGACTGTTTCTTACGAAATCACTGCTCTTGAACAGAGTAAATATACCTACCAAAAGTACAAGGGCAAGCACGACACCAACAGCCACTTTTCTAAGAAAAGGATTTTTCTTTTCGAAAATCGCAACCAAAATACCAGTGAGAAACAATCCCCCGATAAGGCCGAGGATGGCACCTCTTGTCGCGGTGTTGTAAAGAATAACGGCTTCGGTAGCAATAGCGAACCAATACACCCAACGCCAAATGGAGCCTTTCTCCGACCACGACAAAAGCAAGAGATTTAAGAAAATATGAAAGACCATATAGATTGCTAGATATGTGGCATTGCCAAGCGTGGCATCAAGACGGACTCCGCCCTGGTGAATATCCGCGACTCCCGCAAGTTGCGCCATCCCATATCCCGCCACCAGTAGACTGACTCCAACAGACAAGCGGAAAAACCATTCCCAAACCTTTCTGGTCATAACAGAACTTGTCACGACGAACAGAGCAAAAAGATGTGCGAGAGTGACCCACCCCTCCATACGTTCATAATTTGACCAAAAACTCTTGAAAGCGTTTGGGCTAAAAATATCTGAGACAAAAATCACACCTACAAAGGCGACAAAAGCCCATAGGAGCTTTGACGATTTCGGTAATACTGATTTATCCCTAAGTGCAAGGATGAACCAAAGCACAGTAATAACTTCGACAATAATCCTAAAAGCAAAGTTTTTCCCGGTTATAAAAGGGAAAAACAAGTGGTTGGCCACAAAAAGAGTAATAAAAGGCAAGAAAAAAATACACGTCAATACTGCATTACGCAAAATTTTGTTTGTTTCCATGGCAAAAACTATATCACAGCAAAAAACTTCTAGCCATCAATTATTTGTTTCCTGACGGAATTTTTATAATGACAAGTCGTGAGGTGCCAACGGCGGAATGTTGATGAGGCTCCCCTGCGGGAATCCAGAGCCAGTCCCCCGCCCGTACAGAGAATTCAATACCGCCCTTTATATTTGACGCAAACAATTCATTTTTATTTTCCGTGCTGTCGGCACTCAAGCGATATTTCGGTTCAACAAGTTCACCGCCACACGTAAACACCGCTTCACCTTCCAAACAGAGCCACAAATCCCCTTCGTGTATATGAACTTCCGCGCCATTTGACACTTTCGTGTCTTCCAAAATAGCAAATGGCAATTTGTTAGCCAAAGCAAAACTTTTGAATGGTTCGGGGAGGTGCTTCCCTTGTATCGGAACCTTTGAGAGGGTTGCTTCCACCGTACTTTTTGAAATCAGGACAGTTTTCATTTTAATTTTTCAATTGCGAAAGAAGATACTTTTCTGCAAGTGCCCAATCGGACGGCTCGTCAATATCAATCGCCTTATCCTCAGGCATAAGAAAAATACCGATTTTCCCGCCGAGGCGATTCTTGTTTTTCTGAAAAATTTCTTTCTTGGTTAGATAGAAGGCACCGTTCTCATTTACCACTCCTTCAAATTCCTGCCGTCGCGGCCGTTTCAAATAATCATAGTTAAGCGGTACGCCAGACGGAGACCAATAGAATTTTTTATAAAGCACTCCTGTCAGAAGCGAATCATCTCCGTCACGTTCAAATTGTTCGATAGCAATATCCAAATCTTCCGAAGTTGTAAAAGGAGAAGTCGCCTGAATTAAATTCAAAATATCAAACTCAACATGTTCAGCAAAATGCGACATAACGGATTCCGTTGATGAAGTGTCTTGCGCAAGCTCGGTTGGCCTGTCGATGACTTTTACTCCTAAATTGAATGACAGCACTACATCCTTAATTTTCTTATCATCTGTTGAAACCCAAACCTCATCGATATATTTTGAGTCGGTAGCCGCTTTAAGCGCCCAATAACAAAGAGGTTTACCGGCAATCTCTTTGATATTCTTATATGGTATTGATTTTGAACCACCTCTGAGGGGTACCAAACTCACTATTTTTTTACCTTTTATCATAAAATTGATTCGATACGGCTATTATAGTACTTGCAACATAATAAGTCGCAAGGTTGTTATATATCCATAGGTACCATTTGAACTGATTTGACACCTATTGACACCTCTGTTAATCTACTACTTATGAGCGATGAAATCAAGCCAGAAGCTGTATATACTACAGCAGAAACGCAAAAACTCCTTAAGATTAGCGAAAGCACGGTAAAACGTCTGCTAAAAAATGGCCTTATTAGAGCAAACAAGGTCGGCGGGCAATATCGAATACTTGGAAAGGAACTGCTACGCACCCTTTCCCCTGAGCTTGAACGAGAAGCGATCAGTTCATATCAACAACTCAAAAGAACCGTGGTAAGGAAAATTAAGAATTGGTAAGCCCCAAATAAGAGTTATAATAAAAACTATGAAAAACAAAATTTCGAAGAATAAAGTAAAAAAGGCTTTTATCACGGGGATCACAGGTCAAGACGGTTCTTATCTGGCGGAACTTCTCCTACAGAAAGGATACGAAGTTCACGGTCTTATCCGCAGAGTTTCAACATTTAACACCGGAAGAATCGAACATCTTTACCAAGACCCCCACATAAAAGGCACGAGGCTTTTTCTACACTACGGCGATCTTTCCGACGCATCAAATCTGAAAAAACTGATTTTTACAATCGCACCGGACGAAATCTACAATCTTGCCGCGCAATCACACGTCAAAATCTCATTCGACATGGCTGAGTACACGGGAAACATAACAGGACTCGGTGTTTTCCGAATTCTTGAGGCAATACGAGATTTTGAAAAACAAACTGGCAAAAAAATTAAGTTTTATCAGGCCTCCTCATCCGAGATGTTTGGTTCTGCTGTCCCCCCTCAAAACGAAGACACCAAATTCGCTCCTCGCTCACCCTATGGAGTCTCAAAAGCCGCTGCCTATTACGCAACTGTGAATTACCGAGAATCTTACGGTTTATTCGCAGTCAACGGCATTCTTTTCAATCACGAAAGCCCAAGACGTGGAGAGACATTTGTTACCAGAAAAATCACACAAGCTGTCGCTAAAATAAAGCTTGGCCTGCAAGACAAATTATATTTGGGAAATCTAGAGGCATTAAGGGACTGGGGACATGCGAAGGATTATGTAGAGGCCATGTATCTTATGCTTCAAGAAACCGTACCCGAAGACTATGTCATAGGTACAGGCGAACAGCATACCGTACGAGAGTTCTGTGAATTAGCCTTCAAACAAATCGGAATCGACCTGGTATGGAAAGGTAAAAACATTCAAGAAAAAGGTTTTGATAAGAAGACCGGAGACATACTGGTAGAAATTGATAAAAATTATTTCAGACCAGCGGAGGTCAATTCACTTAAAGCAGACGCGAGAAAGGCGCAAAAAAAGCTTGGATGGAAAACAAAGACAAGTTTCGCTGATCTTATTAAAGAAATGGTCACCTCTGACATCGAAGACACCTTAAGAAGAGAGCTGTCTAAGAGTGGTGAAAAGAGAAAGTAGATCTGAAAAGCATGGATCGTAATTCAAAAATTTATGTGGCTGGACACCTCGGTCTTGTCGGATCCGCAATTGTCCGAGCTCTTAAAGATCGAGGGTTCAAAAACCTGGTTTTGAAAACTCGACGCGAGCTTGATCTGCTTGACCAGCGTGCTGTATCAAATTTTTTTAGTTCAGAAAAGCCCCAATACGTTTTTTTGGCAGCCGCAAAGGTTGGCGGGATTATGGCAAATAAAAATCTGCCGGCAGATTTTATCTATGAGAACCTACAGGTACAAAGCAATGTCCTGGAAAGTGCCAAACAAAATGGCGTAAAAAAACTGCTTTTTTTGGGTAGCTCGTGTATGTACCCCAGAGAATCAAGGCAACCAATAAAAGAGGAGTACATATTGACTGGCCCACTTGAGCCTACAAATCAGGCATATGCTGTCGCGAAAATTGCGGGTCTGATTACCTGTCAATCCTATAACAAGCAATTTGGTACGAACTTCATTTCTGCAATCCCGACAAATATGTACGGGGAAAATGACAATTTTGATTTAGAAAATTCACATGTCTTACCTGCACTTATTCGAAAATTTCATGAGGCAAAAATGGTTGGCAATACAGAGATTACACTTTGGGGCTCGGGAAAGTCCAAAAGAGAATTGCTACACGTTGACGACTTCGCAGATGCCTCTGTTTTTCTTATGGAGAACTACAACAACAGTGAACCTGTAAACATAGGAACGGGGGAAGACGACTCAATAAAGGAAATTGCGGAACTTGTTCGAGAAATTGTTGGTTTCAATGGAAAAATTTTGTGGGACAAGACAAAGCCGGATGGTATGCCTCGCAAACTTCTAGACGTTAGCAAACTTCACAATCTCGGCTGGAAACACAAAATTAAGCTGAGAGACGGAATACAATCGACTTACGAATGGTACGTAAAAAACGTAAAACTAAAAGCTAAAAAATAAAAGTAACAAAGAAAAACCCGTAATACCTATGGCAATTACCGTAATAAAACCCAAAAAAACTTTTAGCCTTGAAGATATCAAGGAAGTTTGGCGATACAAAGAACTGCTGTACTTTTTCGTCTGGCGCGACATTAAAGTCCGATACAAACAAACTATTGTAGGAATCGGTTGGGCAGTCTTCCAACCGTTTATGACTATGGTTGTTTTCAGTGTCTTCTTTGGAAAACTTGTCGGCGTTCCATCAGATGGCATCCCCTATCCTATTTTCGTATATACGGGTCTCCTATTTTGGCAATTATTTTCCAGCGCGCTCAGTGACACGTCAAATTCTCTCATCAGCAATTCCGCTATCATAACCAAAGTATATTTCCCTAGAATAATTTTGCCATTGGCCGATACTGCGAATAAATTCGTTGATCTTTTTTTCGCCAGTCTCGCATTAATCTTTCTAATGTTCTACTACGGCTATATTCCAAACCTAAGCGGGCTACTATTAATTCCAGTATTAATTGCCATAACGTCCGCCACGGCGGTAGGAGGTGGACTCGTATTGGCATCAATCAATGTTAAATACCGCGACGTGCGTTATGTTATGCCATTTTTCATGCAACTACTTTTATTTTTGACTCCTGTTATTTATCCATCAAGTATTGCCGGTAAATATGCATGGCTTCTTTCCTTTAACCCAATGACGGGCGTAATAAAGGCAGCTCGATCTGGACTACTTGGAACTGCACCCGTTGGCTGGTATTCACTTGGCGCCTCGGCCTTAGCAGCAACAGTATTACTTACTGCCGGAATTTACTTTTTCAAAAAAACAGAACGCTACTTCGCGGATATTGTATAAAACACAATGGAACCAATAATTGAAATTAAAAACGTAGGAAAAAGGTACAACATCACAGGCAAACGTGGTGGATATGTTGCCTTACGGGACATCATCACAGAAAATCTGATGCATCCTATTCAGACAGTGGTAAACACTGTCAAAAGAATGCTTGGTAAAATGGGGATTGAAACTTTCTGGGCATTGAAGGACGTAAGCATGACTGTAGAACGCGGAGAGGCTGTTGGCATAATCGGTGCAAACGGTGCAGGGAAATCTACTCTTTTGAAAATTTTGACACGCATCACCCCTCCAACAGAAGGTGAAGTGATTCTTCGAGGTAAGGTCGCTTCCCTTTTAGAGGTCGGAACAGGTTTTCACCCGGAACTTTCCGGCAGAGAAAATATTTTTCTAAACGGTGCCATTCTGGGTATGACTCGGAAGGAAATTGCTAAGAAATTTGACGACATTGTGGCATTTGCCGGCATTGGGGATTTTATAGATACACCGGTAAAAAGATACTCCTCGGGAATGTATGTGAGACTCGCCTTCTCTATTGCCGCCCACATCGAACCTGACATTTTGTTGGTTGATGAAGTACTGGCCGTAGGAGACGCCGAGTTTCAAAAGAAATGCCTTGGAAAAATGGAGGAGGTCACGGGAGAAGCCGGACGAACAATTCTTTTTGTAAGTCACAACATGTCTGCGGTGGAAAAACTTTGCAAAAAAGCTGTTTTGTTTCATAAGGGAAAAATCGTTATGGCGGGTGACAGCAAAAAGGTCATCGAATATTATTTAAAAAATGAATATGAAAAATCTGCCGGTCAATCCGATTTCCCCCTTACTATAAAAGACATCACACTTCGTGACTTTTCCGTACACCAATCTGGAATAAAAACCGAAGTCCTTGATCCTGACAAACCGTTTGAAGTCTCAATTGAGTTTGAAACTCTGGCTGATCTTACAGCTCTTAGACTAGGTATCTATCTGAGAAACGGTCTGGGAGATATTTTATTTCGTTCACTTCATTCAGATTGGCATCCTGAACTGGAAACCGTCAAAAAAGGACATTACAAAGCAAAACTTATTATCCCTGAAAAAATGTTGATGAAGGGTAATTATTTTCTATCCATGCATCTTGGTAGATATGGAATATTTAATTATTTGGACAAAAGAACAATTCAAAAAACCCTTACGGTCGGACCGTCAGCCTATTGGAATCAGGCCCATCCGACGGAAAAACCAGAAAGCTCCCTTACTCTAAAGGATAGTTGGAATATCGAGCATATTACTACCCATGAAAAAAAGTAAAACAAATGATGCAGGGGAAATAAATGAACTGAGACGCTCGATTATCGAGTCTGCTTTTCATGCCGGTGAGGGGCACATCGCCAGTGCCCTATCTATTCTTGATATTCTTTACGTTTTGTATGATTCGATTTTAAACATTGACCCGAAAGATTTGACCAACCCCACCAGGGACCGCTTTTTTCTGTCCAAAGGTCATGCCTCTCTCGGTCTGTATGCTGTACTCGCACAAAATGGTTTTATAGATAAAGAAGAGATGAAAACCTTTGGAAGGTTTCGAAGTGTTCTTGGCGGTCACCCCGATCGCAACAAAATACCGGGCGTTGAGGCCTCGACAGGTTCACTCGGTCATGGCCTACCGATGGCAATCGGCACAGCACTGGGCCTTAAAATTAAAAATTTAAAATCAAAAGTTTTTGCAATTATAGGGGACGGAGAAGCAAACGAAGGAACAATCTGGGAATCTGCGCTTCTTGGAAGCCACCACAAGCTCGACAATCTTTGCGTTATTGTAGATTACAACCATTCCACCGATCGCGCGCTTGATATGGGCGATATTGGCAGAAAATTCGAGTCATTCGGTTGGGATTCCATAAATGTAGACGGGCATAACCATAACGAATTGAAAGAAGCCCTCGCCAAAAAACATTCGGGAAAACCTCTAGTGATAATCGCGAAAACCGTAAAGGGTCGTGGTATTAAAATGATGGAACACAATCCGGAATGGCATCACAAATCACCGTCAGTCGAAGAACTGAATAAAATTCTTAATGAAATCGCATGAGAAAACAATTCACCTCTACAACAGAAAGCATACTTTCGACAGATGAACGTCTGGTTGTTTTGCTTGGAGATATCGGTGTATTCGGTTTTAGAAAATCTTTTGAGAAGTTTCCGAAAAGAATATACAACATCGGTATTTTGGAGCAGTCGACTATCGGCGTAGCGGCAGGACTCGCAATGACCGGATTTATTCCCCTAGTCCACACCATCGCGCCATTTCTAGTTGAGCGTGCATTTGAACAATTAAAGGACGACTTTGGGTACCAGAAATTGGGTGGTAATTTCGTAAGTGTCGGCGCTTCATATGATTATGCCGGTCTTGGATGTACACATCACTGTCCTGCGGACGTTACCATTCTAAAGAATATTCCGAACATGGAGATTGTGGTGCCGGGGACCTCATCTGAATTTGATACGCTTTTTAAACAATCCTATGCGAATGGTCATCCCACCTATTACAGGATTTCAGAAAAAGAAAACATAGAGGGGCAGGCTGTAACCTTTGGAAAAGCCAGCATAATCAAGAAAGGTAAAAAAGCTACCGTAGTTGCTGTCGGTCCAACACTTTCAAACGTGATTGAGGCCTGCAAGAATGAGGATGTGACCATACTTTATTACACTACGGTAGCCCCATTTGACGCCAAAACCCTAAAGAACAATTGCTCCTCTGGCAAGGTTCTACTTGTTGAGCCTTATTATGAAGGAGGTCTCTCGTCAGAAATTTCAACCGCCCTGCGTCCCTTTCCGGTATTGATTGAAACCGTTGGAGTACCTCACGAGTTTTTGGAAAACTATGGAAAAACCGGGGATCATGACGAAAAAATAGGATTCACGGCAGTAGCAATTCAAAAAAAACTTAAAAAACTAATCGTATGAAAAAAAACCCTATTACACTGGTAACAGGTGGCACAGGACTTGTCGGAAGCGCCATAAAAAGGCTGGAGCTACCGAACATGTTTTTTGCCGATAGAAGCCATGCGGACTTGACCGACCGAAAACAAACCGAAAAACTTTTTGAAAAAGTTAAACCGGACCGAGTGATACATCTAGCAGCGCATGTGGGAGGAGTAGGAGGCAACAGCAGACACCCAGGTGAATATTTTCGCGACAATATTTTGATCAACACAAACGTGCTTGAGGTGGCGCGTACAAAAGGAGTGAACAAGCTTCTCTCGTTTCTTTCCACCTGCATTTTCCCCGACAAATGCAATTACCCCCTAAAAGCCGAATACTTGCACATGGGTCCTCCTCATTCTTCGAATTTTGGTTACGCGTACGCAAAAAGGATGTTGGAAGTGCAATCACGAGCCTACCGGACAGAATGGGGATGCAATTTCATCACCGTGGTAGGTACAAATATTTACGGACCAAATGACAACTTTAGCCTGAACGATGGTCATGCAGTTGCCGCATTGATACATCGATGTTTTTTGGCAAAGAAAAACAAAACTGACTTAAATGTATGGGGAAGCGGAGCGCCACTTCGTGAATTTGTTCTTGCTGACGATGTTGCAAGACTGGCAATGTGGGCAATCGACAATTATAAAGACGAAGAACCCCTTATCCTTTCGTCAGGTATCGAGACCAGTATCAAGGATTTGGTAAATCTTATTGCGAAAAAAATGGATTTCACGGGAAAGATTATTTTTGATGACACAAAACCAGATGGCCAATTCCGCAAGCCCTCGGATTCCGATACGTTAAAAAAATACTTGCTTGATTTTAAATTCACACCACTTGCGGAAGGTATAGAAAAAACCGTAAAGTGGTTTATAGAGAATTACCCCGATATCAGAAAATAAAATGGATAGAGAAATTATCAAGGTAAAATTAACCTCTGCATTCAAAGGAATTGACGTTATTCGCCAAACTCCTAATAGAAGTGGGGTATGGGGAAATTGCAAATTTTACCTAAATGAAGATGTGGAAGAATGTGACTGGTGGTTCACACATGGAGCCCTCCTTGAAAAGGAAACGGCTATGTGCCCTAAGGACAGAACAGTACTTTGGTTATGCGAACCAGAAACGATAAAACATTATGACAGGAATTACATTCGCCAATTTCACACCGTCAGAACTTGTCAGACAAATCTTCAGCATCCAAATATAGTCCTTGATCAATTGGCATCAGTCTGGTTTATAGGATCATGGACAAATCCACAAACTGGCAAAAAAGAATTTTCCTCATTTGAGGACCTGCAGAAGCCAGTGGGGGGGAAAACAAAACTTTTATCGATTGCAACCTCGAGCAAAAACCGCACGGAGGGCCACAAGAAAAGACTGAAACTTGCCTACGCACTAAAGAACCATTTCGGGGAAGAACTAGACATGTATGGTGCAGGCATTAACCTTATAGAAAATAAATGGGATGCCATCGCACCTTATAAATACCACATTACTCTAGAGAACAGTTATGTTCTACACTACTGGACGGAAAAACTTGCAGATGCTTTTATCGGGGAAGCATTTCCACTTTATTATGGCTGTCCAAATCTAAACCATTACTTTCCTGAAAAATCATTTATGCACATCGACGCAGACGACATACCTGGAACAATTAAAAAAATAGAAAGAGCAATCAACGAAAACCTATACGAAAAAAATGTTGAACACATAAGAGAGGCGAAAAAATTAGTGATGGAAAAATACAATTTATTTGCAACAATTGCAAGTATTTGTAACTCCACCCAACAATCACCATATCCAAGTTCGCATATCACATTAAGACCCGAAAAACAACCTTGGTTAAAGAAGGAATTGATTACATCACTGCAAAGAAATAGTGCGTTATACATGGGTATAAGAAAAATATATCGATCATATAAAAAAATGCGCCGTGCCTAGAAAAAAAAACAAAAAATACAAAGCTATCCTTTTTGACATGGATGGGGTTTTGGTCAATATGCCTGACGGCCACTACGAAGCGTTGAACAAAGCGTTGTCACTTTTTGGTACAAAAATAGAACACGACGAACACATGCGAACCTTTAATGGTTTGCCCACCCGCAAAAAAATAGAGGAACTAGAAAAGCAGGGGCGTTTGCCGAAAGGACTCCGAGAATTCATAAATGAAATCAAACAGAAACACACCAAGGAAATTATCCCAAAGTACTGCCCTCCGGAATATTCAAAAATTATCCTTCTTCAACACCTTAAAGATCGTGGATTTAAGCTTGCTTGCTGTTCAAACTCAGTCAGGGAGACCTTGCATCTTATGCTCAAGTCCGCACATCTCTTTGATTTCTTTGACCTGATTATAGGCAACGATGAGGTGAAAAATCCCAAGCCCCACCCTGAAACCTATCTTTGCGCCTTTGAAAAACTTGGAGTAAAGCCCCACGAGTGTCTGATTATCGAAGATGCTCCGCCGGGAATAGCCTCGGCCAAAGCAAGTGGCGCCTTTGTCGTCGAAGTTCGAGGAACAGAAGACGTGAACTTGGCGTTACTTGAGGGCATGTTATGATTAAAAAATAATGACAATACAATGGAAAATTTACCTGAACAACCAAAACCATTAACGGCTCACGAGCAATTGAAAGAATTGGGGTTTTCAGAATTATCAGCCAACACTATGCAAGTCGCCGCGAGACTTGGTGCAAGAAGAATTCTTAGTTTACATGGTGCAGATGAAAAGGACCTGCAAACAAGGTACAAAGCGGAAGCTAGCATGTCACCGGTAACAGAAGCCGACAAGCAATCCGGTAAAATAATAAAAGACTTAATCGCAAGGAGTTACCCTGAGGATGCCATAAACGAAGAAGAGACGGGAATAAAACAAGGGGAAAACAGAATCTGGTACGTAGACCCGCTCGACGGAACAAGTAGCTTTACTAGAGTACAAAAATACTCATCCGTTGGAATAGCTGTATACGAAGATTCAAAGCCATTTTCAGCAGTAATTTGTCACCCTTTTGAAAAGGAAATGCTAGTCGCCGAAACCGGTAAAGGTGCCTACCTTTTTGAACTTGACGAAAAACTGGCCATCAAAGGTAATCCAAAAAAAGTTGAAGTATCAAATGCCAAAAAACTTGAAGGCGGTATCATTTATCTTGACGCTCTATTCAACAAAAAAACGACTCCAAATAAACTTGAGCTGATAAGACAGTTAGTTGAAACCTCGAACGGTAGATTGGGAATAAGAATGACAGGTAGTAATATCGACCAGCAGAGGCAGGTGGCAAAAGGTCTGGCGGAAATGACAATAACAGATGCAGTAGGAGGATTTTATGATTTGGCTGCTGGCTCATTAATCATTCAGGAGGCCGGAGGAAAATTTGTGGATATAAACGGAAATAGGATTAGCGAGAGTACTCAGGTAGCTATTGGAGGTGCCAGCGAAATAATTGATAAAACAATACCGATTATTCGGCAGATCTACTCGGATTATAATGGATTTAAGTAATCATGAAAAAATACAAACTAGATGATTTTACGCGCGGTTGGATTATAGGAGATTTTTCTCCAGCAATATTGAAAACGAAAACATTTGAGTTTTGTGTTAAGGGTTATAAATCAGGTGACAAGGAGGAAACCCACGTTCATAAAATTGCCACCGAAATTTCGGTGGTGGTCGCAGGCAATTTCAAAATGAATAACAAAAAACTCAACAAGGGTGATGTTCTTGTTATGAAGCCAAATGACATTGGAAGTTTCAGTTGTCTAAGCGATGGATCAATTGCTGTTGTCAAAATCCCATCAGCTAAAGGAGATAAATACCTTACAAAGGCAGATATCTAAAAAATAACACCTCACACAATACACAACAACAAAGATATGAAAATAATCTTTCCTATGGCAGGCCTCGGCAGTCGTTTCCAAAAAGTTGCCGACAAAAATCCAGAGTACCGAAAACCAAAACCTTTTATTGAGGTTAAAGGATATCCTATGATTCGTTGGGCGACCGGTTCTTTGCCTTTTTTTAAACCTGAAAATGCCGCTTTTATTGTTCTTAAGGAACACGATGATGCTCACAATATAAGCAAAAAATTGAAAGAAATTTACACCGACGCCATCACAGTTATAGTAATCCCCTCCCTCACCCGTGGAGCCGCTGAAACCGTACTCGCGGCAAAGTCATTTATTAATTTGGAAGAGGATCTTCTTATATCCGATACGGACCATTTTTTTAACGGAAGCGTTTTTACAAAACTTATTGAAAATAAGGACTCCGACACTGCTGGCATTATTCCTGTCTTCAAAGCTCGTAACGAAGGCATACCGAAGTGGAGTTACACCCTATTGAAGCCCGGCGCCAACCACATAGAACAAGTTGAGGAAAAAAGTCGCGAACTTATGGAAAAAGGTGCGTACGCCAATATCGGCGCTTATTATTTCTCCAAAGGTAGGCACTTTATAGAAGAAGCGGAAAAGGTTATCGCAAAGAACGAGCGAAGTGGCGACCCGGTCAAGGGGGAATTTTATATAGCACCTCTCTATCAAAAACTTTTAAATCGCGGGTATAAACTCCAAGCAGCCATCGTTCCTGAAATGTGGGGACTTGGTACACCGGAGGATTTGGAGTTCTTTTTGGAAAATTGTC
>CAYHDB010000023.1:0-13407 GCA_964355335.1 uncultured Candidatus Saccharibacteria bacterium
CTTGCATGCCTTATCCACGCCGCCAGCGTTCATCCTGAGCTAGGATCAAACTCTTAATAAAAGAGAACGGAACAAAATGGAAAATAGTATTTAAACTTTTTTCAAAATGGTCCTAGGGTTTGATCCCGCTCCTATTATCTTCCCGCCCAATTGCTATTAGGACGAAAAGACGAAATTATTTTTTGAATAAATTGTGTTGACTTGCACTCCGCCCCAATCTCCATGTGCATCGGGACGGATTACATTCTCAATATTTCAATTGTCAAAGTACACACTCCGCTTTTCAGAGCGTGAAGACCATTATATACATATAAGAAAGCTTGTCAACAAGGCATAGCCCCGCCTGGAGAGTACCCCAGGCGGGGCTATCCTAAAGGCCAAAATCCGCTTTTCAGCCAAATAAAAAAGGGAGGAAAATCCTCCCTTTGACTTATGAATAAACCTGGATACTAACGGCAGAGCAACCAGTACTCATAGCCGTCCCGAAGCGCTATCAGACTCGCCTCAATAATGTTGCCGTCAGCACCCACCGTGGTCCATTGCTTTTCACCATCAGTAAATGTGATGAGAACACGGGTCCTTGATGCACTACCGCCCCCATCACCATCTTCCCCGTCATTGAGAATCCTCACTTTGTAGTCCGAAAGATTTACCTTCTCAATCCCCGGGTACATCACGACCAGCGCCTTTCGTAACGCCTTATCGAGCGCATTGATAGGTCCGTCACCCTTCGCGACAGTGTGCAAATCATGAGGATCGTGCAAAACTTCGATACTCGCATCACACACCTTTCGACTATCATCGTCACCAATTCTTTCCCGACGATTCGAAACATGATATCCCTTGATATAGAAAGGCTGACGATACTCCCTCATTACCTTCATCAACAAAAGGCGGAGTGACCCGTCCGCGGCCTCAAACTCATAACCCTCATGTTCCAGACCCTTGATTCGACTGACGATTTCACCGAGCTCCGGAGCATCAGGTTTTAATTCAACACCAAGCTCCTTTGCCTTGAGCAACACATTCGCCTTGCCCGACAAGTCACTCATAAGCACTTGCCGTGAATTGCCGACAGTGGCAGGATCGATATGCTCGTAGCTACGAGGCACCTTCTTGACCGCATCAAGATGCACGCCACCTTTGTGTGCAAATGCTCCTTCACCCACGACAGGCTGTCGTGGGTCGTGGCTCATATTGGCAATGTTGTCCACAAAGCGAGAAAGCTCGACGAGTCGAGGAATAGATTCGCAAGGAACACATTTCTTTCCCATTTTGAGTTGAAGGCAAGAAACCGCGGTGATGAGGTTGCAATTCCCCGTCCGTTCTCCGTAACCATTGACAGTGCACTGTACATGGACGGCTCCGGCTTTGACTGCAGCCAAAGCATTCGCTACCGCCAGGCCCATATCGTTGTGGGTATGAATACCAATTTTAACGTTCAAAAACCCCTTCACGAAACGTGTAATTGTCGCGATTTCGTCCGGCATGCAACCTCCGTTTGTATCGCACAGTACAACCATATCCGCACCGGCATTTTGGGCAGCCAGCCACGTCTCTGTTGCATACTCCGGACTATCCTTGTATCCATCGAAGGCGTGTTCGGCATCGTAGATAACGAACTTGCCCTGTGATTTTAGAAAACGGACAGTGTCGCCAATCATTGCTAGATTTTCTTTTGGCGTTGTTCCCAAAACCTCGATAACGTGCAAGAGCCACGTCTTCCCAAAGATGGTCACAACCGGAGTTTCAGCCTCAACGAGCAACTGCACCTGCCTGTCATCCTCAACTCGAATATTCTTTTTGCGAGTAGAGCCAAACGCAGCAAGCCTAGCTTTTTTCCATTTGAACTTTCTGGCCTCTTCGAAGAACTCAATGTCCTTCGGATTGGAACCTGGCCATCCACCTTCGATGTACTGCACTCCAAAATCATCGAGTTTTTCGGCAATGCGAAGTTTATCCGCAACCGAATAGTTGATGCCCCCACCCTGTGAACCATCACGAAGTGACGTATCGTAGATTTCAGTTATAGGTTTATTCATAATGTTAAAGACCAAACATCTCTTTCCTCCCTCGGGCGACTCAAAATATATTCGGAATACATTTTGAGCTTAGCCTCCTTCAAACTGCCCTTGAGTTTCATCCCACACGGGTAAACAAAAAGCCAGTCTTCGAGGGTGAAGAGCTGGCTTGTGTTCGTTTCTTTTTAGTTTAGTTAGAAGCGCGCACGAGCAAAATCTCCACCTAAAGTGGCGATAATAATGCTAATAATTTCAATCTTTCGTACACCTAAAGTCATATTAGTAGATTATTCCAACAGCAAATTAAAGTCAAGAAAAATAAAAGCCGTTCACAAATCAAATGTGAACGGCTTGCTTAATAACCTAAACCCAATTACAGAGCATCCCCGTTGGCGAGATAACGATTAATGGCATTCAAAAGCGCAAGGGTGCTAGCCACGACACTGTCCGTATCGGAGGCTTTCCCAGACACAATCGTATCCGTACCGAAACTCGCCTTGAGTGAAACTCCACCTAGTGCATCCCTACCCGGGGACGAACCGCGAAGAGTGAACTTATCGATTTTGGCTTTCAGACCAGTGATCTTGGCTATCGCCTTGAATGCGGCATCGATAGGACCGTCACCATCAGATGTTGCTTCGACTTCCTGAACCTGGCCAACCTGGTTTTTTCGCAACTTCACCGTTGAAACAGGTTTGCTGGCATTGCCACCAACGGACTGTACTCGAACAAGTGTCCACACCTCGGGTACGAGAGCAAGACGCACCTCGGCAAAAGAAGCCAAATCATCATCTCTGACATACTTGAGCTTCTCACCAAGCGACTTCACTTGTTCCGCAATCGCATCGACATCTGCCGGTGTCAGCTTGAACCCAAGTTTCTTCAATCGGGCATCTACAGCGGCCTTGCCACTATGCTTCGTAAGAATAAGATTGGACTCATCCCAACCAACAGAACGCGGGTCCATAATCTCATAGGTTTCCCTATTCTTTAGAATCCCGTGCTGATGGATACCGCTTCCGTGCGCAAAGGCATTCGCACCGACAATGGCTTTGCTCCGTTGCACTGCGAGGCCACTCATTCTGGCGACAAGCTGTGAGGTTTCGACGAATTGTGTCGTGTCGATTCCACAGTCCACACCGCCAAAATAATCACCGCGAGTTTTGAGCGCCATCACCACTTCCTCGGATGCTGCGTTACCCGCACGCTCCCCGATGCCATTCACCGTCACCTCGACTTGTCGTGCGCCTGCCTGAACAGCCGCGAGAGTATTCGCCACAGCCAATCCGAGATCGTTGTGACAATGAACACTAAGGACCGCACGGCCTTCGGAGAATTCCGGGATTTCTTGAATCAAATGGCGAATTAGAGCACCGAATTGTTCCGGCACCGCCCAACCCACCGTATCCGGAATGTTGATGGTAGTCGCTCCAGCATCGATTGCTGTCCGGCAAACTTTCACCAAAAACCCCGGTTCGGTTCGCGAAGCATCCTCAGGTGAGAACTCCACATCCTCGACCAATCCGCGAGCCCGTTTCACTCCCCACTCCGTCATGCGGATAATTTCATCTTGGGCTTTTCCAAGCTTGTGCTCAAGATGAATCTCCGAAGTAGCGAGAAACACGTGAATTCTCGCTTTCTTCCCCGCTGGTTTGAGAGCTTCACCGGCCTTATCGATATCATTGGCCTTACATCGAGCCAGGCCACAGATAATCGGCCCTTTCACTTCTTCGGCAATCTGCCTGACCGCCTGGAAATCTCCTTCACCGATGACAGGAAACCCTGCTTCAATGATATCGTTCCCCTGGCGCGCAAGCCTATGCGCAACTTGCAGTTTCTCCTTAAGATTCATGCTCGCTCCCGGACACTGCTCTCCATCACGGAGTGTAGTATCGAGGACTTTAATCAGTACTCTTTTCATTTCTTCACTCATACCGAACTTCCTTCTCTTTTTGGGTTTAAGTTTTCAAAGACCTACAGTCTTCCATCCTTCAGGCTTCCCACTGGTGGGACTGGCCCAACTGCCGAGTTTCGTTTTCCAAAACGAAACAAGCCAGTCTTTGGTGAAGAGCTGGCTTGTGACTTTAAACTTTAAGTTTTCCGCTTTTAACTTTGAGTTTTAAAAACACGAGCAAGACCTCCACCGTTGACGGCTAGAAGTAGAAGGCCTAGGAGATTGTTAATGCTCGATTTCATGATTATTTTATATTAGACAAGTGCACAAAAAATGTCAAATTATTTATTGTGTTGCCACTTCTCCACCGTAACCAACAAAGGCGAGCCGAGGAAAATCGAAGAATAGGTTCCAACGATAATACCTATCAAGAGTGTAAGAGAAAAATGCTTGGTAATTTCCGGACCGATGAAATACAGAACAAACAACGCGAGCACAGTAGTAAGAGAAGTGTTGATGGAGCGAATAAATGTCTGACTGATACTGTCTCCCACAATTTCTTCGAAGGTTTTCTTCGTGCGGTTGACGTGTGCGTGTTTTAGATTTTCACGAACACGGTCAAACACAACGATAGTATCGTGGACAGAAAAACCGAGGATTACCAAAAGCGCTGTGACGAAAAGAGTGTCAACTTCTACACCCGCATAATGGCCAAGTATTGAAAATACTCCGACCGGTACCAATACATCGTGAAGAAGCGCGAATACCGTGATAAGGCCGTATTTCCAAGAAGCGACGGGCTCGGAAACTTTTCTGAAAGCAAAAGTAACGAACACAACAATGGCGAGAAGCACCAATACGATTGAAACAATCGATTTCATAAGCGCCTCTTTTCCAAGAAGTGGCCCAATAGAATCGAATCTTTTCACTTCAGGCGCACCAGAACTCTCAGACGACAGAGCTTTTATCATACTCAATCGCTCTTCTTCGGTAATACTTTTCAATCTGATGATATATCCTGTCTCCCCGGTAGGCCTTATGGACTGATCCAAAGAAAGTGGTGCAAGCGCCTTATTTAGCAAATCCATAGTAGGACGAGCTGTCGCATAATTGATTTCCAGAAGTGAACCACCTTTAAAATCGATTCCGGGATTAAAACCCCAAATAATCATCGAGAAAATCGAGCCGATCATAAGTATGCCGGACAAGACGTAGAAAAATTTTCTGTGGTTTACGATAAACATAGGGTAGTTTTTAGTTCTTAGTTTTTAGAAAGCCCGAACCAAATAGGAACTTTGACAACTTTCCTTGCCCCTTAGCACCGAGTGCCATGAGCAGTGTTCTGGACGCGACAATCGCAGTAAACATACTGGTCACCACACCGATGAAGAATACGAAAGCGAAACCTTTGATAAGTGAAGTGGAAGCAAACCAATAGAGAATAATTGCGGTAATAATACTTGAAAGGTTAGAATCCCGAATCGAGGTCCATGCGCGAGCAAAACCTTCTCGGATAGCATCCTCTAGAGTCCTGCCTCGAGCAAGTTCTTCTTTCATTCTTTCAAAAATAAGGATGTTCGCGTCCACCGCCATACCGATAGAAAGGATGAAACCAGCAATACCAGCTGCGGTAAGCGTCACCAAAAACTTGAATATCAAAAGGTTCAATGACACATAGAAGAGGAGTGCGATACTGGCGAGAAATCCCGGCAAACGGTACCAAAGTATAAGAAACAAAGCGATGATGAGGTAAGCGATAATACCTGAACGGATACCAGCATTTAACGCGTTCTCACCGAGTGATGCCCCGATAGTCTGCGTATTAATAAGCTTAATTTCCACAGGTAGAGCTCCATAATTTAGATTACGTGCAAGTTGTTTTGCCTCATCAATACGGAAACCTCCTGAGATAACAGCATCTCCGGAAGTAATCTCTTCACGAATGACCGGAGTAGAAATCGGTGAACCATCCAAGAAAATCGCTAGGATTTTATTGATATTTTCTTTTGTAATTTTTGAGAAAAGTTTCTGTCCCTCACTATTGAAAGTCAAAACGACTTTCGGCTCACCGATTTGCTGATCAAACTCCAATTTTGCTTTTGACAGAAATCTTCCTGTAAGACCGGTGTCGATAAATAATTTCGCTTGCAAAGCTTCAAGTTTTTTGGCCGTTTCGGCATCTGCGGTTGAAGTACTTCCTTGAAGAGAGTTCATCTCTTTCGAGATGGCCTCATCAACCAACTTGAACTCTAGAACAGGTGTCTGTCCGATAAGCTCTATAGCTTGATCAATGTTGGTAACACCCGGGAGCTCCACGATGAGTCGGTCAGCACCACCTCCGGCAATACCTCCCTTTTCCACCTGTACCAATGGCTCTGAGACACCGAACATATTCACGCGTCGCTCGATGACATCGCGAAGCGCGGTCATAGCTTCGCCTACATCAGCACCGACAAGCTTTGAGGTTTCTGCCTGATAGACAAGATGCGTCCCACCGTTTAGGTCAAGTCCGAGTTTATAGTTTTTGGTGGCCACAGACACTTCCACATAAGGAAATGCTTTTTTGGTCGCAACCTTCACATCAGCATAAAAACCAACCAAAATGGCGGCTAGGACTAGAATAACGGCGGCTAATCGCTTTTTCCACATGGGGAAGAGTATAGATTATCAGCCAGAAAGTATCAAGCTTAATTACAATTTATACAACACTTTGAGTTCGGCGATACCCTCCTCCAAACTAACCTCAGGCTTCCAGCCCAAAAGCTTTTTCGCCAGCGAATTATCCGCCAAAGTATCGTGAGGTTCAAGGCGTGCAGGTTCTTTAACTGTCGGACCACCGATGAGTTTTGCCACTTCGTTGATTGAAAAGTTTTTTCCAGCGCCAATATTGATGACTTCCCCTTTCCCCACCTTCTCACTTTCTGATGCCAAAATGTTGGCATTCACCACATCACGAACATGAGTAAAATCCCTAGTCTGTGTTCCATCTCCCCAGATAGTCATAGGTTTCCCCTCTTGTCTTAACTTTAAAAACTTACCGATAGCCAAAGGATATGCTCCGTCGGGATTGATACGAGGACCGTAAACATTAAAATAACGAAGTGAAACTGTTTCGAGTTTGTAAACTTCACTCCACACCTTTGCGTATACTTCGCCAACATATTTATGCAAACCGTATGGACTCTTAGGATTTGGTGTCATCGTCTCAATGAGTGGCATAGTTTTCTGATCACCATACGCGGAACTGGAAGCTGAATAAACAACTCTCTTCACACCCCCCTCGTGCGATGCAATCAAAACATTCTGTGTTCCTGTCACATTGACCTCGTGAGTCTCCGCAGGATTTTCAATCGAATATTGAACACGTGGGAGTGCTGCAAGGTGAAAAACAAACTTAGCGTCTTTAATAATCGGCTTTATTTCCTCCAGATTTCTAATATCGGCCTTATGAAAAATCGCTTTTGGATTAAGGTTTTCCTTTTTACCCCCCGAGAGATTATCGAGGACGTGAACCTCGAAACCCCGCTCAACAAGAGCATCAGCTACATGAGAGCCAATAAATCCAGCTCCGCCGACTACTACCACCTTAACTGATTTTGAATTTTGTTCTTTCATATAAAGATAGTACTACTTTGGATATAAGTTTGTTATTTAATGATATTAATTTTCGAATTTTCAATTTTGCAATTTTTATTCAATGTTTCAATGTCAGTGATTTGAAAATTGAGAATTAACTGAAAATTGTAAAATTGATAATTGGAAATTCCGCGTCTTCGCGGTTATTTTCCGCTCTGTGACAACAACGTCTTAATCGTCTTAAGGGCGATTTTTACATCAAGAAAAATTGAACGATTCTTAATGTAATATAAGTCGTAAGACAATTTTACTTTTGTCTCCTCGACATCAGCATTATTGTGCGGATGATTGTCGTGATAGAGCTGAGCCCATCCTGAAAGACCCGGTTTTATAAGATGGCGAGTGTTGTAATACGGCACTTCCCTGTTATAGACAGCCACAAGTGAAGGTAGTTCTGGTCTTGGTCCTATAAGTGACATATCTCCCATAAAAACATTCCAAAATTGTGGCAATTCATCCAACCTTGTTTTTCTCAGAAAAGGTCCTATTCTCGTATATCGATTGGTTTTTTGATTACTTGCGATACCCGCGTCATCACGAGTCATAGTCCGAAACTTCACAGTTTTAATTATTCTACCGTTCACACCCACCCTTTCCTGGAATATATATATCGGCCCGCCATCATCCATCTTTATAGCAATCATAATAAACGGATATAAAACCAATGACAGAGTACCTAATGTAAAGGAAAATACACAATCCATAACTCGCTTCAAGAAGTCATACCCCACCAAAAGCGAAATGGAAATATTTCTTAAAAACCAACCGTAAGTAACAAGCGAAAGCGGTATTCGATAAAAAATATCTTCGTACAAACGATAAATATCGACAAACTGAATATTTTTGAATATAAGCCCGTAAAGGTGTGGCATCAAAGTATCCAATTTCTTACTGTGAAGGTCCAAGACCACCAGGGTTACATTATTTTTTGCAATCTGGGCAATAATGTCACGATAAAACTCCTCCCCGGAAAGCTTTTCGGTATCAATGACGGAGGCAAATCTCATCGCATAACGCTCGTTTTGATTTATCTCAATTACCAGCTCCTCCAACTCCCTTCCAGTGCCGATAATAATCGCGTTCTGTTTCTTCTTTGCATAAATGAAGCGATAACCGTATGTTCTCCATGCCACTATAAAAATAGATGAGAAAATCAAAACAATGAAAAGATTAGCCTTGGGAGCAATGCCGAAATATGGAATAAAATAGAAAAATATTACCGCAAGGAAACAATTGATAATCGAAGCCTTCACCAGTATTTTCGGCAGTCGGCTTTGGAATATCAAAGTGTGCCCCTCATACAAACCGGCAATGAAAAAAACTGCGAGCCACACCACGAACAGTATCGAAAATGGCGCAAGGTGAGAATATATTATGCTCTGGTCCAAAATCGAGCCATAACGAATCGCAAGCATCAGGCCAAGAGCAAAAAGTAACGAAAGGATGTCACCCAATGCCAACACAGCTGGCTCTTTTTTATTGAAAATTAGCATAGAAAAAGTAAAACAGCTCTAGTATATCAAAAAAGTAGTAAATAACTAGCCGTTCCGAACCCGACATTACTACAACAATATATCCTTATTCTGTGTTATAACGGCGTATTTCGAGTATAATGAAATTGAAAAAGCTATGGAAAAACAGCCTAAAAAGGTTTTGTTCATAATCACTAAAAGCACCTCCGGTGGTGCACAACGCCCTTTGGAAACCGGCGGTTTTCCAACACTCCTCCCAAAGGTCGTCATTGCCTTCCTCCGCGGGAAAACTACAGTTTTCCCGACCCCTTTCGTCCGCGCTTATTAAAATCAATATTTATGCCAACCAAAAAAGTACTATTTATAATTACGAAAAGCACCTCCGGTGGTGCACAGCGATATGTTTTCGATTTAGCAACAAACTTGCCTAAGCAGCAATTCGAAACGGTAGTGGCCTTTGGCGGTAATGGACCTCTCAAAACAAAGCTTGAATCAGCTGGCATCAAAACATATCAAATATCAGGTCTCGAAAGAGATTTGGGTCCACTAAAAGATATAAAGGCTTTTTTCTCAATCCTGAAAATAATTCGAACTGTTCATCCGGACATTGTGCATCTCAATAGCTCCAAAGCCGGTATCCTCGGCGCTCTCGCCTCCCGCATTTATGGTTTTTTTCTTAAACTTTCCACTTTTAACTTTAAACTTTCAACTTGTAAAGTAATCTTTACTGCCCACGGCTGGGCCTTCAAAGAAAAACGATCCTTCTTTGCAAAAAAAATAATTGAATACATTTCCTGGCTAAATATTTTTCTTAGTGACAAAACTATTGTTGTCTCAAAAGATGATCAGGAAAAAGTCAGCCATTTTCTTTTCGTAAAGGGCAAAATAACCCTTATTTATAACGGTATAAAGCAGATACCGTTTATGAGCCGAAATGAAGCGAGGTTTGAATTATCATCCAGATGTGGTCGCAGTTTCCCTGAGGAAGCATTTCTTATCGGCAGTATCTCGGAACTGCACACAAACAAAGGACTTGAATACTCAATCGCGTCAATGAAACTGCTGAAAAATAATTCCCAAACGCCAAAAAATATTTGTTACTCAATAATCGGAGGTGGTGAGCAACAAAAAAATCTGGGGCAGGCAATTGAAAAAAACGAGCTGAAAGAAAATGTTTTTCTTGCAGGAGAGATACCTGACGCGGCAAAACTTCTTAAAGCATTCGACATATTCCTTCTACCCTCACTGAAGGAAGGCCTACCGTATGTTTTGCTCGAAGCCGGTTCAGCAGGCTTGCCGACAATAGCGACAAACGTTGGTGGCGCTTCAGAAATCATTGATGATATGAAATCGGGAATCATTATTCATCCGAAAAGACCTAAGGAAATCAGTGAGGCCTTGGCGTTTCTCATTTCCCACAGCGACAAAAGGGGTGAATTCGGTGTCAACCTAGAAAAAACTGTAGCAGAAAAATTCACACTCGGCCAAATGATATCAAAAACCATCGCCACCTATAATTCTGTATAAAACTTTTTACACATAGGTGAAAAGAGATTTAGTCTGCTATTTTAAGTTTTTAACTTTAAACTTTTAGCTTTTCAAACTCCCAAAATCTCATTGCTAGAAAAATCCTTATGTACAGCCCTTTGGTAGCGACTCATACCCATTAGAATACCTAGACCTGCAAATTCTGTAAGCAAATGAGTCCCTCCATAACTCATAAATGGTAAGGTAATTCCGGTCACGGGAAGTAATCCTATATTCATACCGACATTCACAAAAAAGTGGCTCATAAAAAATATTGAGAGTCCCAGTCCAAAGAGCATCTCAAAATTGGTCGCTCCGTGCATTGAATGTAAAAGTACTCGCCAAATCACAATTCCGTACATCGAAAAAAGCATAAGCACACCGACAAATCCCCACTCCTCGGCAAAGGCCGCGAACACAAAGTCCGTTTCGTATTCCGGTAAAAACTTCAACCTGGATTGCGTGCCAAAGCCCACCCCCTTCCCAAAAATCTCTCCTGACCCGACGGCGATTGTCGACTGATAAGCGTTGTACCCTGTACCGCGTATGTCGGAAAGTGGATGAACAAAATTAATAATTCTCTGTTTTTGATAATCCTTGAACGCGTAAAACCATAGTCCTGCAAAAGCGACGATGCCGACAAAAAACACAAGCGCAAGATGTTTTTTTGAAATGCCAGAGACCAGCACCATTCCGAGCCAAATGAAAAAAAGAATTATTGCCGATCCAAAATCGGGTTGCAAAATAATCAGACCAAACAACACCAACGTATAAAACCCAGAAACAAGGATGTGACGTATGTGGGCTATCTCTATATGCCTTCTGGAAAAATATTTTGCTAGGATTGCAATCAAAATCAATTTGATTGGATCGGCAGGTTCAACAGAGAAAAAGCCGAAGTGGAGCCAGCTCTGTGCTCCCTGCGTAACCTGCGCAAATATGAGCAGTATCAATAATGACAATACTGACAACGCGAAAAGCCCCACAAGCACATATGTCCTGCGTAAAAATCTCCAATCGATAAAGCTGAGCAAGAAAAAAACAATAAAAGAGACCGCTATCCAGCCCAATTGTTTATCAAATAAGAAACTCTCGCCCGTGAAAGAGTTCATCGTCACGAGCCCGGCGCAAAGTATTGGTATGAGAGAAAATACCAGGACCCAATCCATGACAAGAAAACCTTTCCTGATATCGAAACTTTTCTGTGTCATATAATCTGCATTACGGACATCAACTCTGAAGCTTAGGTAATACTCGGTAAGTCAGCTCTACTCTGGTAGAAGGTGATGAAAATGGCTCAGGCCATGTGAAAATCAACTTTGAAGACTTCCCCCTTTCTATCGTATCTACTATTGTTTTTGAAACTGCCACAGCATTGTCGGAAGCATCATAAACAATAGCCACTACTTCTATATTGTACACATTGGAACCGCTCTTATTGCTAATCAGGGCTGTGAGTCTGGGTAAGCCATTCTGTGAAGCGATAATCTTGTCTGAAATCACTAGCGAGGGCTCGGAGCCAAGTCGCTTCTCCCAAACAGGAGTTCCTAAAAATTCAAAGAGAGTGTGGGCCGGTATACGCGAACCTGTACTGATATTGTCTTCAAAAATACCGAAAATTTTCTTCGGAGGAATCGATGTCTTACCGGTCTTTTCGTAAATTAAAATATTCTGTGAATCATAGAGTTTAAATCTATAAGAAATCTCGTCGATACCGGAATCCAAATTGGGATTCTCAACATATGCGACAGAATTATAAATGCCATTTTTCACCTTGAAAGATTGTTGCCATTTTGTGACGAGCCCCAAAGCATCGGCCTTACAAAGAACAGCGCATGGTCCCCCACAGTCTGTGCCAATCTCTTCCTGATTCAATTTACCATCGGTACAACTGGGCGCATCATAAACCACAAAAAATGTCGGAAGAGCCACGGCAAAAAGTAGTATTGTTACCGTACCGGCAATATAAAAAAACTGATGTCGCGTAGACCAAGAAACCATATACAGTAGTATAAAGTAGAAAGAAGAAAGTAGAAAGTCTAATACGAAACCAGCCTCGTTCCGATACTTATCGGAACGAGGCTGGTTTAAATCAAATACTCTGTCCTGGCGACTACCTACTTTCCCGCCAAAAGGCGGTATCATCAGCACTACAGCGTTTCACTTCTCTGTTCGGAATGGGAAGAGGTGTTGCCACCGCGTCGAGTCACCAAGACACAACATTCGATTATTTTTATTGAAGATTGAAATGTGGCCCCCGATTTGCTGTGGGACAAATCGAGGAAAAAACCAAAGAACAAAGGGTTGGTCGTCGCGGCAGGATTTGAACCTGCGATCTCCGGGTTCAAACCCGACGCGATATCCAGACTTCGCTACGCGACGACACTGTAAAATCTAAACACTTAGAGGATGGGGGATAAAAACCCATTATTGTCCGCGCCTCTCCACATCAAATGATTGGAAAGCGTGAATGTACCAATCGCACAATATAAATGGCACAAACAAACACGACAACTCCTTTTCACAGGCATCCTCACGGGACATTCTCCAAAACTCGGCGAGCGATCGGTGGCCGACTTTGAAAAAAGTCTACTAACACCCACATTTCAATCTTCAATTAGCGCGAAGCATGCAAGTCATAAGGTCGAAAGTCTGTAAGGTCCGTAAGGTCGAGAGACTTGCTCCGACTTTATGCACTTTATAACTTTATGGACTTTACAACTACGTGTCTCACGCCGTCTTTTCAAGTAACAATCATGGAATAATTCCATGGAACAGGATTAAACATCGCGCGCGAAGCGCGCAAGTCATAAGGTCGAAAGTCTGTAAGGTCCGTAAGGTCGAGAGACTTGCTCCG
>CAYHDB010000023.1:13507-13930 GCA_964355335.1 uncultured Candidatus Saccharibacteria bacterium
ACTTTATGGACTTTATAACTTTATGGACTTTACAAACTGTGCGCTTCGCACGCTCGTGGAATACAAATTTCCTAATAAGATTCGACGAATTAGGACTTCTTGGCTGAACACATTACTGTGCGTACACCTAAAGCCTATATACGTAATAATCTCTTACGGGTCTCAAACGATTCCTGATCTTGAAGTGGGTTTCATTCTTAGATGCTTTCAGAATTTATCCCTTCCCGACATAGCTACTCTGCGTTCCACCTGGCGGTAGAGCAGATACACCAGAGGTCAGTTCTTTTCGGTCCTCTCGTACTAGAAAAAAATCTTCTCAAGAATCAACGCCTGCAGCAGATAGGAGACCAACCTGTCTCACGACGGTTTGAACCCAGCTCGCGTACCTTTTTAATTGGCGAACAGCCAAACCCTTGGGACCTT
>CAYHDB010000024.1:0-13193 GCA_964355335.1 uncultured Candidatus Saccharibacteria bacterium
CGTCCCACTGATTCCCCCTCATTTTTCCAAACGAATTCAGAATTTTTGGCGCGCTGGCGCGCACTGATTTTTCGCCAAGGAGCAGGTTCGAAATCAGAAGCAATTTTGACTTCATAATATTTGCTTTGATACAAAAATAATTTTTGCTATACTGAATTTGCCCCCACCGAAGATTGCTTATTTTAATGACCATCTTTGGTTCCACTTTGAGCAATCTTAGTGGGGGCACCAAGGGTGGTCATTTAAGTTTTTAATTTTCAATATATATTATGCAAAACTTATCTTCACAAAAATTCTTTTTGTATGCTCGCAAGTCCACTGATGTCGAGGATAAGCAAGTGTTAAGTATTGAGGCGCAGCTTCAAGAGTTGCGAGACTATGCCAAGAGAGAAAATCTGAACATCGCCCTTGAATTTGTAGAAAAACAGTCTGCGAAAATTCCAGGTCGTCCAATTTTTAATGAAATGATGAAGTGTATTGAAAAGGGCGATGCAGATTCTATTCTCTCTTGGCATCCGGATCGTCTCGCAAGAAATAGTATTGACGGTGGAAAGATTATTTACCTCCTCGACACAGGGAAACTTGCGAGCTTGAAGTTTCCAACTTTTTGGTGCGATAGCACTTCGCAAGGTAAATTTATGTTAAACATGGCTTTCGGGCAAAGCAAATATTATGTGGATTCTCTTTCCGAAAATACCAAAAGAGGACTTCGCCAAAAAGTTCGTAACGGAGATTATCCAACGCTTGCTCCTGTTGGGTATATCAATGATTCGCGAACAAAAACTGTTGTCGTTGATAGAAAGAAAGCCAAAGTTATCAAGCAAGCGTTTGAGTTTTATGTCAAAGGTGGCAATAGACTGGAAGATGTCTCAAACTTTTTGGCGAAGCACAATCTATTTTCAAAAACCGGAAAGAGAATCCATAAGTCTCGTGCGACTTCCATTCTCTCAAATCCATTTTACACCGGACTCTTTCGCTATGGTGGAGAACTCCACGAAGGAAAGTACGAGCCAATCATTTCAAAGAAACTTTTTGATCAGGCGCAGGAAATGTTAAAACTTCGCGGTAAACCCGACAGAAAGCCCTTAAACGACCCACAACCTTTCTGTGGCCTCATTTCCTGCGCCTCATGCGGAATGATGATAACTGGCGAATACAAGGTTAAAAAGCAAAAGAATGGTAATACTCATGAATATGTCTATTATCACTGCACCAAGAAAAACAAAAGTGTGAAGTGCGCTGAACCTTGTATTCGTCAAGAAGAATTAAATCGCCAGTTATCATCCCTAATTCAAAAAGTTTCTTTGCCTAAAGACTGGGCGGTAGAACTCAATCGTCTTGCTCTGCAAGAACAAGGAAAATCCGCCCAGTCTTTGACTGCTTGTGTGAAAGAGAAACAGGAAAAGATTTCTTCTTTGTCCCAAAAGTTAGAGCGACTTCTTAACGGATATTTAGACCAAGTAATTGACCGAGAAGATTATCGTTTACAAAAAGGAAAGTTGTTGTCCGAAAAGAAGTCGCTCGAGGAAGAAATCTACAATCTTTCACACAAGCAGAATGATTGGCTCGAACCTTTCCAAAACTGGCTAGAAGTCGCACAAAATATAGACAAAATTGCTTCTGATTCAGACCTTTTTGCGAAAAAGGTCTGTGCCAAAGAAATCTTTGGCTCGAACCTTCTCCTTGGCGAAAAACAGGTGCGCGCAAGCGCGCCAAAAATTCTGAATTCGTTTGGAAAAATGAGGGGGAATCAGTGGGACGCGCTTCGCGCGTCCCGCATTTTGGCTTCCAAAAAACCGTTCAGTTCGTTGTTGGTGGAGATGGGCGGAATCGAACCGCCGTGCAAAAGGTGAGTGCGCATGTGTCTACAAAGTTTGTTCCGTTTTAATACTGCGGAGTAGAAACGGACAAAATATTCCGCAGGTTTGTTCCTAAGTTTCGATCGTGCGTCGGAACGCCACACAATCTATTCCGAAGATATAACATTCAAGTCGGCGTATCGGAAGTCAACCGGTTGAATGTCGCTTAGGCGTGAGCGTAAGCGAAAGCGGGGAATCCCGCCATGTAAGGCGAGAGAATTCCCTTGGCTTTTGCAACTGTTTTAGCAGTTATGTTTTGTGGACTTTTTAAGAGTTTCCACAGCTCTACTTTGCAACAGGCGAAAACAATCAATTGTCTAGGCCGATCATCCCCCCGAAAAAATTTTACAGAAAATTTTTTCGGGCGAACGGCCGTCTAGTTATATTTCAAAGTTCTTTCGATTTCTCGAGCTGTCTCGCGTTTTTTGATATTCTCGCGTTTATCGAATTGTTTTTTTCCGCGGGCAATACCTACATCTACCTTGATTTTTCGCCCTTTATTATATATCGAAATAGGCACTATTGTCAACCCCTTCGTGCCTTCCTTCGTGGCTAGCATCGCTATCTCTTTTTTAGTAAAAAGAAGTTTGCGGTTTCGGACGGGTTCATAACCTTTCGGTATGTTGTTCGGTTGAAGTGGAGGGATATTTGCATTTACTAGGAAGGCTTCACCTCCCCGAATTGTGACAAAGGCTCCTTCAAGAGACCCTCGTTTATCTCGAAGACTTTTCACCTCAAGACCAATAAGCTCGATGCCGGCTGACAGCTTTTCGAGTATTTCATAGTCAAAATGGACTTTTTTGTTTGCTATCAACATCGGTCACATAAGCATAGCAAATATGGTGGTAAATAACACGATTTTGTGTATAATTATGCCCATGGATTTATTGCCTAAAAATAAGCTTAAAAATATGAAATTACCCGGTAAGGGGCCGAAAGAAGCTGGTAAAAAAGGCCCTGAACAGCCAAAGCCTTTTTGGAATAATGCCTTGACGGTGATATTTGTGTTTCTCGTCCTGATGACGATTTACTCTTATCTTTCCGAGGGCGGGTCTAAAACCCCTGTTGTGACTCTTTCTCAGTTGTCCACAGATGTTTCTGCCGGTTTGGTATCGAAGATTACTGTGCGTGGGGATGAATTGGAGGTTGAATATTTGAAAGACCACGAGCTCAAGAAGTCCAAAAAAGAGGAGGGGACAGCTCTTACTCAGACTTTGGTGAATTATGGAGTACCATTGCCGAAATTGAGCACGTTGCAGATTGAGGTGAAAAGTGAAACGGGTTTTGGCTACTGGGCTTTGAATCTCGCCCCATTTATTTTGCCGTTGGTTTTCATTCTTGTGCTCATTTGGTTTTTGACACGCCAAGTGAAGGGCGCGGGTATGCAGGCGTTTTCTTTCGGCCAATCAAAAGCGCGCATCACTTTTCCGTCGGATAAAAAACAGCGAGTGACTTTCAAGGATGTGGCCGGAGCAAAAGAGGCGAAGGAAGAGTTGAAGGAAATTGTAGATTTTCTTAAGAGCCCAAAAAAGTTCCTGGATATCGGTGCGGTAATTCCAAAAGGAGTTTTGCTTATGGGAGCGCCGGGTACGGGGAAGACTTTGCTCGCACGTGCGGTGGCCGGAGAAGCCAATGTGGCTTTCTTTTCGATTTCCGGTTCGGAGTTTGTGGAAATGTTTGTCGGTGTCGGAGCTTCTCGTGTTCGTGATCTTTTCAAAATGGCAAAAACAGCTGCGCCATCGATAATTTTCGTAGATGAGATAGATGCTGTCGGACGTGTCCGAGGGGGAGGCGTGGGAGGTGGCAATGATGAACGTGAACAAACTCTAAACCAGATTC
This sequence comes from uncultured Candidatus Saccharibacteria bacterium, assembly GCA_964355335.1. Classification (GTDB taxonomy): domain Bacteria; phylum Patescibacteriota; class Minisyncoccia; order Phycocordibacterales; family SIBU01; genus SIBU01. The sequence continues at coordinate 3,699 of CAYHDB010000024.1, forward strand.
TAGTTGAGATGGACGGCTTCGAACAAAATGAAAAAGTGATTGTGATGGCTGCGACAAACAGACCAGATGTTTTGGATCCGGCGCTACTTAGACCGGGACGTTTCGACAGGCGAGTGACTATTGATTTGCCTGACCGCGGAGACCGCGTGGAGATATTGAAGATTCATGCTGCGAAAAAGCCGTTTGCCGAGGATGTAAATCTGAATGTTATTGCCGAGCGAACACCTGGGTTTTCCGGTGCCGATTTGTATTCTCTTATGAACGAAGGTGCGATTCTTGCTGCGCGAGAAAATCGTTTGAAAGTTGCTCAGTTTGACCTTATTCGTTCGATTGAGAAAGTGATGCTTGGCCCTGAGCGTAAGAGTCATATTTTGTCCGTCGAGGAAAAAGAAATTACCGCTTATCACGAGGCAGGGCATGCCTTGGTGGCTTCCGTCTTGCCGTATGCTGATCCTGTACACAAGATTTCCATAATTTCTCGAGGCCGAGCCGCAGGATACACATTGAAGCTTCCTCTTGAAGACAGGAAGTTGCAATCACGAAGAGAGTTTCTTGATGATATCGCGATGTCTCTTGGCGGATACGTAGCAGAGAAAATGATTTTTGGTGATTTGACTACGGGTCCTTCGAATGATTTGCAGGTTTCGACTGCCCTTGCCCGTGACATGGTCACAAAGTATGGAATGTCGGATAAGATGGGTCCTGTGGCGCTTGAGGGTGCCGGAGGACGTGTGTTGTTCGGCCGAGGTATGGATGACAGAGAGTTCTCGGAGCGTGTCGGTTCTGAAGTGGACGCAGAAGTGTCGCGTATTATGACCGAAGCTCGCGAAAAAGCTGAAATCATATTGAAGAAAAACAGAAAAGTTTTGGACGCGATTGCGCAGAAGCTTATTGAAGTTGAAACTATAGAGCAGGCAGAATACGAAAATATTATTATAGCCTTCGGTATTATGCCGAAGAAAAAGAAGGAGCTTGATGTAGTTAAGTAAAAATGGGATTAATCCGTAGTTTTTGGAGTTGGTATAATTCTCATAAAACATTCAATACCGGTCTAGCTGCCGGGCTTTTTCTGTTGCAACTCGGTCATCTATATTGGCTCACGGCGCACGTGGTATTTTTCAGACTTTTCGGAGAAAGTTTTTTTAACCTCACCGGATTATGGCAAGTCATAATAGTACTTGTTGATTACACCGAAATACCCGCACTAATTTTGACTTCACTTGTTTACATCAATGAGTTTAGGGAAGGGAAAAAAGCAAAAAGCATTTTGTATCTGGTCTTCCTGAATGTGCAGTGGGTTCACCTGTTTTGGATTACGGACGAAGTCGTTATCGAGCAATTCCTAGGCGTGGCACCGATTATCCTTCCTATCTGGCTTTCATGGCTCGCGATAGGGATTGATTATCTGGAATTGCCGGTGATTTATGACACTCTGAAGAAGTTTGTTACCTCGATTTTTGAAAATAAAACATCACTCGAGGCCAAAGGTAAAAATTGACTTGCTTGTTGTTTAGTTGTAATTTCATACAAGAATCCCTAAGGCAACATTTCTCTGTACTCGGAGGTTGCATGTTTTTAGTGATTAGAACCCTAAAGTTATGAATAAAGAAAACGACGAACGTCCCGTGTTGGCATGCGTGTTTGTTCCCGGTGTTTTACAGGTCGGAACAGACGAGGAGTTGGAGGTGGCCAATCGGACAGTGGACCTCTGGAATTGTCCCGAGACCAAGGGGGCTCCTAGCCACCCACCACATTCACATCCGAGTCCTGCCGTGAAGGAGGGAGCGCCTGTCGGATGAATCGTAAGTCAGATTTACTCAAAACTGTTCCAAAGTATTGGCGCAGTTTTTTATTGTAACTGCAGAATAAATCGTGGCCACCACGTTTATTTTGCGATTATTGTGTTGTAATTTGAAAGTTATTTTCCATAACATTACCCACCCCGGTTTGGTTTAACTTTACAGAACAAAGGCATATATGTAGTATGCTTCGAGAAATCCAACCAATTTCCTCGTACGAAGAGGAAAAGAAAGGCAATTTGAAAAAGATTTTTAGACTTCGCGGAGGTAAATGCTGTTTTCAGGTTTTCCCGCTCAACCATCGCCTCAAGGATTCACCGCCACCCATTCCGGCTGCGCTCGGTGACCCAAAAGAAGCGTGGGGAATGTACGCGGAGGAAATCAAGGCGTTCGGAGATGCTGTCGGTCCTGAGTACGTCTCGGTTCCGTTTACGTTTCCGAAAATCGGCAATCGTCGGTATGGCGATTTCGTCGGAAGTGCGGGTCAGCGTGAGTTGAAACATACACGTGTCGTCCTCACCGAGGAACCTCTGCGACTTGCTCGGCCGATGCAGGAGGTCAGGCGTTTTGCCGATATGGCGCAAGTTTTGCGTTTTCCAAAGTCGGAAAATTGCGCATGCGTTCGAGATCTTCGGCTGATTGATGGCGTCCCGTCATTTGTTATCGGGCCTGGGTCTTATGTGGAAGTTTTCGCGACGATGAACTCTCAAGGTCTTCGTTTCGATCTTACTCCACAGCAGTTGTCCGCCTCGGAGATTTTCTGGGGACCAAGAGGTAAACAGGAGCTAAGCAAGCTTACGTCCAGGCTCAAAAAACGCTATGGGTCCGTGACCATAAGGCAGGCCGTTCATCAGTATTGCGGTGGCCTGCCGGGTCTTGGAGACGCGGTTGCAAGCTACCTTATCGGTATGGCTGCAGTTATCGTCACGACCGATGGATACGCAGTGTTCGGCCGACGTGCTAAACGCAGAGTATCGGTAAACACGGGTATCAATCTGGCGACCTCGGGAGGTTTCCTTTTTGACAGGGATAAACTCGAAAGTTTGGGGTTGTCGCGGTTTATCGAGACCGAGATTCTTCGCGAGGTCTATGAGGAAGTAGCCATTCGGGGCAAGGATTGCGCTGTGACAGTACTAGCGCTTGTTCGCGAGTTGTCGCGGGCGGGAAGTCCAGAGATTCTTGCTCTCATTGAGTTCTATGGGACTTTGAAGGATCTTGTATCGCGTATGGAGACGAATCACCATGCCGAGCAGGATGTGGATGCGGTATTTGCCATCCCACTCTCGGAGGCTCAGGCTCTGGTCCACGAGCAGGACGCAGGTAAAGTGCTTCAGCCGAAGGCTCTCGCCACGATGATTATGCTCGACAGACATCTTCGGAATAGGTTGGTTTAGGTCTTTCAACTTTCAAAACACACCGTCACGTTCATTCGTGACGGTTTTTTTATTGTTATTTATCCACTTTATTATACGAACTACTGAGTTATAATGTACTGTATCTATTTCCTTGGTACAAATAAATATGAAACGAAGAGAAAAAGATCATAATGAGGCAATAAAACTTCGCCTAAAGGGTTGGAGTTATAGTCAGATTAAACAAAAACTTTTGATAAATAAAAGTACGCTGAGTGGCTGGTTGTCGAAGTATCCACTTTCTAATGAACGTATTAAACAATTGCGCGGGGATAGTCCTCAGAGAATTGAAAAATGCAGAAACACCAAGGCAGAGAAAAAGCGCGTGAGGATCGATGGTGTTTACGATAGGGTGAAGAAAGAAATTGGAACTTTGAGCAAGAGAGAAATTTTTTTGGCCGGGTTATTATTGTATTGGGGAGAGGGATATAAATCTGCTCCAGCAACTACTGGAATTGCAAATACCGATCCGGCTATTCTTCGAATTTTTATCAAATGGTTGAATTTGGTAAAGGCCCCCACCGAAAAGATCGTCGCTAGAATTCACATATATAGTGATATGGACAGGAATGCCACAGTAAATTATTGGAAAAAGGAGCTAGGATTACCACGTTCTTGTTTTGGGCAGATTTATACGAAAAAGTCTAAGTTAGCAGGTCTAAGTTATAAAAATGGCTTTGGACATGGAACCTGCAATATTCTTATTTACAATAGAGATTTGAACGAATATATTATGGCAGGACTACGCTATTTTAGAGAGGAACTTTCTAAGGTTCCGTTTCTAGGGTAATATAGCCTGATATACGCGCGTAGCTCAATGGTAGAGCAATCGACTTATACTCGATTGGTTGGGGGTTCGAGTCCCTCCGCGCGTACCCGCACGAGAAAGCTCTGGTAGAGCTTTCGGGAGAGACTCGATGCCTTGTTGTATATACTTTTGAGTCCAAGAGGGCGGACTTTGTAAAAAATTCATGTACCTCTGGGGTCCTTGGTTCGAGTCCAAGCGGGCGGACTATAGTCAAAAATTATGTCAGAAAATTTTACTAACAAACAGTTTGAACCCCTTTTTGAGTTGGGCCTGACTAAAAATCAGGGCCTCATTTATTTGAGCGTACTTAAGCATGGGGTACAGTCAGTTTTGGAATTATCAAAAATAACGGGGATTAACCGTCAACAGATTTATGAAGAGTCTGAAAAACTTCTCAATTTAGGGTTACTTGAAATTACTCGAAAACAACGAAGAAAATATATAGCCGCAAACCCGAATAAGCTTCTTAAGATAAGCAGAGAGAATGTTCATAAGGCAGAAGGTATTTTTGAAAGGGTTTCCGCATCTCTTCCTCTTCTAGAATCATTGCCGAAGGCAGACAGTCTCAAGGCAGATATAATTTATTTTGAGGGCACAGTGAAAATAAAAGAGGCATACGAAAAAGAGTTGGACTTATGTAAAAACACGGAAGTCCTGTCTTTCGTCGGTTCTATCGAGGATATTCATGAGTTTTTTCCAGAAGCGTTTTGGAAAAAGTGGAACAAAACTTTTGTTCAGCAAAAATCTACGAGCAGAATGTTGGTGCATAAATCCAAGGCTGCGCAAGAAACTGCGGAGCATGATGGAGAATATAAACGAGAAACTCGATATTTAGATAATTTCCCGATGAAGCTCAATATTGATGTTTTTAATAATACCGTTCTCATTCTTTCATACCTTGATGAAAGAGCGATTTGGATAGAAAGTGACGTGGTGGCTAATTCTTACCGCGTCATGTTTGAGACTTTTTGGGGTTTGGCAAATAAATTTGAATAAATGTTGTAATGCAATCTACAACATTTTTCATATTAAATCTCCTTTAGATAAGGCATAAATTAGAAATGTTCACTCTTTGTGCTTAGTTTTGTTACGCAACTTCAAGAAATCAATAATACTGTCGGTAGGTAGTCTTAAGGAACAAAATCAAAAGAAGGAGTTAATTATGCCACCGTCAGGATATAGTCCAACCCAAAGCAGTGCGGTTCGCTCGCTTTGCGAATCGTGTCTTAATGCCCTTGTTCAGGAAAATATTAGGATACGTTCTCCCATGGAGGCACTGAAACGCGAGATTGCGCACATAAAGCGCGATTTGGAAACCACGTCACGTGCTGTAGTTGCCACACAAGTTCTTGAGCTCACAAGAGGCTTTTACTCCTCTCTGTTAGCTTGTAGTCCGGACTCTTTCGAGTCCCTCGCGAAACAATCCGAGATTGTTCTCGACGAGATTGAGAAATCGATTTTGGATATTCATGTCGTCGATACCGCATGAATCTCGGTAATCGAAGAGCTTTCTATCACCACGTTGCAAGACGTGGTGATTTTATCTATTCAAAATGCACCTCACCACCGCGGGAGGTGACTGCTGAGGAAAGAAGGGGATAGCGGGAGAGAGTCTCGTCCTCTGTGATTAAACGTGTGGCCTCAGTTCTTGCAGCCTCCACCATCTTCAGATTTTGCAGGGCTTCCATGGCGATGTCGGAGACACCCCATTGTTTTGTGCCGGACAATTCTCCAGCGCCTCGGAACTTCAAATCATATTCCGCAAGCTCGAAACCGTTTTTAGCGGTCTGCAAAGCTTTGAGCCGGTTGAGAGTTTTTTCGGTTTTAGTCTCCGCGAAAACGTAGCAATACGCTTGGTCGTTGCTACGGATGACTCGTCCTCGAAGTTGGTGGAGTTGGGCGAGGCCGAAGCGTTCGGCGCCTTCTATCACAATCACTGTGGCATTCGGTACGTTGACTCCAACCTCCACCACGGAGGTGGCACACAATATTTGAGTTTTGCCGTTTTTAAAATCCACCATTGCCTGGTCCTTGTCGTCCGGTGTCATTTTGCTGTGAAGTATACCGATTTCATATTCCGGAAAGGTTTTTTCCTTTAGACGCTTCGCTTCCTCCTTTACGGATTTTGCGATTACTGCAGCTTCCTTGTCTGGATCAGGCTCGTCAATTCTTGGGCAGATAACGTATGCTTGTCGTCCGGCTTTAAGTTCGGTGCGGATTTTCTCATAGATTTCTTCTCGTTTGTTCGGTAGGACAATCTCGGTGATAATCGGCTTTCGTCCTGCCGGCATCTCATCAAGCAAGGATAAGTCCAAGTCACCGTAAACAGTTAAAGCCAATGTTCTAGGTATCGGTGTAGCTGTCATAGACAGCAAATGCGGAGCAATTTTGTCCTTACGAACCAGTTTTTGTCTTTGTGCGGTACCGAAGCGGTGTTGCTCGTCGATAATCACGTAAGCCAGATTTTTAAACTTCACCGCCTTTTGGATGAGGGCATGTGTGCCGATAAGGATTGGGATTTCGCCGTTTGCTACCCATTTCAAAAGTTGATTTCGGGAAATGTCGGTCCAGCCGTCAGGATTTACCTTCGATGGAAACTTTCTGCAACCTGAACCGGTAATAAGAGCGATTTGGATAGGTAAGTGAGAAAAGTATTTTATGAATGATTCGAAATGTTGGGTGGCGAGGATTTCGGTAGGGCACATATAAGCGGTCTGAAGGGCACCGAAAGTCTGTCCTTTTGGTCGGCTTGTGGTGACAGCATAGACGGTTGTAGCGGCCACAGCTGTTTTTCCACTTCCGACATCACCTTCCAAAAGCCGAGACATTGCGTGACCCTTTTTGAAATCATTGAAAATTGTTTCGTTCGCTTTCTTTTGCGCTTCTGTTTGAGAAAACGGAAAGCGTGAAGTAAAACTTTCTATTTCCTCTTTAGTTTTTTCTATCACAAAACTTTTGTTTTTCTGCCATTCCTTCTTGGCACGTTGCTTTTCCAATTGGATTAAAAAGACCTCTTCAAACGCAAAACGCTTGCGTGCGCTCATCGCGTCTGCTTGCTTGTGAGGTGTGTGAATCCAGACCAGAGCTGTTTTTATGCCAGGAAGATTGTATTTGGTAAGAATTTCTGCCGGGATTGGGTCGGGAAAATTTTCCAGGATACCCGAGGCGAAAATTTTCCCGACAGCGTGATATATCCAATTCGAGGTGATACCTCTGCTTTCAGGATAAACAGGATAAAGAGTGTGGTCTTCACCTCCCGCTCCGAATAGGGAATCCCCGACACCTATCGGGACTTTGTTTACAGTTTCTATTTTTGGGTTTGAAAAATATAACTCCCCGGTCTTTTTTCTCACAGAAACTTTTCCTTCAACGCGAACAAAGGCTTCTTCCGCGGTCATTTTCGCGATGTATGGTTGGTTGAACCAAATAGCTTTGATTTTGCCTGTGTCATCCTCAATCCACCCTTCGGCCATAGCGATTTTGGTACGGAAACCCTTGCTCATTTTCAGTCCCGTGATTTTCCCAAAAACTACTGCCAAGTCGCCACCCTTCAGTCCAAGAATCGAACGCATCTCTGAAGTGTCTCCGTATCGAGTGGGGAAGTGGTACAACAAATCCAAAACGGTTTTTATTCCCAGTTTTTTGAGCGCCACTCTTCCTGGTGGCGCCAGTCGGAAATGTTCTTCCAGAAGTGATTTCGGGTCCATAAGGCTATTTTACTCCAAAATCACTAAAACCCCATTTCTATGCAGTAAGTTCCTTTTTAGGATAGTTTTGAATCGCGAGAGCGATTGTCACAGTTAGAATCGTGACATCACGGAAAATTATATCCATAGCACCCAGGTTTGTAAGAATAAGCCCTGCGAGGGACAAGGAGGCAACAATCGATGGCCCGAAAATATTTTTTCCGGAAAGAATCCATAGTCCGGTAATGATTTCGTAGATACCCCAGATTTTAAGTAACAGCAGTTCAGGAATTATGTCGCGCATAAATCTGGGGAACCATCCAACCCAAGCTTCCGGATCGATAAAACCGCCAATTCCTGCATAGAGAAAACAGAAAGCAACACCAAGACGCAAAATTAAGTTAGCCAGATTATTTTTACTCATTTTGATAGTCGTTAATAACCAAGAAACAAACTCCAAACGATACCCAAATACCAAATTAAAAACAAAGATTTTGTATTTTGATTATTGTAATTTGTCTGGTTATTGTATCTTGGTGTTTGGTTATTCCACAATAACTTTACCTTCCATTGATGCATTTGAGTGATTGTGATAACTCCAGGATCCGACTTTGTTGAAGGTAAAGGAATATTCTTTACCACGACTACATTGATCAAATGCTACTCCTGCGGTGTCCGGGCAGTGCTCGCGCAATTTGGTGCCACTGTATTGCGTATGTGTAGGGTGTTCATCTGCGCCAACCCACATGTCCTCTCCAGATTGATTTACAAACGTAACAGTATCACCCGATTTTATCGTGACCATTGATGGTGAAAAACCACTGTCAGAATAGGCAATCATAATTGTTTTTGGTACGACTGTTTCGGTAGCGGTCTTGCTCTCAATGATTTGTGTCTCGGTAGGGGATGCACTCAAGGCTGTTTCTGCTGACGCGCTTTGATTTTCTGGATTTGTCACATTTGTTTTGCTATTCGAGAAGCTGATACCGACAACGGCTAAAACAACAATGGCAATTCCAATAGCATACTTTCCCATCCCACCCGAAGAGTTTTGTGGTTGATTTTGCTCGTCCATATTTATTTTATTTAATTATTTAACCGTGATTTTTCCACCCATGCTTGAGCGCGCGTGATTGTGGTATTCCCACGAACCGGCTTTTGTAAATGTGAACGAGTATTCTGCTCCGGCACTGCATTGGTCAAATACGGTAGATGCTCCGTTTACGCAGTGCTCCTTCAGAGTCGTACCATCATACTTTGTATGTGTCGGGTGTTCGTTTACGGCTACCCACATTCTGCTCGTACTTTTGTTTACAAATCTTACAGTGTCACCTATTTTTATCGAAATGTTGTCCGGTGTAAATCCATTAGCGTCCGTATATATAATTTCTTTGGCATTTTCTGCCGGTATTACCACAGTTTCCTTTGTATCAGGGCTGTCTATCGTAGGCATATTGCTCGTGACACCTGAAACTTCCTTGTCAGCCTTTTTTTCGGATTTCTTGTTCCTGCTCAGTAGACTTACACCGATAATAACTAAGGCAATCAATACTATTCCTACTATGTATTTCATCGCACCGCTTTTTGGTTCCTCGTACATATTTCTATATTATGGTTTATAAGAAATCTTATTATACCAAAGATATTATTTTGTACATTAGAAAAAGCAAAAATGATGTGGTAGAGTATGATTACCCGAAGTTTATAGATTATAGTTTTAAGTTTTTAAATATAGGGAGAGGTGTCAGAGCGGTCTAATGTGCAGCTTTGCTAAAGCTGTGAGCCCCTTA
>CAYHDB010000025.1:0-12689 GCA_964355335.1 uncultured Candidatus Saccharibacteria bacterium
AAGAGTTGAGAAAGATTCAGTCGGCTTCGGTAATTTTCATACAATATCGATAAATATTAAAGAATGAGTATCAGAAGCTATTTGGTGCAAGCCTCTCAAAGTAGAAACAGGCTCGAACGTTGAAAAGGAATTGGACGATTGTTACTTGGTGGACGGGAATGGCTATATTTTTGAAAAGTTTAGTCCATCCGAGAGCGCATCTTCTGATGCATTGAAAATGATGTTGTCGAGCCATTATCCGGCTGTGATTAAGTTCTATGGCGGTGTAGCTAGCGAAAATATAATAGGACAATCATATGGCACTTCAGAGGAGTTTGATGCGAAGCTTTCGTTTGCAACACGGCTTGAAGAGATTGGTCTTATCCCCCTGCTTTTCAGAGAGCGTTCCGACGGGGCAGAGGAGGTTGTCCTTGTGAGTGGAACGCGATTGATTTTTTTACCAAAAGCCGGTTTTGATACTATTTTAGCCAATTTGCTTACAGTTATCACCGATCCAGATTTTGGTGGCATCGATAAAGTGGATAAAATGGACTACTTTGATCTACGCTTCGGAAGCAAGGTGATATACCGCTCTAAATAAAGGTATTTTTTTGCAAAGGTTAGTCCTTGGTAATTGATTGTTGACATCTTTTGGGTCATTGTGTAACATATAGAAATGCATTCAAATAGCTTTTATTTCTTTAGCTTTTACGGCACTCACTCGAGGGTCGATTTCCGCGTTTGCTAAAGAAAAAACAATCTTTACGAAAATGGAAACGGGCTCTCGAGTGAGAGCCCGTTTTCTTTTGTAAGAAAAATAGTTCTTTGAAATGTGATCAATAATCAATCCCGACAGCAACCTGCCCGAAGATTTTTGGCAGATTGCTGTCGGGATGCACGACACAATTTAGTTAAACAAGAACAAACCAAGCAAGATAGAAAGGATCGTTATGATTGTAATAATGGAAGCAAACATTCAGTTGGATGATTCAAGAGTAAGTGCGGTTATGGAGCAAGCCAGAAAGTTCGGACTTAATCCCGAATCCAAGGGAGTCAGTGGCACAGCGTACACAGTGGTCCAGGTCCTTCTCAAGGACGGGTCTACGGTCAAGAGCTCGTCGGTCGCTCAACACTTTTTTGAAGCGCTTCCCGGTGTGGAAGCGGTTCAGAGGGTTACGCCACCGTCAGTCAGTCTTGCGCATAATGGCAATGGCCATTGTCACCAGATTCAAATCGGTGGCGTGAAGATTGGAACAGGTCTTCCTTGTCGGTTGGTCGCAGGTCCATGTACGGTGGATAAGCGGATTGGGGAGGTTGCCGGCAACCTAAGAAGCATTGGAGTCAATATGATTCGAGGTGGCTGCTGGAAACCGCGTTCCGGACCCGATTCCTTTCCTGGATTCGGAGAAGTTGCGGTTCAATGGCTTCTAAGTGCTGCTGCCAGGTACGATATGGAGGCGGTATTCCTCGAGGTCATCGAATCCGAGCACATCGATGTTGTCAGACGCATTCGAGATGAGGTCGGGTACAGGGGAACAATCGTTCTCTGGGTCGGCGCTCGAACGGGCAATACTATTCTCCTGCGCAAACTCGGTGAGCAGAGGGAGTTCCCGGTTATGCTCAAGAATGGTGTGGACGACAGGGGAATTGACGATCTTGCTGCTCGCGCGGAGTGGGTGCTTGCTCGCCGATCAGTTTGGGACGTGGATGGCCAGTTGATTAAGAGCGCGAGCCTAACTCCCGGTAACGATCAAGTAATCCTTTGCCTCCGTGGTACCAGGAAAACCGATCGCCACAGTCCGTTCCGGTTTGTTCCAAACCACTCATGGATGGAGCTGATTCAGCGGGAATGGTGGGCGCCCGGAGCGATTGACCCGTCACACAGTGCTGGGGAGGAGGGTTTGGTGATTCGGAACATTGAGGATGCGCTTCGGTACAAGCCGGCGCTTCTCATGGTCGAAGGGGGATATGGTAACGATGGTTACCGAGGTCTTTGCGACATGGCGCAATCCTTATCCGTCCAAAACTTGCTTCAGGTTATCAAATTGATTGCTGGTCACAATAAAGTCACCTACGGGCAGGAAGAGTTTTAGCCCAGGTGCGATACGCCGTTTCGATTCCTCGAAACGGCTTTTTCTTTATATGGGTGTAATAGCTTGCCATTTGATTTTGTTCTATACTTGTCCCTACCTTAGTATTTAATCGCAAATCCATGATAAAAAAGACCCCTTTCAAGAATTATCAGACAAACGTCGCTAAAGTTGTAAAGATTTTGGGATTGTCGGAAAAATATGTCGCGAAGCTTTCCACTCCAAATCGCATTATAAAGAAGAAGATTTCCATAAAGCTCGATAATGGAAAGAAAAAAACTTTTGAGGCATACAGAGTACAGTTTAATAATGCGCGCGGTCCGTACAAAGGTGGTATCCGTTTTCATCCTGAGGCTGATATTGATGAGGTGAAGGCATTGTCAGCGGCGATGGCTGTGAAATGTGCAGTTGTCGGCACTCCTCTCGGAGGTGCAAAGGGTGGCGTGACGTGTGATCCTAAAAAATTGAGTGCAGGCGAGCTTGAGCGGATTTCTCGCGCTTGGGGAAAGGCAATGGCACCATATATTGGCGCAAACAAAGACATCCCTGCTCCCGATGTCTATACGACAGGGCAGACAATGTCATATATTCTGGACGAGTTTGAGAAAAAATATGAAAGAAGCGAGCCTGGAATGATAACCGGAAAACCATTGGCCCTCGGGGGAAGTCTGGGACGCGATACTGCTACAGCTGATGGAGGCGCCATCGTGTTGGCAGAGGCGATCAAGCTTCTTGGAGGTAAGAATATGAAAGTGGCCATACAAGGCTTTGGCAATGCGGGTGCAACGATGGCAAAGATTTTGAAAAAACAAGGTCACACAATCGTAGCGCTTTCCGATAGTAAGGGTGGAATATACAGCGCTACTGGTTTTGACCCGGATGTTTTGGAGAAAGCAAAGCAGAAAAATGGTTCACTCCAGGCTGGTGCTCCAAAGGGTACAAAGTTTATATCCAACGAAGAAATATTGGTCTGTGAATGTGATGTCCTAGTTCCGGCTGCGCTTGATGGTGTTCTCCATAAGGGTAATGCGGGAGAGGTTAAGGCAAAAATTGTGGTTGAATTGGCGAACGGTCCGACTACTCCAGAGGCCGATGAAATATTGTCAAAGAGAGGAGTGATGGTGATTCCTGATGTGTTGGCAAATGCCGGAGGGGTCACAGTAAGCTATTTCGAATGGGTGCAAAATATTGGAGGATTCTACTGGACTGCAAAAGAAGTTCGGGACAGACTAGAACCCATTATGACAAAAAGTTTTAACGATATTTTGAAGATTTCAAAGGAAAAAAGTGTCACTTTGCGTGAAGGCGCATATATTTTGGGGATTGGTAGGATTGCGCAGGCGATGAAGGAGAGGGGAATCTAATAAATTTAAAAGTTTAAAGTGCAAAGTGAAAAGTTAAGAAAAACTCCCCGTCGCGCAAAGCGCGACGGGGAGTTTTCAAGATAAAATTATTTGATTCCAAGAAGCTCTCGGATTTTCGGCTCATTGAAGCCGACGACGATTGAACCGTCGATATCGATAACCGGCACTCCCATTTGGCCAGATTTGGCAATGGCCTCCTTGCGAGCTACCATATCAGCGGCCGCATTTTTGTCAGTAAAGGCCACGTTGTTCGCCGTGAAAAAATCCTTTGCCATATGGCAGAAATGACATGTTGGTGTACTGTAGATTGTGACGTTGTGCATGAAAATTATTTATTGTTTTGCGACCTAAGTCGTACCATTATACGGCAAGTTGTTTTAGAGTCAAAGATTTGTAACAATTACGGTGTAAATTGGGATTATATATCTTGACGGTCACTATAATTTATATATTACTCTTAATTTTTCAACTATGAAGAACTTCAATGGCGATCTTGTCCTTAATGGTAGAACATATAAGCATGTATTTTTTGATATGGATAACACCTTAACTCCTAGTCGCTCACTTATGACTAGCGATATGCAATCTGTTTTTGAAAAACTTATGCTGAAAAAAGATGTCGTTATAGTTTCTGGTAGTCAGGAATCTCAAGTTTGGAAGCAGGTCCCCACTGATTTTAAGGGAAAGATTTCACTTATGGTCCAAAATGGAAATAATGCATATTCTCAAAAAGAAGAGAAATATTTGTGGGAGAGAAAATTGTCGGGTGATGAGAAGAGGGAAATTATGAATCACATATCAAGGGTTGAAAAAAAATATGCTGACCTGATTTCAAATGTGAGAAAAGAGAAAAACCTTATTGAGGATCGTGGTTGTCAAATAAGTTTTAGTTTTGTGGGACATAACGCACCTCTTCAAGACAAGCAGAGATTTGATCCGAAGGGAGAATTGCGTAATAAGATTCTGGTCGAGTTACCTTTAGTTTCAAAAACTGTCGGTGTAAAAATAGGTGGAACTACATGCTTTGATTACAACCAAATAGGGAAAAATAAGGGATATAATATTTTGGAATGGATGAAATATCATTCATGGAAACCGGAAGATTCGATTTATGTAGGAGACGCGCTCTTTCCGGGAGGTAATGATGATACAGTGCTTGATGTTTGTGACACATTGCAAGTCTCGAATTACAGGCAGACACTCGCGGCAATCGAAAAAATGATTTAAAATGGGGAGGTGGACTACTCCTCCGATATAAAAAAGTTTTTCAAGGGTGAAGTATATTCTGACGATAAACATCTCTCAGACGCTAGTCATGACGCCAGTATATTTGAAGTGAAGCCGTCATTGGTTGTTGCGCCGATGGATGTTTTCGACTTGAAAAATCTTGTCTCGTTTGTGACCAAACAAAAGGTGGGTGGAGCAGATATTTCTCTTACTGCACGTTCGGCCGGGACAGATATGAGTGGTGGACCGCTCACAGAATCAGTTGTTGTTGATTTTCTGCCACATTTTAATAAGTTTAGCGGTGTAAGTGGGTTTTCTGCCACAGCGGAGCCCGGAATGTACTACCGAGATTTTGAAAAGGAGACATTGAAGCACGGACTTCTCCTGCCATCTTTTCCGGCGTCTAGAGACCTTTGTACAATGGGCGGAATAGTTGCCAATAATTCCGGAGGAGAGAAGACTTTGACCTATGGAAAAACAGAAAAGTATATAAGAAAGATAAAAATGGTGCTTTCGGATGGCGAGGAGTACGAATTTCGTCCGCTCACTATGAGAGAATTGGAAGCTGTACGCCAGAGAAAAGATTTTTTCGGGACAGTGCACCAAGCAATGTTCGATTTGATTTTGAAGAACTATGATCTCATAAAGAAGGCCAAGCCAAATGTATCAAAGAACTCCGCAGGATATTATCTCTGGAATGTGTACGACAAGGAGACGGGAGTATTTGATTTGACGAAGCTTATTGTAGGTTCACAGGGGACATTGGGTCTCATAACCGAGACGACATTTTCGCTCATACAGCCGTTGAAATATTCATCGTTACTTGTGGCATTTCTACCTACTCTGAAGCCTTTGGCGGAAGTGGCGAAAGCGATTTTAGCCAACAAACCGGAGAGTTTTGAATCATTTGACGACCATACATTCAAGGTGGCGATGAAATTGTTTCCATCAATTGTTAAGAAGCTGAACGGTAATTTGATTAGACTGGCATTTCAATTCATCCCTGAGTTTTTGATGGTTTTGACCGGAGGCGTACCGAAGCTGATTTTGATCGCAGAGTTTACAGACACATCGGAAATTGGCGCTTTGGCAAAGGCGAGTGCCGCGCAAGACGCGCTTAAACCGTTCAATCTAAAAACCAAAATTGCCAAAAATGAGGCGGAAACAAGGAAATACTGGACATTCAGGAGGGAAAGTTTCAATTTGCTCAGACAACATTTCAGTAATCTACGCACAGCACCGTTTATCGACGATTTCGTAGTGCGACCCGAGCGACTGCCCGAGTTTCTGCCGAAGCTTGATGCAATCCTCTCAAAATACAAAATAATGTACACTGTGGCAGGTCACGTGGGAGACGGCAATTTCCACATCATTCCGCTTATGGATTTGAAAAAACCCGAGAGTCTCACAATCATCAAAGAGTTATCCGATAAGGTCTACAGACTTGTCGCGGATTTCAAAGGTACCATCACAGGGGAACACAATGACGGATTGATAAGAACTTCATATTTGCCTATGATGTATCCTCCGGAAATTATCAAGCTGTTTGAGGAGACCAAGAAGATTTTTGACCCACTAAATATTTTCAATCCCCACAAAAAAGTTGGATTGGATAGAGAATATGCGTGGAGTCATATTAACAGAAGTTAATGTAATAAATAATTAGATAAAAATGTCTCATCTAACTCTAACATTTGTATTTTCGATACTTATCTTGCCGGGGATATTGCTGGTGCTTATCCCATTGATGCCGGCGTTTTCATATATGTTTGTGATGGTGGTACTGTTTGGAATAATAGACCATTTTGCGAACCTGACGATCGGCGAGTTTACAGTATTGACCTTGATTTTTCTTTTGTCACTGATCATTGATTATTCCGCAGGAGTTTTGGGTGCAAAGTTTTCTGGTGCATCAGGAAAATCAATACTGTATGGAATTGTGGGTTTAGTATTGGGCACAATCGTTCTCCCGCCTTGGGGAGGTATCCCAGGAATGTTTTTTGCTGTTTTCTTCTCTGAGTTATTTCTCAATAAGGAAAAAGTCGCCGCGCTCCGCGCGGCGACGGGTTCTATTTTCGGCGCTATAACGGGAGTTTTATTTAATTTCGTTCTCACTGTAATTTTTTGGATATTATTTATTCTTTTCGCTATTTTTTAGATGAAGCAGACGACTCTTTGTTTTCTCATACAAGATGAAAAAGTATTGCTTGCTATGAAAAAGCGTGGTTTTGGACAAGGCAAATATAATGGCGTAGGTGGTAAGGTGGAGTCTGGCGAGACTATTTTGCAGGCGACCTCAAGAGAGACGGAGGAAGAAATCGGCGTGAAAATCATGGAAGGCGATTTGATTCAAAAAGCTGTACTGCATTTTTCATTTGACGGCAAATCTGAATGGAACCAGGAATGTCATGTGTTTTTGGTAAAAAAGTGGAAGGGGGAGCCTGTCGAGACGGATGAGATGAAACCTGAATGGTTTTCGATAGATAGACTTCCGTTTGAAAAAATGTGGATAGACGATCCTCATTGGTTACCGAAAGTATTGTCAGGCAAAAAACTGGAAGCATCATTTACTTTTGATGCAGATGGTAAAGCAATATTGCAATCAAATATTATCGAAAAATAATCTCATAGGAGACTATTTTTTGTTTCGAATCATTGGACGGATAGGAACCTTCTTTATTATTTCAATAATCTCTTCGTCTTTGTCTGTAATAGTGTAAAGATCCATATCTTCTAGGGCAATTGTCGAATGTTCCTTGTACATTACCTCCTTGATGAACTCATTGAACTTGTTCCAGTAGTCCGAGCCGACAAGGATCACAGGTATTTTGCGAATTTTGTGAGTTTGAATAAGGGTAAGGATTTCAAAAAGTTCATCCATTGTCCCGAAACCTCCAGGAAAGAAAAGATAAGCTTCGGCTGCGAAAGAAAGAGCGGTCTTTCTGACAAAAAAGTACTGAAATTTTATTGAATCGGTGGTGTAGGAGTTGAGTTGTTGTTCGTGAGGAAGACGAATATTAAGTCCGACTGAGGGATTGCCCACTTCAAACGCACCGCGATTCGCAGCTTCCATTATTCCACCACCACCACCGGTAAGCACAGTATAGCCCTCGGACGATATCTTCCTTGCAAGTGTGCGAGCTTTCGCGTAATGATCATTTTCTTCGGTGAAGCGAGCTGAGCCGAAGAAAGTCACAGTTTTTTCGTAGTTGTTGATAAACTCGAATGCTTCCGTGAACTCCTTGTCTATTCGATGCACCTTCTCTTTGATAATGCGATGCACTTCTCCGCGCTCGAGATTGTCTAGCAATATATTGTTGTTCGGTTCTTCACTCATATGTTTGTTTTTAATGTTATTTAAAGACAATTGTATGCTATGAACAGCTTTTTGCAAACGAACATTTCTGGTACAATACTTACATTAGAATTTATTGAATTAAAAATGGCAAAACTTTCACAAAACGAGGGAGTGGCGGTTGGCGTAGCGCTAATCGCGATATTCGGGGTGTTATTCTTCGGTAATCTTATTTTCAGCTATATGCAGGATGAGAGTGTAGGTGTTGGTAGCGAGGTTAAGACTGGCGATACTATTTCTGTAAATTATATCGGAAAGCTCGCTGACGGTACAAAGTTTGATAGTTCATATGACCGAGGAGAGCCTATCCAGTTTTCAGTCGGTGGAGGTAATCTGATTGAGGGTTTTGATAAGGGTGTCATCGGTATGAAGGTTGGTGGAAAGAGAGTTATTACTATTCCTCCTGAGCTTGGGTACGGGACGCAGGCGATAGGTGGTATTCCCGCAAACTCCACGCTGGTTTTTGAGGTTGAATTGATGAAGATTGTTAAATAGGTATTAAACACGAAACCCGCCACGATGTGTGCATCGTGGCGGGTTTTTGCTATTCTTGAGAAAATGAAGCCAATTGATTTCAAAATCGTAAAGAAGCTCCCGCGCGCCCGTCTGGGACGCGCGGGGATTTTGACTACTCCTCATGGCGAGATTTTGACTCCGGCGTTTGCCACTGTAGGCACCAAGGGAAGTGTGAAATCGCTTACTCCTGAACAAGTAAAAAGTCTCGGTGCACAGGTAGTTCTTGCCAATACATACCATCTGTATTTACAACCCGGCGAGAAGGTACTTCGTGAGGCTGGTGGTATCGGAAAGTTTATGAATTGGTCAGGACCGACGATGACTGACTCAGGAGGTTTTCAGGCGTTTTCTCTTGGTGCCGCCTACGGTACAAAAATGAACAAATTGTCCGAGGTAAAGCAGGAAAACACTATTGATGAAAGAGACGATATGATGAAGATGGCGAAAATTACTGAGGACGGGGTAGAGTTCAAATCCGTACTCGATGGCAGTGTTCATTTCTTCACGCCCGAACGTTCGATGGAAATACAAAACGCAATTGGCGCGGATTTACTCTTTGCTTTTGATGAATGTACGTCACCGATAGCCCCGTTTGAATACCAGAAGGAGGCGATGAACAGAACACATAAATGGGCAGAGCGGAGCTTAAGAAGACACAACGAACTTCAAGCTCAAAGCGAAAAACTCAAAACTGGTGAGCCACAGGCCTTGTTTGGAATTGTGCAAGGAGGGAGATTCCCCGACTTGAGAAAGGAGAGTGCGAAAATAATTGGCGCAATGGAACTTGCCCGACCAGACGGTAGTCGGGGCGGGTTCGACGGCTTTGGTATAGGCGGTTCCTTCGAGAAAAAAGATATGAATACCGCTGTGGGTTGGGTAAATGCTATTTTGCCGGAAGAAAAACCGAGACACCTGTTGGGTATTGGTGACCCGTTTGATTTGTGGGACGCGGTGGAGGAGGGTTGCGATTTGTTTGACTGCGTTGCACCGACACGTATCGCAAGACACGGTACTTTGTACAGTCCAAACGGTTTGCTACATATTACAGGTTCGTCGTTTAGAAATGATTTTTCTCCGGTAATAGATGGCTGTGGATGCTATACCTGCACCAATTTCACTAAAGCATATCTTGGTTACCTTTTTCGAGCGCGAGAGTTTTTGGCATATACACTCGCTTCAATTCACAATTTGTATTTCATCGTGAATCTTGTGAAGAGTATGAGACAGGCCATTCTGGATGATAATTTTTCGGAAATGAAGGATAATTTTTTTCTTAAGTATAAAAAATAGCAAGATTTCTCTTGCTTTAATGTTGCTCCGGTTGGTCATCCTCTGCAACCTCGACTGGTCCAGGAAGACCCTGGATGTGGATTTTGTCACCAGGCTTGAGTCCCTTGCTAGGGGTTTCGTTGGTTTGATTTCCACTTGGCAGTTGAGTTCCTGTCTCAACGACTTTCAGGGGCGTACTATCGGACTGTGATCTTCTCATCATATTTTTGCCTCCATTTCCAAGTTAACATAAACGTGATTGATTTACCATAGGAAATCTGCTATTATCAAAAGGCAATGAAACACACGTTTTTACAGTCAAATACCTATTATACGACCCCAAATTCATTGAGGGTCGGTGTTTCGCATTTCTCCATACTTAAGTTTTAAGATTAAAGATTTAAGTAAAACTAAAGAAGATACGAAGAACGGGCCCTTAGACAAGGTCTGTTTTCGTTTGCCATTTCAGATGAAGTGGACGAAGGATGAAGATAAGTAGGTCTTTGAAAATACAAAGGTTATTATGAACAAATTAAACGTCCTTATTTTCGGACACAAGGGAAAATATGCTCCGTTCCTCACGAATTTTTTCCCTATGTCTGAATACGAGGTTAGGGGGATTGATCGTGGGGATAAATGCGGTGTAAAGCTGGTGCGTTGGGCAGATATTGTTTTGTTTTCTGTCCGCCCAATAAAGAGTATCCCGAGTATCATGCGAAGGTTGATCACGAACCGTCCTGACAATCAACTCTGGATCGAAATTGCTTCGAGAAAGAGTGAGATCCACAAGTTGATAAAAAAGCACAAAATTAATAATGTGCTTTCGATTCACCCGATGAGAAGACCTCCGACAAGCGGTACTCTCAAGGGCTCGAACATTGTGGTGGTGATGCGACCGGAACCGGCCACGCATTGGTACGAATGGACAGAGTCATTTCTCTCGGCTCTCGAAGGAAACATCACGAGCGTCGACGCCAAAACTCACGAGAAGTTGGTTGTGGCATATGGTCAGGGTCTGACCCACAATCTTCTCTGGCTTATGACCGCAGTGCTTAAACAGCGAAATATAAAATTGGAAGAAATAATTCCGGTATCCAGCCCGCTTTTCCGAATTTTACTATCCCTGTCAGGGCGCATGCTTCAGGGTGACGCTGGCTTGTACGGTGAACTTCAGATCGACAATGAGCACGCATTAACAATGCTCGACACTCTTGAGGATCTTCTGAGAGGTCTAAAAAAGAAGATAGCTCGAGGTGATCTCAGTGCGTTCTCTCAAACATTTAGCTCAGCTCGCGCTTATATTGGCGATGCCAGACTGAAGGAGCTCTCTGTTCAATCAGAGCAGTTGGTAAAGGTTGTTTCATAATAAGGCCTTGTTTAGGTTCAACCTAAACAGAATTTGAACCGCTTTGGTTTGCAACTGCAAATCAAGGCGGTTTTTTTATTGAAAAAACCGCCTAGAGAGGGCGGTTATGTCGGGTAGTTTTTGGAGGCTCATTCTTGTGAGGTGACCGAGTCAGATGGTGTAGCCAACGAAACTTTTTCCGGCAATAAGCTGGCGCCTTCGCTTGAAATAATATTTGACGGTTTGCTCGTTCCGAACAAACTTACTATCCACAAATCGTTCGGTGAGAGTCCGTCCGAGAGCTGAGTGGTATGGTCGGTTTGATTCATAATTACTATTCGAAGTATATCAGATGCAGAAACAATAAGGGGTTATCCACACCCCGTTTGACACCGTATGTGGCTCAAGTATTATAAACATATGCAAATGCAGTGCATCACAAAGACAGTCGTCGCAACCCTTCCATATTTGAGGGTTCATTTTTGTGATGTTGTGTGAAATTATTTCAAAACCAAAATCATAAAAACGAGCCCTCGAATGAGAGCTCGTTTTGTTTTCCGGAGAACATCCGGGCGGTAAAACAAGAGGTGGTCTTTTACAACAAGTAGCAAACGAGCAGAAGAACATAGCAAAGAAAAGGAAATACCTATGGATAATGAAGTCTCGGTCCGAGTCACGGGTGACAAGGCTGGTACAAAACCTGCAAAGCCACGTCACGGAGGAGTCGGGTATTGTATGGGTGAGCAGGTAACCTTCTATGATGGATTGGGTTGGGTAACTGAGAAGGAGCTGGCCGTAGCCTCCATCTGTGGCAGACAGCTTGAAAACGTTTACGAGGGACGTACATCATTTGTCCACGCAAGTGATGCAGACGGAAGTCACGGCTGGCGGTATTGCCGAGGAAGTGTCGATGGTCCGTTTCGACGTGAGAAAGTTTTTCGTAAGCATGGCGAATGGCAAATCTGTCTGCGCTGGCTTCGATTGCGGGCCCAGTCGAACGGACATCTGCTTGAGGTTGCGTAGTTTTGTTTATCAAATGCCTGAGAGATATTTCTCCGGCATTTTTCTTTTGTCTGTTACTGCGGTATAGTTTCGTTGCATATGGAAAAGTTTAAATTACACAGCAAGTTTGAGCCAGCAGGCGATCAACCAAAGGCTATTGAGGCACTGGTCTCTGGCTTGAAGGAAGGTAAAAGACATCAGACACTTCTCGGAGTTACAGGAAGCGGTAAGACTTTTACCGTGGCCAACGTTATTCAGGCTGTTCAAAAACCGACGTTGGTTATCGCACACAACAAGACCCTTGCTGCCCAGCTGGCGCAGGAATATCGTGAGTTCTTCCCCGAAAATGCCGTGCACTATTTTGTCTCCTATTACGATTATTACCAGCCTGAGGCGTATATGCCTGTCAGTGACACATATATAGAGAAGGAGGCGCAGATAAATGAGGAGATTGACCGTCTTCGTCACGCGTCTACGCAGGCGTTACTTACTCGCAAGGATGTGATTATTGTCGCTTCGGTTTCTTGCATTTACGGTTTGGG
>CAYHDB010000026.1:0-8257 GCA_964355335.1 uncultured Candidatus Saccharibacteria bacterium
CGCATTTCCTTAATAAGTTTGATTTCATTATCTTTGCCATATCCAAGTGAACATGTGGACCATTCTCCTACGGCGTCCAATGTGAGTATGGCCGTTTCCTTGAAAGGTGAAGGAAAGAAGGCACTTGCAGCATGAGATGCATGATGTTCCGCAAAATGAAATTCACCCCGGAACTCGTCACCTAATTCCTTAAGAATTTGGTTTTGTATATGGAGCTTAAAACCTGACCATGTCCGCAGAGAGTTTTTGAAAAATTTAAAATCGACCGTGACAGGTGAAAGATATGATTCCGTCAGGCGACCGAATTTCTCCAAAGAGTTTTCATAAAATATGACATGAGATACATCGCTGATTTTAATGTCAGCATCATTTAGACAGTACTGTACGGCAGTTTTTGGAAAACGGTAGTCCGCTTTTTTCCTGGAAAATCGTTCTTCTTGGACAGCCGCAACGATTTCACCATCTCGTAAAAGAACGGCTGCCGAGTCGTGGTAGTAGGCGGAAATCCCTAGGATGTAGATTGGCTTATCTTTCGTCATTTATTTTTGCGTCGAGTTTTTTCTTGAAAACCTGAATGTTGTAATACTTTTCCTTGGAAAAATCGAATTTCGGCCCGAAATGGCCATCTAGTTCGTCCAGTATTGTTTCAATATTGTCTTTAGGTGCAAAGTTTAGGATTCGCTCTGCCTTATCCGTAGACATTTTATAATTACGTTTGTCAGGCACGTTGTTTATAGTAATTGTGATTTCTTTATCAAATTTATTCTTGAAATGTTTTTGTACTTTTTTTGCGATATCTAGGACGGTGAAATTGCCTGAAGATACATTGAAGACCCCACTCGTTAACGTCGGAGCGCCGACCGCAAGCATATAGGCAGAAATCGCATCGTTTATCCCAAGAATAGGTCTCCAGATGGTCGGGTTATTGACTGTGATTTCTCCCGTGGTCCTAGCCTTCATATACATGGTATTTACAATCAAATCGAAACGCATTCTTGGGCTCCATCCTGATATTGTACCTTTACGTAGACTTATCACTGAAAAATTGTCATCGGCCAAACCCATTACTGAGAATTCACCCTGTAGTTTTGACATCCCATAAGGATAAGCACTTTTGGCCACTGATTTTTCATTTAACGGTTTATTGTCAGTAAAACCATATACTGACGCAGAGCAGGCATAGACATAGCGCTTCACGCCGGCTCGTTTGGCTTCATAAGCAAGATAGGCGGGAGCGGCGCTGTTGTATATGAAATTACGAGCAGGAGAATATTCCGCCATAGGGTCATTCGATAGGCCGGCAAGAAATATTACTTCGTCAAACCCCTTAAGTGTTTCCACGTCGATTTCGAAAATGTCTTTTTTTATTACTTTGACTTCCTTTGGTAAGGCACTACCAAACCACATCCTGTCTAAAACAGTCACAGTATGTCCATTTTCAATCAAAACCCCGGTTAGTCTTGAACCCATATATCCCGCACCTCCAGCAATGAAAATTTTCATAAAATTAGTAAGGCTTAAATGCGTTGACGGTTCTAATAACATAACTAACTTCAGCTTCAGTCAGTTCAGGGAAAATTGGTAGTGAGATGATTCTGTCGGCCACTGCTTCTGAAAGTGGAAAGGACCCTCTCTTTTTACCTAAAAATGAGTAGGCCTTTTGAAGGTGAATTGGAAAAGGATAATGTATACCGTATCCAATACAGTTTTTCTTTAGATGCTCGATAAAACTTTCACGGGCTTCCACTTCTATTACCAAAAGGTGAAAAATATGAGATACACCCGCTCTTATTTTTGGAAGCTTAATAAGTGGGTTTTTTATTTCGTTTATGTAGCGTGTGGCTATTTCTTGCCGACGTTTGTTGTAGGATGGCAGGTGGGGAAGTTTAACCGACAAAATACTTGCTTGGAACTCCTGGAGTCTGCTGTTGTAACCTTCAATGTTGGCAAAGTACGTGTTGTCCATACCGTAGCGTCGCAGGCGTCTGCACGTTTCAGACAACTTCAAATCATTTGTTGTTATCATTCCGCCATCTCCACATGTACCGAGGTTCTTGGTGGGGAAGAAACTAAAACACGCGATGTGGCCGAAGCTACCGGTGAGTTTGCCATTTATACCGGCACCGGCGGATTGAGCACAGTCCTCGATAACTTTTAGATTATGTTTTTTTGCGATTTTCATTATCGCAGTCATATCAGTCGGTTGGCCATATAGGTGTACGGGTATTATGGCCTTGGTTTTGGACGTAATTGCCGGTTCAATTTTTTTAACGTCAATAAGAAAATATTCATCGCAATCTACTAGGACAGGCATAGCTCCAGTTTCTCTAATCGCACTTACTGTGGGAGTAGCGGTATTTGCCACGGTAATTACTTCATCACCCGCGCCAATGTTAAGAGACTTCAGTGCAATTTTTATGGCATCGGTGCCTGAGTTTACCCCGACACCGTAGGCGGAACCTATGAAGGAACTAAAAGTTGATTCAAAATTTTCCACTTCCTTCCCCATTACGAATTTGCCAGAGTCCAAAACCCTTTTCAATGAAGTGTCTATCTCCTTACGGATTTTTTTGACCTGCCTTGTGGCATCGAAGGACGGGACAATTTTTATTGTTTTTTCTTTAGGCATTGTAGGAATTCGTTATAATTTCTAATATAATCTTTTTCATCATAGACAGTATCGAAGAGGGCCAGCGTAACGGTATTTTCTTTAAAATCTTTCATTACATGCCATACGTATGGTTCCATGAGCAGGCCCTCTGAAGCGTTTGTTAGGGTTACGGACGATTTATCCTTGCCATTATCAAGTAGAACGGTGCATCCGCCGGAAAGTACAAAAAATACTTGCCTGGATTTGTGGTGTGTATGTGCTCCGCGCTCCTCACTGCTCGCTCCGCATTTGGTGACCAAAACCCTATTTATTTCAAAAGGAATTTCATTTGGTTTTTCCCCTCGTTGAATCATCGTTAGGACACCACCTTTGGTTTCAAATGATGGGAACCCCACGATCTTATGTCCTAATGAGACTGATTTTGGCACCGTCTTTTTCATGGATATTTATAGTTTAAATACAGTTGATAATATAACCTTTGCCAGCCTTCTTGATGGAAACTTGATGGAATTATCGAAAAATTGTCGTAATCCTTTCGTGGTTTTCGGTCGAATCGTCATGCCATATTCCCATTTTGGGAAAATGCTTTTGACTTTGTCTAGCATCTTGTATAGGCACATGGCGTACGGCCGATAGACTGAAGTCTTTAAGAGTGAACTTCGGGTGTACTCGTGAAAAGTGTACGGTCCGTAGGGTAGTATAATCGATTTGGGATATAGTGCGAAGCCCGAAAAATGAAAGAATACCAATTTGTCCCGGTCCACATAAATTGATCCATTTTGTCTTCGAATTTTATCCAAAACTATATTCCATGGTGCAAGATTCGCACCGAGATTTTTCAAGATATGGACACCTTCGAACTTCTCCTCAAAGTAATCGAGGAATTTTTGGTCGTCATAAAATTCCGAACTTTGATTGTCTGTACAGTAAGTTATACATTGTTCTCGCCACCACTTCAGGCACGCTAGGCCGCTTTCATCTTTTTTGAATATGAGCATTCCAACGTTATATTTTCCCACTTCCTTTTCCTTTTCCTTTCTTGTAGCCCCAAGTCTGTGTGGGATGATCATTATGGATTTATCGCCCATTTCCTCATATATAACCTCCGGTGAGGAAAAAAAGTATAAGTCTGCATCAAGATACGTAATGCTTGGAATATCATTGTGTTCTAGGATATAAAGCGGAAGAGCGGGTGATAGAGTAAAGTAGTATTTACGCAGACTGCGGTTTTGGCGAGCCCTTACCAGCTCACTGTCCTCGATGTCTGACAATGAAAGTAGACGTATACCAGGCAGATTAAGTTTAGACAAAACATTTTTTGTCTCATCATCCATGCAAAGAACCCATAAGGTGAAATTACCGACATGTCTCACAAGTGAGTCATGAAGAGCAAGCCCTTTTATCAAAAACCCTTTGTCAAAAAGGGTACAGAAGTTTAGGTTTTTCCCTGAATTCATAGAGTTTTTTTAAAGATTTTTTTGACTCGGTTAAAGGCCCTTAGTATTTTTGTGACACGTATTTTGTGTTTATTCCTGACCCCGGCAATTTTTTCAGTTTCTGTGGCAAGCTTGGAAAAGATATTGTCGTTGAACCTTTCTTTTCCCATACAGGCTATTTCATAGGCAAATCCATGTTGATTTTTGACTGTAGAGAATACCCACAGCAAAAGGTGGTCTCTAAGTTCCAATTTGTCAGATAGTCCGTTGTTAAGGTACGACATCTCCGTCCATCCGACGGAGGCGATAGTGCCACCACGTAGTGATTCCAAAAGATTTGTTGAAATAGACCGTGATTTTTTAGGCATTTTCTCGGCTCCGAGAACTCTCATTCCAGTCATCCAAAAATTACGCTCATCCATGAATTTTAATACTTCCCATGTCTTATCTTCTTTTTCGTATGAACTGATAATGCCCGGCTCAAAGTCTACGGCCAAGGTTTTTGTCAGGGTTTCTTCTCCCAAACTTTCGAATATTTGCAGATCAGTACCTTGTGAGTCAGTTTTAAACCAGTCAATTTTTGAAATTCCTCTTTTTGCCAAAACGTCACATAAGTTTTCGGCTTTTAGGATAACTTTTCTTTCTATTTCGAATAGTGGTGAAATAGACCAACTGTCGTCAATGTTCGGTTTAAGTGTACTTGAACAATATGGTGATTTTGTTAAATAGAAATCACTTTCACTTTTTTTATCTGCCGTGACGATGGAATCGTGAATGTAAAATTCTTTGTAGGGGGTCGAACCTGAATGCAAGTGTTCCATTTCGCGACTATCCGGGTCGAAAGCAATGCAGGTGGAATATTTTGCAAAATCCTTCCAATGCGGATAAAGCGCTCCGGAAGCACCAATGTCCAGAAGAATTGGCGGTTTCGCCATAAGGGAGGGATGATTAAATATTTCTTCAAAAATTTTCATTTTCTTTTGAAAATAAATCCTTTATCGCTTGCAACCGTGTCCTTAAGGTCAATTGGACCAGCCAGTGCGTTCCAGTCGCCTACGCATTCGTATTTTTGACTGAATAAATCACGGAACTTTTTTTCATTTAGAAACCACGCTGGATAACTTGCGTCATAAATCTTTTTTGAGGATTGTTGTACTGTTATTCGGTCAGGAAGGGAGCCTGACAGAAATGGTGTGCGGTCAATAATGATAAATGCTGGGTTGAGCTCTTGCACGGTTTGAAGAATATCATATGGCTTTTCAATATAGGGAAGAACACTTGAAAGCAAAATGACATTCGGGTTCTCCCGTATGAAGCAGTCCTTCATATTGGCGTAGAATTTCAAATGTTCGTCGGTAAGATTTTCTTTTCCGAATTCGACAAAGTGTTTTTGCTCCACTATATTCCACGAGAGAGAGCTAAGGTGCGAAAGGAAGGTCCTGTTTTGGTAGTAGCTTGAGCCGAGCGAGCCTCCGAAGTCCAGTACACATAGCTTGTTGCTGTTCATCCCCGCAATCCAAAGGAGGGTTGCAAGGAGTGGCCAGGAGTATTCCACTTTTGCGAAATTGACTGAGTCGCGTTCATATGCAGATTCACCTCGCTTTACTTTAAGCGCGGCAGTTTTAACTTTTTCAAGAATAAGGGGAGTATCATATCCGGAGGTGAGCGCCCTGGCCTCTTCCCAGGTTTTGAAATTACCACTGTATTGTTTTCCGTGGTGTATGAAAAGTGATCTGACCATATCCCAAACAATTGGAGGTGTAATAGATTTCACTATTTTTCTTGTCGGTATTTTCATGTTGTTTCTTTAGTAATATCCTCCAGTTTTTTTCTTGGAAATAAATCCAAAAGTCCTCCGACTGTAGCGTTATACATAGGGATGCCCCTGTGTTTAGCGTATGACCGAATTTTTCTATACTTATCCCACAAACTTACATAAGCGGCACATTCTGTGCCGAGGTCAGTCTCTGACCATTCATTGTAGCCCGCTTGACTGAGAGAGCTGTCTTTTTCGTCATAAAAATGTCGAGTTTCCCCAAGGTGTAGTATCCAGTCATGGTCAGTACCAAGGAGAAAGATTTCTTTTGCGCCTACATATAGGGCGAGATAAATCGCAATGTGGGGACTGGTTTGTATCGCCGGAAGTTGATTGGTGAAGTCGATGTCACGGCTCGCCTTAAGATCCTTATGACCAGGAGTGTAGTAGTAGACATTTTGCTTTTTAAGCACACCGAATTTTTCTACGATGTGTCTGTCTGTTGTGGAAATAAATATATTTTGGTTTTCCGGAAAATATTTTTCCGAATCTTTTAGCATCACACCATACTGCTCCGGAGTAATAGGGAGATGTGAGGGGGCAAAAATGTGATACAAAGGTTTAATGGTTTTAAAATCAGGGTGCACATAAAAATTACTGACACTTATGGAAATCTCGCCGGCAAGCCTAGTCAAATCTTGAGTCTTGATGGAAGGTCCTGTGGCTATGACGAAACAGCGTTTTCCCAAGGCCGAATCTTTAAGTTCAACGTTCTTTTTCAGGAATTTTTTGTCATGCCAGCGTAGATAAGCGCTGTATATTTCAACAGATTTTCGGCCGATTAAAGGTAATTTTTTTATTGTTTCCTTCATCATGTGTTTGAAAATTATATCCTGTTTTTCCATTTTCTGTAGATTGTGCGAAGTAATCGATAAAGTGGCCCAGTATTTCTTAAAGTTTCAAAGGCTGTGTGGCGGATGGAAAAGTTTTTTAGTCTGTAATACCAGCCAAATCGTTTGATATGATTTATGTAGGAATAAACCTTTTTAGATGTCTCTTTTTCGGCAAGTTTTGTAGCTCTACCTACGCGGTAGGTAGACATAATCATCTCATTACCCGCTATCATTTCAAAACCAGAATCGGAAAGTAGTCTACCCAGAGTCTTTTTTGTGAAATACCAGGAATGGGCATTTTGCAGATATTCCGACAAGTTTCCCTTGTATGTGTCGTGAATGAAAAATATGCCCGGTAACGCGATATAGAGAATACCTTCGGGTGCCAAGAGTTCTTGGATTGTCAAAAGTTCTTTTTGCGGGTTTCTCATGTGCTCTAGTGTGTGATTGAGTATGATGATGTCTGCCTTACCGATTGATTTCAATGTTTCCGCTCCTCCCGGGAGAAGTCTTAAACCTTTCTGTTTTCCAAATTCAACATATTCTATACCATAGTCGCAACCGGCAATTTTATTGCCATTTTCATTGAAGGCTTGAAGTATTCCTCCAGCTCCACAACCAATTTCAAAGATAAGTTTATTTTGGATTTCTTCCTTCAATACTTCTTTTTCCAAAAAGTTTTTGATGTGCCGTCCGAAGGTGATTTGCTCGGAAAAGAAGTCTGCTGTGCTTTTGTTTCGGTCTACATAAAGTGGGCGGTATTCTTTGGCGTAAAATGAGGCCAAGGTCGCATCATCATAATACGGGTCAGATCGCATAAGACCGCAAGACATACAAAGAACAATCTGAATTGGAATACCATATCGGTCCCTGTTGGCGATGATTACGTCACTTTTTGATTCACCACAAAGACAGGGTAGGGAAGTTAGTCGGTAAATGCCGGACTTTGTTTTGGAAATAACGGCATCTCTGTTTTCCAGTTGTATGCGGGTTAGTTTCATATCACATTGACACTTTACGAATCGATAAAACGGCAGGGAACACTGAATTACAGGCCGTAGTTTTTAAGATGTTTGAGGGCAGTAATAAATCCCTCGCCCTGATAACGATGCCCCATCCAAATCTCCGGCGTCATTGTTACGTTTGATTTAATGATTTCCGGCATAAGTGTTTTCCACGGAACATCACCTTCGCTTATTTGTACACCTTCACCGTCGGTTCCTATGCCATCGGAGATATGAATGTGCTTGATTAACGGTTTCAAAGTTTTGAAGAATTCAACAGGGTCCTTTTTGGCGTATGTACAATAAAGTCCCGCATGACTTGTGTCATAACAGATTGAATAACCGTATTTTTTCGAGAATGCCAATATTTCTTCAGCGTCCATGAATGTATTGGAAAACCACTGTCCTCCTTTGTACCATGGAAATGGAGGAAGATTTTCAAGAAGTAAATCAATATTCGTAAGGTTGAGTTTTTTTAATGCATTACCCAGACGAGTGTACATTTTTGCTCTTTCATTTTTCGACACAAACTCATGGAAGCTTCCACCTCCGACATG
>CAYHDB010000026.1:8357-12471 GCA_964355335.1 uncultured Candidatus Saccharibacteria bacterium
TTTTTGCTCTTTCATTTTTCGACACAAACTCATGGAAGCTTCCACCTCCGACATGTAGTACCACTTTCATTTTCGGGGGTGTTTTTCCGAAATATTTTCGCATATTTCGCATTGTATCCAGAAAAGTGTTGATGCTTTCCACGGATTCTTTGACATTGTTTGGATCGTCGGAGCAGAAATCGAGTAGCCTGTCGCCCCAAAGCTCTGGAGCGTGCGCTATCATTTCGAGTTCGGGATGATTTTTGAAATCAAGCGGATGTGTCAGGTCGTGTGAACTGAAGTGAAATTCAACAAATGACGGTTTCAGGCCTTCAATCATCTCCTCAAAATCATGTGGTCTCACAATCAGTCCCCATTTTTTATCCGAGGTAAACTTTCTATCGGCTTTTTTTCTACCGAGATCTTCTTCCACAAAGTAGCCATCTTTTGGAATGGTTCGTGTGGTTACTTTTCCGATGATTTCGTGTATTTTTTGGGGTGACAGACCCTTTGCTGGGCTCTTTGCTGTCACCATATTTTGGGTAATTGTTTCACCTGATTTTATTTCTCGTACGGCCACAAGAGATTTTCCCAATATTTTCCTGTTCATAAATTCGCCCATTGTTATGAATTTTTTATCACTCTGAAGCGCTTCCTCAATTCTTCGAATGTCTCTGACAAGCTTAATAATGCCAGCTGGTTCAAGTGATATGGCATGGTCGGGACCTGTCATGGTGCGGTCCAGGGTAATGTGTCGCTCGATTACTTTTGCACCCAGAGCGACAGCGGCCTCGCTGATGGCGATGCCCAGTTCGTGTCCCGAGTAACCCACAATGCAACTGAATTTTTCAGTGAGAGTCTGCATAAAGCGAAGATTGATATCCTTTGGAGCTGCTGGATAGGCACTGTTGCAATGGAGCAGAATATATTCCGTATTTAAAGAGTCTAATAGTTTTACGGTTGCTTCAATTTCCTCAAGCGATGACATTCCTGTCGAAATTATAAGAGGCTTTTTCTTTGAGGCGACGTATTCTATGAGTTCAAAATTCACCAGATCTGCAGAGGCCAGCTTGTATGCCTGTACTCCAAGTTTCTCTAAGGCGTCAACGCTGGCTATGTCCCAAGGGGTACAGAGGAACATAATGTCTTTTGACTTAGCATAGCGAACAAGCTCTTTGAAGTTCTCCTCTGTGAGTGTGGATTCTCGGATTAAAGAAAGAAGGTACTGGGAGGCAATGTCCTCATGTTTTGTGTTGTTAAATGCATTTTCCGTGTAGAGAGTTTTGAAATCACGCATTTGAAACTTCACGGCGTCAGCCTTCGCTTCAACGGCAAGATCGATGAGTTTTTTTGCCAACTCCACGTGACCATTGTGATTGATGCCGGCTTCCGCAATGATAAACACAGGTTCGCCTTCACCAACAACCCTTGAGCCGATTTTTACTGTTTTATTTTTTTTTACGTGATTTAATGTCATTTTATGTATTAAAATATTATGTTAGAAAAGCTTAATATAATTATCCTTGCGTTTTCATTTTTATATGTTTTTATAACGATTATATAATATAAACCATTCAGCAAACGAGAGTTCATGTAATGGGTGATTGTAACTACGGAATCTATACTCTCGGTGTCGAGAATATTTGAGCCAATAAAGATCAAGTGTTTCAGTATCGGCAACCATCGCATACCGAGTGATTGCTCTCCAACTATCTTCAAGTGTGTCAGTAACTGGCCAACCCACTCTTTTCAAGAAAGATGTAAAGAGGTATTTTTCGGCAACAAACGTTTTCGCCCCTATGTTCGTTGGAACCATTTCAGTATTCCAGTAAAAAATCATATCGTCGATGTCGCCAAACATAAACAAATCGGACAAATGATAAAGTGGATATTTTTGAGTGCCGATGGATACCCCAACCAGTCTTTTTTTAATAAATTTTAGCGGAGACGTTATTGAAAAGTTTTCAACCATGTCAAACAGAAATTGCATAATGTTTAATCCATACATACGTTGATCAGTTCTGGTTTTGATTACATACTTAGCTCCGAGTTTCTTTGCAAGACTTATGCCCCTTTGAGTAGAGATGATTTGTAGGTTAATATTGCACGGGCCAGCATTTTCTGGCTTTGGACTAGTAACAATATTGGCACCCTCGAGCCTAATTGCATCCAAACGAAATTTTGGTTCGTTGTCCCATGTCGATACGATTATTACGATGTTTCTAAAGTTTTTTTTATACAGTTTAATGGTCTCCAGAGTAAAATCATAGTCGGTGACGATTGGCCCTTGGATTACTATGGCCGACAATGGGTAAGAAATAGGATCGTTGGTCTCACGTTTGATTTGCCCTGCACAGATTGGACGTTCATGTATAGTGATGAAGTTTCGTTTTGCCTGTTCGGATTTTTCCAGCATGAATTTACCTAGTGATCCGAATAATTTTGTTTTTGCATATTCTGTAAGTGATTTCATTTTATTTTAATTGAGAAAAAAAATTTTCGAACTGTGTCAGGATAGTCGGTGCAGATAGCATCAGGACGCAAGGACGCGATTTCTTTGAAGCGCGTCCGAAGTGTTTTGTTGTTGGTAGCGTCTTGGTGCGCCTCGCCTCCCAAAAGTCCCGGGGAGGTTTTATGGAGTTCTGGTGTTACGAGGGCGATTTTAAAACCGGCTTTCCGGAGGCGGTCAAATGTTTCTTTGCTATAGAGCGATTTGGTACCGCCGTTTCGGTCGGTTCTGTCCCATTCGTCAAGCCAGACCCAATCAAAAGGACCCCTGTCTTCTATAACTCTCTCTAGTGGTAGTAATGTTCCACCAACAGCGCTGTTGTAGCGTTCAATATCATATGGATGGGCAAGAGAGGGGGCTAGGTGGAGTCGTGAGTTTTTCGCTTTGAGGAACCGAGCCGTTTCAATGCTAACGTCAAATAATATAAAACGCTCGGTATCGACATGTTCCAATTCTTCCAAAATCTGTGTCAGAGCTTCGGGTTTTTGCATTCCGGCCTTAATGTGGATTGCGTTGATTGAAGGATTGTCGGGGTGTTTTGCTATTAATGCCAAGAGTTCAGGAAACGATGCAATATGACAGCCTTCAATGTTCATCTCGAGCAGTTCAGCACTTTCAATCTCAGAAATTTTTCTTGTATCGGCGCCTTTTGTCGGTCGGGCAAGACTGGAATCATGCAAAATTACAAATTGACCATCCCTGGTCAATTGCAGATCAAACTCAAGGCCAAAACCACGTGCGACTTGATCGGTAAAAGCTTCTCGTGTACTTTCCGCGAAGTAACCTTTTTTTTCTGGATCTAACCCACGGTGGGAAAGAATAGAAATTTTTTTGAACTCAAGCTGAATCATTTTAAATTTTAATCTTGCCCTTCTCGAGTTCTTTCAAGAAATGATTGAGGTCTTCTGGGGTGCCGAGGCCGTGCATTTTATCGGCAGGAATATCCTTGGTGTTAATTTTTTTCCCGCGCAAAATCATCTCGTTATACACAGGACAGACGTAAAACTCATTGTTGTAGCGGATGTTTTTATGGATCATTGATTGTGTGGCCTCCACAAAGTCAGACCCTTTTCGGAAATAGTAGATGCCCACAGAGGCGTGCTTGGAAATCACTTTCTTTTCGGCCACCTCAATTACCCGTCCTGATGCGTCAGTACGAGCATAGCTCCACTTCGGATGGCTGGCTTCAAAAGTCATAATCAGTCCATCTTTCCCGCCTAGCCTCGCTTCTTTGATGAAATCATCAATGCCCGTTTCTATGAATTGATCAGAGTTTGCGATAAGCATGTCGTTTTCATTATTGATATATTCAGTTGCCGCAAGAACAGTACAGGCGGCTCCTTCTGTTTGGCCATTTAATTGAACAACTTCAAATTGGTTCCCAGTGACGTTTTTGAAAATATTGTACAAATCAAACTTCTCGTAATGTTCACGTTGGCAAATTAAAATAAATTTATGATCGCAGGAGGGTTTAAGGTTTTCCATAACAACTTCAACCATGGTTTTTCCCTTGATGTCTATCAAGGCCTTTGGAAACGCATATCCGGCTTCTTTGAAAGGGGTACCTTTTCCAGCCAAAGGGATAACAATGTTTAGGATTTTTTTCATTTTAATAATGGGGTTTTT
>CAYHDB010000027.1:0-11688 GCA_964355335.1 uncultured Candidatus Saccharibacteria bacterium
TACTCTTAAGCGACTGAACAGATATGCATAAAATGGCTTTCAAATTCAATATCGTTAACCCCGGACCGACTCCTAATTAGCAGTCGGGGTATATTATATTTCTTAATATGACATTCAAGCGGCCCCGACCAAGAAGGGGTTTTATTTTTGTATTTAATCCCTAAAAGCTGAATGACTAATTAATAAATATATGAAAATTATAACTGAAGAAACATTGATTGAATTGGTGAAGAAGCACGGTCTGGAGAATTATCTTAAAGGTCTGATGGAGCAATTGAAGAGTGACTTTAGTCGGTGGAAGGAGTTTGACAAGATTCCTAGACCGGCTATGCATGTCGCAGACGGAGTGCTTGAGCTTATGCCGATTTGTGATGACACATACTATTCGTTCAAGTATGTGAATTGCCATCCGAAAAATCCTCAGAAAGGACTGATGACTGTGGTGGCGACAGGTCAGCTTTCTCGCGTAGACACGGGATATCCGATAATGTTTTCAGAGATGACGTTGCTCACCGCCTTGCGTACCGCTTCCACTACTGCCTTGGCCACCGATCTCATGACGAGAAAGAATAGTCGCGTGCTCGCGATTATCGGTACGGGAGCGCAAAGTGAATTTTTGGTGAAAGCTATCGGACTTGTGCGTGATATAAAAGAGATTCGGTATTTTGATACCGATGCTTTGGCAATGGATAAGTTTGAGAAGAATCTCAAAGGAAGTACATTCACAATGGTTCGTTGCGCCAATGCCGAGGAAGCGGTGAAAGGTGCGGACATTATCACTACTTGTACCGCCTGCAGGGCCAATGTGGACGTACTCAAGAATAGTTGGATAAAGGAGGGAGTGCATATCAATGGTCTCGGGGGAGACTCTGCCGGAAAGACAGAATTGGAGGTGGGAATACTGGACCGTTGCCGTATCGCAGTGGAATATTTCGAGCAGTCAGCCATCGAAGGAGAAATCCAGCGTTATTCCAGAGAGGAAGCGAAAAAGAAAGTGCATGCCGAACTTTATGAGTTGATTTTGGGTGAGAAATCGGGACGTGAGAGCGAGACCGACATTACTCTGTATGACTCGGTGGGTATTGCACTCGAGGACTATTCGGCATTGAGGTTTACTTATGAGCTTGCCAATAGGTATAAATTGGGAGAGGAACTAAATCTGACTCCGGTTTTGGATAATCCAAAGGATTTAATCTCGATGTTGAATTAGGAAAATGAAATATAGATAAAGGTCCAACCTGAGGAGAGCAAGTTGGGCCTTTTATCTTTGTGACAGGTGACTGTTGGGGCCAAGCTACTGAATCACTACGTACCCATTGACAAATATCAATATTCTGGTATTTTCAGAGTCAGAAAATCAAACCCAAAGGAAGATAATGAGTGAACATTTGTCAGTGAATGAGAAGTATAAACGGCCGTGTTTTGCCGAGTGCGCCAAGTGCTCTGGTCATGGAGTGATAGTCCTTGTGGATGGCGATCACTCTGAGCAGATTTTGAGTATCGAAGGAGGTAAGACATTGCTCAAGGCTCTCGTGGGTTCCGGCAAAATCTCTGAGGGAGATGCCGAACGGATTGAAGACCAGTTGAATTGCAGTGAATTGATGCCAACCGAGGAGGGCGTCAATAGTCTGGTAAAGGTTCTGCGTTTTGCATCCAAGGCACTTCAGACTCTGTGCAGATCGTCCTCCAGGAAAACTGGAGAGTCTGGCGATGGCTCGGAATCCTTTTCGGCCTAGAGACCCTTTTTTATAAACAGTTTCGCGTAAAGTGGAACTGTTTTTTCTTTTGTAACATTAAAACACAGCAGTTTTTTTAAAATAATCAGTATTTGGAGTTATGATAGGTGAGTGCAAAATACTTCTGAAAAGCACAAAAAGGAAAAAGCCATACTTCATATGGATGGAGATGCTTTTTTTGTGGGTGTGGAGATTGCGAAGAACCCAAAACTGAAGGGCTTGCCTGTGGTGACTGGAGAAGAGAGGGGAATTGTATCCGCGCTCTCGTATGAGGCGAAGGCGCTTGGTGTCATCCGTGGGATGCCGATATTTCGGTTGAAAAAGCTTTTTCCGAAAGTGATTATCCTTCCCGGAGACTACAATTCCTATGCTCGGTATTCTGGGATGATGTTCGATATTGTCCGTCGATACGCAGACGATGTGGAAGAGTACAGTATCGACGAATGTTTCGCGGACCTCACAGGACTTGAACCACCGCTCAAGATGACTTATCTGCAGATGGCAGAACGTATTAAAAGAGAGATAAACAAAGAGCTTGGCCTCTCAGTGTCACTTGGACTTGCACCGACGAAGGTTCTGGCAAAAGTGGCATCGAAATGGAAAAAGCCTGATGGACTCACTGTGATTACTGCAAGTACGGCCCCAGATTTTCTTTCGAAAACGCCAATTGAGAAAATCTGGGGCATCGGTCCGCAGACTTCACTTCAGCTTAATAAAAAAGGTGTGAAGACTGCCGGTGACTTTGTAAACAAAGACGTCATTTGGGTGAGGAATAATTTCGCAAAACCATACGAAGTCATCTGGCGTGAGCTTCGAGGTGAGTCGGTAATGGATCTTGACCCGAAACCGAAGACGGTTTATTCATCCGTACAGAAGACTCGTTCATTCCACCCTCCGACGAACGACAAAGTTTTTCTTTTGTCTGAACTTTCTAAGCATATCGAGGACGCGTGCACTAAAGCAAGGCATTTTCATTTGGCTCCGAAGAAGTTCTCTTTTTTCCTGAAGGACCGGGATTTCAAATATTCAGTATGTTCGGTGACCTTGTCTTCCCCGACCCATGCTCCTGAGGTCATTATCTCTTTGGTCGAGAAGAAGTTTGGTGAGGTGCATAAGAAGGGTGTGCTTTATCGTACAGCGGGTGTGACATTGCAGGATTTGGTTCAAGATAATGTGTCACAGGGGGATTTGTTCGGTGGGCGTGATTTGGCTGACAAGTTTGAGGTAATCCACAGGCAAATTGATAATCTCGAGAGCAAGTTTGGGAAAAAGGTGATCTACTTGGCATCGACCCATAAAGCCAGAAAACGTAGGAAAATAGGCACGGATTCGGACGATTTGGACCGGGACCTGTTGTTTTTGTGAGGATATCTGTCTTTTGGTCACTATTTATCATTTCTCCAATACAAGCCATTTTCCTTCTATTGTGGTAGGATACTAGGGTTATTAAGTAATTTATAGATATGGCAAAAGAAAACTCAGCATTTATGAAGCCGTTGAAAGTGAGCGCAGAGCTCGAGGCGGTAGTAGGAAAGGGCCCATTGCCTCGTTCCGAAGTTGTTAAGAAACTTTGGGTCTACATCAAGGGAAAGAATCTTCAGGATCCAAAGAACAAGCGCAACATTGTTGCCGATGAAGCCTTGAAGAAGGTCTTCGGAGGAAAGGCTGTTGTGAACATGTTCGAGATGACCAAATTGGTTTCTGTACATCTTTCATAATAAGTTAAAAGATTTAAGATTAAAGTAGAAAGTAAAAACCACCCCGTTTGGACATCTGATGTCCAAACGGGGTGGTTTTGCTATGTTGAATATCCTGGCAATATTTGATAATCTGTGTACATGCAGAACAATAAACTCTTGTTTAATTTGCCAGTCGTGATTACCAAGCAAAACAAGCGTTTTGTGGCGTATACTCCTGCTCTCGATATTTCTACATCGGGAAAGTCGGTAAAGGAAGCGAAGGAAAGGTTTATCGAATTAGCTAATATTTTCTTAGAGGAAATAGTTACGGCGGGGACAGCCAACAGCATTTTGTCTGAACTTGGTTGGAATAAGGTACAGAAAAAGTGGAGTCCTCCCAAGGTAGTTTCGTCACAATCTATCGGACTACAAATTCCCGTCTTTGCATAAAACTCTCTATGCCTCGGATACAATCTATCCACTGGAAGGAGTTTGAAAAATTTCTTTTCAAATGCGGATGTGATTTCGCTAGAGAAAAAGGTGACCACCGTGTCTATTGGAAGAAGGGATTGAAACGACCTGTGGTAATTCCACGTGATACGTCGCTCCCGGCTTTTATCATTCTTAATAATTTAAGGTTGTTAGGTGTTTCCAGAGAAGAATATTTGAAAATTATTTCAGAATTGTAGATGTCAAACCCCAAATGAAAATTGAGGCTAAAAAACAATTTGTCACGTACATTCTTGAATGTGCCGATGGAACTTTGTATGTGGGTAGTACCGACAATTTGGAAAGGCGGTTGTATGAACATAATAATCTGAAATGTGGCGCTCATTATACGAAGATAAGGAGGCCGGTAGCATTAAGGCATTCTGAAACTTTCGATAATCTGAAAGACGCTAGAGCAAGAGAAAGAACACTGAAGAAACTAACAAGGAAACAAAAGATTGATTTGATACACTCTGTCTAATGGAACGCTACACAATAATCGAAAAGAAAGTCGGTGAGACGCCATTGCAAGCGCTGGAGCTTTTTCGTACCACAAAGCCAGAACTTAAAGACGTGCCACTGACTTATGCTGGCAGGCTCGACCCGATGGCGAGTGGAAAACTTCTTATCCTTATTGGTGATGAATGCAAAAAACGTAAATTGTATGACGGACTAGATAAAGAATATGAGTTTGAAATACTTTTCGGATTTAAGAGCGATACTGGTGATGTACTTGGTATGGCGG
The DNA here is from genome assembly GCA_964355335.1 of uncultured Candidatus Saccharibacteria bacterium. Classification (GTDB taxonomy): domain Bacteria; phylum Patescibacteriota; class Minisyncoccia; order Phycocordibacterales; family SIBU01; genus SIBU01. Next base: position 4,650 of record CAYHDB010000027.1, read on the forward strand.
AAACGTGTGGTGTGGATGCGAGATTTTCGGACGATGAATTAAAAAAAGTAGCAAAGTCCTTTGTGGGAAACTTCGAGTCGCCATACCCGGCTTTCTCGTCGAAGACGGTAGATGGTAAACCACTTTTTCATCACGCAGTGGAAAATAATCTAGGTGCTATAACAATTCCAACGACTAAGGGTAAGATTTATCGAATTGCTCTTTGTGGTATGCGTGAAGTGACTGCCGATGAACTGATTCGAAGTATTGTCGATAAGATTTCGCTTCTTAATGTGGATGAAAGTGATACGCGAGTTGGGAGTGGATTTAGGAAGAAGGAAATAATTGAGCGATGGGGAGCATTTCAAGATCTTAATGGGAGAAAGTTTGTACTGGCCAAGTTCCGGACCACAGTCACCTCAGGTACTTATGTAAGAACTCTTGCTTCACAAATGGCTGAAAAGCTCGGTACTTGTGGTTTGGCATATTCGATTCATCGGACTAAAATCGGGCGTTTCTATTCATTTACGAAAAATCTGGGTTTTTGGGAAAAAACATTCTAGGAATCCTTTCAATTTAGTCAAAAATAGAGTACTCTTATTGACTTATGTCCCAAGACGAAGTCATATTTCGATTCGAAGAAGTAAGCTTTGAATACGGCCACAACAAGCCCATTCTCGATGAGGTGGATTTTTCAGTACGTCGCGGTTCTAAGGTTACAATCATGGGACAAAACGGCGCGGGCAAAAGTACGATTTTTGGATTGATAATCGGGGATTTGAAACCGGAATCAGGAAGGGTGATTGTCAGTCAGGGAGTCACTATCGCTACAGCAAAGCAGGTTATTCCCCGTGATCAGCTCGGCCTTACCGTGCGGGAGTTTTTCTCCAAATGTTTTTCACAGAAGACCTACGATATAGACCCTCGGATTGATGAAGTTTTGGAAGTTGTGAACTTGCGAGGACACGAGAAGGTACATGATAGGATTATCAAAACTTTTTCAGGGGGACAGCAGGCTCGTCTACTTTTGGCCTCCGCTCTCATCCAAGACCCGGATTTGTTGCTCTTGGATGAACCGACGAACAATCTCGATAAGGCTGGCATCGCGCACCTCACGGATTTTCTCAGGAATTACAAGAAAACGGTTATCGTGATTTCTCACGACGCCGAGTTTCTCAACGCTTTTTCTTCAGGCGTTTTGTATTTGGATATTTTCACTCGCAAGGTTGAGCAATACGTGGGAAACTATTTTGACGTGTTGGCGGAGGTGACTGCTCGTGTGGAAAAGGAAAACCGCAAGAATGCTCAGCTGGCAAAAGCAATTCAGGAGAATAAAGACAAAGCCAACTTCTTTGCTCAGAAGGGAGGTCAGATGCGTCTTGTCGCTAAGCGTATGAGAGAGAAGGCGGAGGAGCTTGAAGAGGAAAAAGTGGATATTCGGAGAGAGGACAAGACTATCCGGCCGTTTATTATCCCTTCACAGCCCGAGCTTGTCGGAGAGATTTTGAATATTTCCGAGTTTAAGACGATGAACCCGAAAACCCATAAGCTCGTATCAAGAAAAATCAAAATATCTCTTCGTCGCAATCAGCACTTGTTATTGAAGGGCCCAAACGGTATTGGCAAGAGTACTTTGCTTGAGTCTATGGCATCCGGAAAGGCGACTGGGACGACTGTAGCACCTGATGTCCGTATTGGGTATTATCGACAGGATTTTTCAACACTCAATTTCGAGGACAGTGTTTACGATTCGCTTCTGTCCGTGATGGATAAACATATTGAAGAGCAGATGAGATCCACTGCTGCGGGGTTTCTCATTACGGGAGATATGATTTACAGCAAAATCGGCAGTTTGTCCGAAGGACAAAAAGGACTTGTAGCTTTTGCTCGATTGGTACTTCAGAAACCCGGGTTGCTTATATTAGACGAGCCGACAAATCATATAAACTTCCGTCACATCCCGATTATTGCCGAAGCGCTGAACAAATATGAAGGCGCGATGATTCTCGTCTCCCACGTGCCAGACTTTGTCGAGAAGGTGCGAATTGACGATATTTTGGATTTAGAAAAATAATCGGATTAGAATAACTTGCTTTATTGACGATAACAGTTTATTGTGTAGCTATTATGAAAGACTTCAAACAAAACAATCGATTTGGCGGTGGAAGTAGGGGCGGAGATAGAGGAGGAGACAGGGGCGGTGACCGAGGTGGTTTCCGCGGAGGAAACAGTTTTGGCAAAAGAGACTTTGGCGCTCCGAAGGAGATGTTCGAAGCAATCTGCGCTAAGTGTAACAAGAAGTGTGAGGTGCCATTTCGTCCTACTGGCGAGAGGCCGGTGTACTGCCGTGATTGTTTTGGCGACAACAAACCTCAGGGTCAATCAAATAGTTTTGAGAGACGACCAGATAGACCGGATTTTCAGAAGAGAGAATACAGTGCTCCTTCAGCGCCAAGACCAGACAATAGTGGACAGTTAGCCGATATTAAGAGACAGCTAGACGCTATAAATGTGAAGCTTGACCGTCTTCTTCAAAAAGGGGAAGTCCCTAACAAGGAAGTGAAGTCAGTAGTATCTGCAAAGCCACAAGAATCACTTGGTGAAATTGTCGCTAAAGCACAGGAAGGCTCAAAGAAAGTTGCTACTTCCAAAAAAGCTTCAGACAAGAAACCTAAGGGAAAGAAAAAATAGAATAGTGGATTTCCAAACAAAAAAACGAGCCACCGGCTCGTTTTTTTGTTTAAGTGCTCACCTGTATGCTAAAATATTTGAATGACACTTCGTTCACTTGATTTGGCATTCATAAGATTTTTCAAGCGAGTCTCCGTGCCTGTCGCGCGATTTGGACTTTTTGTCGTTTTCTTTTGGTTTGGAGTGCTAAAGATTTTTGAACTTAGTCCTGCGAGTGAATTGGTGGAAAATCTTTTTGAAAAGACCGTACCCGTAATGAGTTTTGAACTGTTTTTAATTCTTTTCGGTTTATTTGAGTGCCTAATCGGAATATTGTTTCTTATCCGTGGAATGGAGCGTCTCGCAATTGTTTTGCTCTTTTTTCATATGGTCGCTACGTTTATGCCTTTGTTTTTGTTGACAGGGGAGACGTGGTCAGGATTTATGGTACCAACAATGGAAGGGCAGTACATTATTAAAAATCTTTTGCTCATTGCTGTTGCAATCGGAATCGCTTCTCATCTGCATCCATTGGAAAAAAGTAGATTGTAATTTGAAAACAAAAAAACACTCGCCATCTAGGCGAGTGTTTTTTTGTTTGTGATTATCGTACTGCCTGTGATGCTGTGACTGCCTTGAAGGCGTCAATCGCACTTTTGATTTCCTTCTGTCCAGCCTCAAGATATGAGTAGGACTTCTGGAACTTCACTTTTGTTTGGTCAAGAGCGGACTTGTTCTTGTTGGCCTGATCTTTGTTGCCCTTGTCAGGTACGATGCTCTTTCCGATTTCACCGGCTGATCCCGCTTCAGATAAAGCATAGGAAACTTGAAGTTTCAAGCTTGAGATTGCCGTTTGAAGGGCGTTGGTGTTAACACCGAGTCCCTTTAGACTTGTCGTGCGAATCTGCATTCGGTCTGCGAGAGCATTCATAAGAGCTCCTGTTTTTGCGAGCTGACCTGCAAGCAAATCAATTTTTCCAGCTTCCGGTGTCTTGATAAATCCTGCCAATTGAGTGCCTCCCACTTGCATTTGAGCATCGATTGCCGACGCTTCCGTCGCAATAGTTGCATCTGACACGTCGACTGGAGCGGTAACTACCGCTGCTTCCTGTCCTTCTTCGGAAGTTGCTACACTTCCCAAATATCCACCCTTCCAAAGTCCCAACACTATCAGGATAACGATAATTATCCCTATGACCCATTTTGTTGTACTAGACATACAATATAAATAAATTAATAATAACTTATAAAAATACCTCTCTATTATACTCCACAGATGCACTGTAATGTAAAGAAGATGTGGATACCATTTTGCCATTTTCACCACGCATTCCATAAAGAGTGAAGACATGTTCGGTAAAAACAGGAATACACTGTACTGCGGACGTGCTTGTCAACGGCATGGTCAAGTCTGACTCGCGCGCTCCATTTGGCGGTATCAAAAAGTCCGGCTATGGTAGGGAACTGTCATTGTACGGCATTAGGGAGTTTGTAAATATCAAGAACGTTTGTATTAAGAAATAGCGGAGACGCGACCTTGTCAGACAACTTTCGTTTAGTAACGAAGGTTGTTTTCTTTTTCTTATCCACAGCTTGACTGTATACCCCCTGGGGGTATATACTGCCAATATGAAACATAATCAAGAAAAGAATAAGATTATTAAACGTCTAAAAATTATTGAAGGACAGGTTCGGGGCCTTTTGGATATGGTGGAGAGAGGTGAGTACTGCATCGATGTCATTACACAGACGTCTGCGGTCAAACAGGCACTTTCTGGTGTCGAGGATGCGCTTATGGAAAGCCATCTTGGTACATGTGCGATCGACCAAATACGAAAAGGAAAGGGTGCCAAAGCAACGGAGGAAATACTGAAAGTGTATCGGCTTAAAAGAAAGTAATTTACAACCCCCGCCCCGAGGACGGAGGCACCCCCTTTATTAAGGGGGAATAGGACACAAACCATATGAAAACAACAACATACAACGTAAAAGGAATGCATTGTGCCTCATGCGCGGGGATTATTGAGAAGACGTTTAAGAAAACGGACGGCGTCACGTCAGCGGAAGTGAACTATGGCACGGAAACGGCCAAAGTTTCGTTTGACGAATCCAAAACCGACGTAGAGCATCTTTCAAAAAAGATAGAACCGTTGGGTTACTCGCTTTATAAACCTGCGGATCATACTTCGCATTCTCAGAGCGCAAAAGAAATGGGTATGACAGAAGACGAACATGCAGAGCATCTCGGATTAAACCAGACAAAGCAAGAAAAACTTGCCGAAATCAAGGATATGCGGACCAAAGTCATTTCGGCGATACCGCTTACACTCATAAGCATTTTCATTATGGGTTGGGACGCACTTGCGCAGTTTGCGTATGTCGCGCCACAGAGTCCAGTCGTCAGTGAATTCTTTCATCACCTTCTCCCGTTGATGGCAACTTACGTGTTGTTTGTTGTAGGTAAGCCGTATCTCCTCGGATTTATGCGTTTCCTCCGCTACGGAAAAGCCAATATGGATACCCTTATCGGTATTGGTACTTCGGTCGCTTATCTGTACAGTTTTATCCTTACTGCGTTCGAGGAACCGCTCCGCGCGTTTATTAACGTGGAGCAAACCTACTACGACGTCACTATCGTCGTGATTACCTTTATCGCACTTGGAAAATATTTGGAGGCGAAATCGAAGCTCCGCACGGGAGAAGCGATTGAGAAATTACTGAACCTCCAGGCGAAGACAGGGCTTGTACTTCGAGATGGAAAGGAAATGGAGGTGCCGGTTGCGGAGATTGTTCATGGCGATGTGGTTATCGTAAAGCCCGGAGCGCGAATCCCTGTTGACGGTGTTATTCTTGACGGCGAATCGTTTATTGATGAAGCGCTCGTCACTGGTGAACCGATGCCTGCGAAGAAAAAGGCTGGCGACAGTGTGGTTGCGGGTATGATTAATACCACCGGCTCGTTCACCTTTAAGACGACGAAAATCGGTTCGGAAACATTTCTCGCGCATATCATCAAGATGGTGGCGGAAGCGCAGGGAAGCAAAGCGCCTATTCAAGCGCTTGCGGACAAAATCTCAAGTGTCTTTGTACCCATCGTGCTTGTTCTCGCAGTTGCTACACTTGGCCTGTGGCTACTTGTCGGCACCGAGTATCTTGGTTTCGCGAAAGCACTTTCGCTAGGCCTTACTTCATTTGTCGGCATTTTGGTGATTGCTTGTCCTTGCGCGCTCGGCCTCGCAACTCCCACGGCGATTATTGTAGGAGTAGGTAAAGGAGCACGAGAAGGCATCCTTATCAAAGACGCGGCGACACTCCAGAAGCTCCATACGGTTGATACGGTCGTGGTGGATAAAACCGGTACGCTGACGCGCGGAAAACCTGAGCTCGCGGAGATTAAGAATCTTTCGGCGAAAAGCGAACAGGACATCGTCGGTATTCTCGCGTCACTCGAGAACAAATCGGAACATCCGCTCGCTCACGCGATTTTGGATTACGCGAAAGGAAAATCAATTCCCATTCTTTCTGCCGAACAGTTTGAAATCTTGAAGGGAAAAGGACTTCGCGGAATTGTCGGAGGCGCGGAGTATTTCGCCGGCAACACAAAGCTAGCAAGTGACCTTTCTCTCACCGTCGACCACGCCTCCATCGAGAAGGAAACCAAGCAAGGTAAGACGCCGATACTGCTTATGACCAAGAAAGAAATTCTCGGCGTGTTTATGGTGTTTGACGCGATTAAGCCGGAAACCATAGAGGCTGTTAAGGGACTAAAGAAGCTCGGCATACAAACGATTATGCTCACTGGGGACGACAGAAATACCGCGGAGGCGATTGCGAAACAGGCGGGCATTGATACCGTACTTGCCGAGGTCCTCCCAGACGCTAAATTACAGAAGATACTGGAACTGCAAAAAAGCGGAAGAATCGTGGCGATGGCGGGAGATGGTGTAAACGATGCCCCGGCACTCGCACAAGCTGATGTCGGTATCGCGATGGCGACCGGTACGGACGTCGCGATAGAAACGGCGGGCATCACGTTGCTTCACGGTGACATCTCGAAATTGGTGAAGGCTGTCCGTCTTTCCAAGCTCACGATGCGTGGCATCAAGCAGAATTTGTTCTGGGCGTTTTTCTACAATCTTGCCGGGATACCCATTGCGGCAGGAATACTCTATCCATTTTTTGGTCTACTTCTTTCTCCCGTATTGGCTGGAGTGGCGATGGCATTTTCGAGTGTTTCAGTTGTAGGTAATTCATTGAGGCTTAAGGCGAAGAAATTATAAAAATATATTTATTTTAAAAATATGAAATTATCAAGGTTAATGCATGTCGCAAGTGTTCTTGTCGGAGTTACCGGAGTAATGGCATTTGCCGGAGCTATTTTGGGTGGGGC
>CAYHDB010000028.1:0-8749 GCA_964355335.1 uncultured Candidatus Saccharibacteria bacterium
AGCTGTATTTGGAATCCGGTCCAACAATATTTCGATTTTTTGCTTTTCTTCTCATGTGTATTTAGTTCATCAGGTTCTTAAAGTTTGTAAAGTTCATAAAGTTAGGAGCCATTTTAGTTTTTCACTTGACAAACTTGATGGACTTGAAACTTTATAAACTCTTTAGGCTTTCTTAGGCTTCTTCGCTCCGTACTGACTTCGTCCTTTCATACGCTTATCTACTCCAGTGGCGTCGAGAACTCCTCGAACGATTGTGTAACGAAGGTTAACATCCTTTACACGACCTCCACGAAGCATAACCACAGAGTGTTCTTGAAGAGCGTGACCAATTCCTGGGATATATGCTGTAACTTCCATACCGTTTGTAAGTCGCACTCTGGCAATCTTTCGGATAGCTGAGTTCGGCTTTCTAGGGGTTTTGGTGGTAACTTTCGTACAGACACCTCGTTTGAAAGGGGCATCAAAAAATACGGGTCGGTTTTTCAGGACGTTAAAAGTACGCGTCAAAGCCGGCGTCTTTGATTTTCGCTTAGGAGTTACTCGTTTTCGTTTTACTAGTTGGTTGATTGTCGGCATGAAACTTAGTTCATCAAGTCCTTAAAGTCTGTAAAGTTCGTAAAGTCAGAACTCCTCAAATTTTTTGCTTGATAAACTTGACGGACTTGAAACTTTATAAACTCACGACAGTTCGAGTAATGTAATATAAATAGCCAAAAAAAGCAATGGGCTGACCGAATTGGTAATTACAGTCTATATGCCTAGCCCTGTAATGAGCTTAAAGAGGAAGAACACGACTGGATTCACAAACTGCCAGAGGAAAAATACGAAGACCAGGAAAATCACCAGATAATTCGCAGAAAGCCAATCCTTTACGGCATACCAACTGTCGGGCATGAGTCCGAAAAATATTTTTGACCCATCTAAAGGTGGAATCGGTACAAGATTGAATACAGCCAAAAGTAAATTGATAAATACGAGCGATACCGAAATACTAAGAAACGAATCGGAAAGCAGGCCGGCAGGAGCACCAAACCTAATGACGAGTCCGAAAATAAGTGCGATAGCAAGATTGGATGCAGGTCCTGCTCCGGCAACCAGCACTTCCCCCCACTTTTGATTTGTAAAATTATATGGATTCACCGGCACCGGCTTTGCCCAACCGAAGACCATATGCGGAGGAATGATGGAAAGAATAAACGGCACTATGATAGAGCCCATCATATCAAGGTGTTTGATAGGGTTTAGACTAAGACGTCCTGCGTACCTGGCGGTCTGATCACCCAAAGCCGAAGCAGCATAACCGTGGCATACCTCATGTATCACGACAGACATTATAAGTAGAGCAATAGAAAATACGCTGTCCATTTGCATATATTACATCATTTGTGCTAACATGGCGAAACTTATGAAGACGTGTCCAGTAACAAAAAAAGGAAGCCGTGTAGCAGGAGGATATAGCAACCGCACTCGAGCCACCCAATTCAATCCGACCGGAATGGTCAGGAAGTTTCCTAATCTCCAGAAAAAGAGAATCTATATTCCCGAACTCAAGAAAACTGTTCGCCTTACCCTTTCAACTGAAGCTATCAAAACTATCAACAAGAACGGCGCCTACGCCACTCTGAAGAAGGCGGGACTGATTTAAATAGTTTTTAACTTTTAGCTTTAAGTTTTAAGTTAATTACATGTTGGTAAACAAAGAAATTAGCACTTGGTCTGGATTTACAGTCATTCGTCTCAATTTCTAAATTGGGGCAAACTGAGACTTCCTATTATTACGAATGCCCCTTAGTGGGTTTTTTTATTACCTAAATTATAAATATGGATCAAACACAAACAAACATCTGGCCAACACGGCTACTTATCGCACTGGCGATATACATCACTTCCTTAATTGCCGCCAATACTTTGGGCATTAAGCTTATGCCGTTTCTCTTCGGTACTCATCTATCCGTGGCAGTTTTTTCTTTTCCTATTGTATTCCTTATGACGGATATTGTCGGCGAGATTTACGGGAAAAAAGTGGCACGCCAATTTGTCATCGCAGGTTTCGCGAGTACCGCACTCTTTGTCTTCTACACGATTCTTTCGAATCTAGTACCTTGGTCAACGGATAAGGCTACCCTTTGGGCTCATTCAAGCTATGACGTGATATTCGGAGTGACTGCCCGAATCTCCATCGCTTCCCTACTGGCGTTCGCCATCGCCGAATATCAAGATGTCATCGCTTTCTTTTTCTTCAGAAAAAAACTGGGGAGTGATAACTTCTGGATCCGTTCCAATCTTTCGAATATTTGGTCGCAGTTTCTTGATACGGTAATTTTCACAGTTGTGGCTTTTGCCGGAATATATCCTTGGTCCGTTATGCTCGGTATCATAATTCCGTGGTGGCTATACAAAGTCGCGATGGGATTTCTGTATACACCGCTAAGCTATGTAGGGTTAAAACTGCTAAAACCGAAAAATTAGTCTAAATGTCCATAAAGTCATAAAGTCCATAAAGCGGAGTCTCGACTTTATAGACCTTACAGACTTTATGACTTTATGGACTTACTCTTATGAAAATTACCCTCGTCATGGTCCAATCCCTCGACGGCAAAATCACTGCCGGGGAAAATACAAATGTCCACGACTGGTCATCCAAGGAGGACCAGAAGTATTTTTCCGCACTCATCAAGAAAAGCCCCCTCATTATTATGGGACGAAAAACCTACGAAACAGCTAAACAAAGCATGAAGCTTTCAGAAAAAAACCTCCGCGTTGTCATCACAGGAAAACCTGAAAATTACAAAAGGGAAGAAATTGAAAATCAACTTGAGTTTACTAGTGATTCGCCGGAAATGATTCTGAAAAAACTTGAAAAGAGAGGGTACCGAAAAAGTCTGCTGGTTGGTGGCGCAGAAACAAACTCCGAGTTTCTCAAAGCAAAACTGGTAAATGAGCTTTGGCTCACAGTGGAACCCGTGATTCTCGGCAAAGGTAAAAACCTTTTTTCAGAAAGCCCCTCTAAAGAAAATGTAAAATTGGTAAGTGCAAAAAAACTGAATAAAAAAGGTACTCTACTGCTGAAGTACGACTTTTTCTCCATCTGACTCCATCACAATCGTACCTACCTGATCGGTACGTAAAATATCTACTCCAAACTTCTCCAGAGTCGCTAAAGTTTCTTTGTGTGGATGGCCATAACTATTCCCCTTTCCATCGGAAATAACTGCATAGGTAGGTGAAATAAATCCTACAAACTCTTCGGAACTGGAAGTACGAGAACCGTGGTGCCCGACTTTGAGCACATCGCTCTTAAGATTTTTACTATCAAGCAAGGTTAAATATTTCTCAACATTTTGTGGCGCATCTCCAGTAAACATTATTGATGTTTTTCCGTAAACCAGTCTGCCGACGATAGAACCATCATTTGTACTTACACCGGAAACATCCCTATCCGGAAACAGCACCTCAAGATACGCGCCATCTCCCAACATTATCCTTTCGCCTCGTCTTGCCGAAAAATATTTAATCTTTTTATTTTCTATTTCTTTTTTCAAAACCCTCGCCTCGGACGAAGCTCCAGTAGTTCCAGGCTCAATTACGGACGCAACATTGTATGAATTGACCAAATCGACAAATCCACCTAAGTGGTCTTTGTCCGGATTGGAAACCATTATCATATCTATGGAACGGTCATAAAACGGCATCAGCTTGCCAATTTCTCTAGACAGTGCCCCGGAAGGCGGTCCACCGTCTATCAACATCTGATTACCATTCGGAGATTCGATAAATATAGCGTCACCCTGGCCAATGTTGAGGAACGCCACCGTCATTATTCCTCCCCTGTCCTCACGAAATACCGCATACCAAATAAAAAAAGTTAATACAATAAGAAGCCCGAGGAAATACAGCCGGATATTCTCTCGAACCTTGTTCATAGAAAGATTGTAGCATCAATTACACCTAAAGTAGGCCGTGCTAAAATGATTGCAATGCCTGAAATTGCCTCCCAGGAAACAAAAAATATTGCTCGAAAAGAAAAATGGCTTTTTTTCATTTTTTCCTCTGTCGTCGCTTTCCTATTCCTCTTCCACCTAGGTTCGCAAGCGTTTATAGACTATGACGAAGCCACATATGCTCAAGTCACCAAAGAAACCGTCGCAGGCGGTCACTTTCTTCCACTACTTCTACGAGGAGAACCGTGGGTGGACAAACCACCGCTTTACTTTTGGGCTGGAATCATAAGTTCAAAAATATTTGGCCTAAACGAGTTCGCTTTGCGTCTCCCATCGGCCTTGTCAGGAATTATTTCAGTTTTTCTGACATTTCTGATAGCGCGGATTCTAACGAATAGTCGAAAGATTGCACTTATGGCGGTAGGCATTTTACTTACAACAGGAATATTTCTGGAAGCTAGCCGTCAAGTCCGCCTTGATGTGCCTGTCACAATGTTTTTGCTGTTGGCATTTTATTCATTCTTAAAGGGCCGAGAAAATCCTCGATGGTACATATTAATCGGCGTCGCAACAATCCTCGGATTTCTCTCAAAAAGTGTCGTGTCGTTTTTGATTGCCCCACTAGTCATTCTGTACTCAATTCTTTACCGACATTTTTCCTGGTTAAAAAGCGGATTTTTCTGGCTAGGATGGTTATTCGGCGCACTAATACTCACCCCTTGGATACTGACCGATTATTTGCGAAATAAAACTGAATTCATCGATACGTACCTTCGAAAGCATCTGACTGGGAGGATTTCCGAACGACTTATCGGTGGGAATGTCTCAAATATGACATATCTTTCACACCTTCTTAGGTTTGCCGAGCCTTGGATATTTATTTTCTTTTCTTCCATTGCTTTTCTTGTTTTTAAACTTAGAAAAAGCTTTTTTGAAAACTTTGTAAAGTGGAAAAACCTTATTTTTGTCATCTCATCTACACTGATTATCTTTCTTCCGTTCGGAATTGCCCAAACGAAACTTCTGTACTATCTGACTCCTCTATACCCTTTTCTAGCCATCGCTTGTGCCATAATTCTGGACACATTACTTAAAAGCAATCTTGCTAAGCCAGAAATGATTGTTATCAAATCGTTTGTCGCCTTGCTCTTTGTCATCGGCTCACTGTGTTCCATCTTTGTCGGTTTTCATATAAACAATGCCGTGGGTGCAACATATACCTCCGAGGAGGAACGCCAGATCGGATATGCGATAGCAAACTTTCCGAAGGAAACCAAGGTGTATGCTGTGGACCACCTATTCTGGGACACGATTTATTATTACGGCAATGGGAAAAATATCAGCTTGCTTCAGGAAAAGGAAAATATGCCGGAGTCATTCCTGCTCATCATCCCGACAGTGCGACTTTACTATAGCCCACCAAAAGAACTGTCTGAATACAAAAATGTTCAGGAACTTTATAAAGGACCTGGACTTACGGCACTCTCAATACAATAGCAGGAGGTATTTGGTAGCGTGATATAATATCCGTCTGCATCTGACTTTATTCTAGTCCATTCGTATTATTAGTATTAATTAGTATATTTGTATGTCCACCTTCATAGAACAAAAGTTTAATATCCCCGCTCTAAAAGGTATTTCGGCAAAAACTACTGAGGAACATCTGAAGCTCTACGCAGGCTATGTGAAACATGCCAATTTAGTTTTGGAAAAAATAAATGAACTAAAGCAGGATGCGGAAAAGAACGCATATGCGCTCGCCGAGGTAAATCGCCGATTCGGATTTGAGTTCAATGGTATGCGCAATCACGAAGTGTATTTCAAAAGTCTGGAGGGACAGTCTAAAGCACTCTCTCCAGAAAGCGAACTTGCGAAAGCTCTCGGGCAAACTTGGGGCTCATATGAAAACTGGCTCGCGGAGTTTAAGGCAATCGCACTGACGAGAGGTATCGGCTGGGCGATGCTTTACTATGACCCCGCCTCAAAACAACTCCTAAATGCTTGGATAGATGAACAACATCTCGGCCAACTTCAAAACTGCTCGCTTATTCTGGGACTTGATATGTGGGAGCACTCTTATGTGGCTGACTACCAGCCAAGCGGAAAAAAACAATACATTGAGGACTTTTTCGAAAATCTAAATTGGGAGGTAATTGAAAATAACTTCAAAAATAAATAGCTCCTGCCAAAAGGATATAATCGAATCAGAAAAATGAAAAAGAAAAAACGAGAGTATAAAACTCTCGCTTACGCAAACCGAAAACCCAAGATCATACAGGCCTGATTCGCATTCCCCCAGGCCCACACTCGATGATTTTGAAGGTCTGAGTCTTGAGGCGCAGAAACCTGCCAAAGACCATACGCCACGGTCTCCTCGAGACTTCCGCTAGGACACTGCTCGAACAAGCTCTTCCACCTGGCACAGGCTTCATTGACAGGGCATCCGTCGGTGAACGCTTTAAGCTTCCTGATCTCCACCCTGCAGATCTCCCGCCACCGAAGCATGAGCGCTTTATACTCAGGGCTCTTCCATCGGACCTGTGACAAGAGGCGACGGACATCCGTGAATGTCCCGCACGCCTCGACTTGAGGGTAACTTACTTTTTTTCTCATATATTTCTCCTATTGGGTTCAACTGCTCGAAAGATAGTACTGTAAATTGGAAATGTGTCAAGGAAGTGGCCCGTGAGTATTTCATCTGTCGAAAACGACTTAATTCTCCCTTTATTAAAGGTCGTAGTCTGCAGAGAAACGTCGGCGAGAGCACTCCGATTCCTATCGGAGGAGGGATTTCAAAATCCCCCACCTTTCAGGCACCCCCTTTAGGAAAGGGGGAATTAAGAAAAGTGGAGAGTTATGCCCCCCGCGGCGTCGGACGTCGCGGGGGTAGTCTTTTTCAACCTCAAATAAATAATTAAATACAAAACATACCAAACTATCGCAAGCCACAAGGGGAAATTACTGAGAGCAACGGATGCGAAGGGTAAGCGCGCAAACCACTCCACCACCCCGAGCTCGTATGAGAGAAATGAGTATGCGACCCAAGCAAAGGGAAGCGACAATACGCTCCATACAAACCCCGCCATCCCCGCAATAAATCCTGAAAGCATTGTGGCAGGAATAACGGCAAGAATAAGAAGATTTACGGGAAGCGCAACTACGGAAAATATCCCGGTCTTATAAAGAATAAACGGCAAAACAAAAAGCTGTGTAGCTACTGTCGCCACCACCACTTCCCGCAAATGCCACCTTTCCGTCACCCATTTCACTTTCGGTTCTACAAGTGGAGAAAAATAAATTAACCCGAGTGTCGCTAGGAAACTAAGCTGAAACGACACGTCAAAAACCAAAATCTTCGGGTTGTGTATAAGCATTACCATTCCCGCTACCAACAACGCCCTGGTTACGATGTATGCTCTTCCGGTCGCTTTGGACAAAATCACAATGAGCGCCATGATCGTCGCCCTCACTACAGTAGCGCTCGCTCCGACCATAAGCGCGAATAGTATCATTCCCGTGGACGCCAATATAAGTCTGATATTTTTTCTCAAACGGCTAAACAGCCACTCGATAAAATATGCAATAATCGTAATGTTATAACCAGACAATACGACAATATGTATGACACCTACGGTGCGGAAATCATCCAGCAACTTTTTCCCAAGAGATTGTTTCGCACCGACAATCAGGCCCCCGAGTAATGCCGAATGGGGCTGGCCTATGACCTTATTTATATTTTCCGTAAATGATTTTTTGAAAGAAAATAGCGCAGACAAAATGATATTCCCCTCCCCTTGACCCAGAACCGTGACTTTGGGTTTAAACATTTCATAATAAATGCCGTCTTTGGCTAGGTAGCTTCTGTAATCCACCTCTCGCAAGGTCGTCTCATCGGTAAAATTCTCCGGTAACTCCACCTTGCCAGCAAGAGAGAGACTGTCACCGTATTCTCTTCCGGGAACATTGTCCGTAGTGACCAAAATATCTGCATTTACTTCTTTTTCAAAATTGCCAACTTTTACTTTTCTAACGGTAAATGTCAAACGTGCCACCTTCTCTCTCCTATCTGGCTCGTCTGAAACCAGTCCTTCAAACACTACTTGTTTGCCGACATACGAGTCTAGGGCGTTTCGAACTGACTTCCTATCGGCAATATCAAAACGAAGCATTCCGAGAGCCGAGACGAAAATGAAAAGGGATAAAAGCAATCCCCGGCCCCGCTCCGCGGGGCCGGGGATAACAAAAAACAACATCAACGCAACTGAAATTAGGACAACAAACAAAGAAAAAGAAATGCCGAGATGCAGAAATGACCGAATGAATATTCCAAAGACAAATCCTCCAACGCAGATGTGTAAAACCTTATCCATTACTTTTATTGCAGAAATATAGCTTAAATGCTAACCTTTTTTCAGAGGAAAGAATACCATGACCACGATGTACACCAAAGCCATCCTGACGGTTGCAGTCCTTTCACTTCTGCTCTTAATCAAATACTTTCTGTCTGATTCATTTCGTAGTTTTCGCTTCCGCCTAGCTAGACGAATAGAAAAACTGAGCGGTAAAGTAGCCGAGGAAAACTGGAAAAAGATTAGGGACGAGAGAGAGAAGTGGGACAAAGATCATCCATATGCGCCCAAATGGCACCACGAGAGACAAGAACTGCTTCGAAGAGAACTTGGACTTTTTATGCTCTTCGTGGATACCTGCCCGAGATTTTCGCAAGCCTTACTCAATTGCAGAGGAAAAGACCTAGACGATCTCGCGGCACAAATCTACAATGAGGGTGACATTTTCCAAAATCGAGA
>CAYHDB010000028.1:8849-11318 GCA_964355335.1 uncultured Candidatus Saccharibacteria bacterium
GTTTCTATCTTGCCGTCCACCAAGCTCACATAAGAATAAGCGATTGCGCGAGAATGTATCTTAGAGGAACTTTTTGCTACCGAGGCTGCGTTATCCATCTTAATATCTAAAATATTTTTTATTGGATATTTTTCCAATCCCCCCTCATATACCTCAAATAATTTTATTTTCTTATCATCCGCATAAGCAGTAGCTATTTCATCGCACCGTTCGTTACCGACAATACCAACATGTCCACCAACGTATTTCCATGAAATCTTTTTACCAGCAACCAGTAAAGAAAGTTCCTCCCATAAATCGCGGTTCAATACCTCCTTTTTATCTTTGGTAAGCCAACCACTTTTTTTCCATCCATGTATCCACTTTGTAATACCGTTTATGAGATAATTCGAATCAGTGTAGACAGAAACTGGTTCGGTGCTCTTGCAACAATCAACAAAAGTTAAGGCCTTGATTGGAGCAGTAAGTTCCATCCTGTTGTTCGTAGTATGGTACTCTCTTCCTCCCAACTCCTGAATGGATACTTTCCCATCTTTGTCTTTCGGAAAAACAACAACAGATCCCCAACCACCCGGCCCCGGATTGCCTCGTGATGACCCGTCGGTAAAAATAACTGCTTCGTGAGATTTAGGATTCATGATTTAAGAATTATGATTTTAAAACATTAGAAAAAATCCGAATCTGACAGACCTGACTGTCGTAAAATAGAGCGGAACGTGCCCACAGGTATTTCACGACGATTAGCCGGAACAATAACCACCCGACCTGCTCGTTTCATTTTTATATGACTGCCACGTTGCGAAACAAAAACAAAACCGCGTCTTTCAAGAACTTGAATAATTTTCGCACTTGAATGCAGTTTAGGCATACTTCAAAGCGACGCCAAAAATCTCTGGGTTCTCAACCTTTGTCGCGGTTGAAGGCTTCACATTCTCAAAATAAAGTTCCAATGCCTCCTGCAGATTTTTTGAGGCCTCCTTCTTGGTTTTACCGAAACTGGAGACATCAACATTTAAACACTGAGAAACATAGTATTTCCCCTCTTTCCAGACAATATTTTTGAGCTGTAACGGCTTTTTCATAAAGTCATAATAGCAAAAATAGGGCAAAAAGAAAGACCACGCATATGATAAAAGCGTGGTGAGTACGAACTGGGCAGGGTTAATTGCCGTAAATCTTCTTCTTCCATTTAAAGCCGGCCAAAACCCAAACAGCGGTGACGGCCGTTAGTATCATTGACGCAATAAGGAGGGTGGAAAACCACTCCGCCGGGATTATCCCGAATACAACCCCGTTTGGCACAAAGATCATTGCGGCAAAACTAACGAGCATAAAGAACACAGATTTTGTCATAGTTTTCCTTTCGTTGAACTGATCTAAGGATAGCAAAACATCAAGCAATATCAACAAAAAAGTCCGGAAGATTCCGAACCTTAAACAAACGAACGGGGAGGGGTATCAATACGGTAGGGGTTCGCCCATATCAACATGCGCGCCCCACACATCAATTCCAAGTGTGAGCATAATGCCCATAATTGCTCCCTTGATGAGCTCGTGTGGACCGTCATAAAAGGATACGGTAAGGATTTCACCCCTCCTCGCAACTTTAAATTGAACAGGATGACTTGGCCGGCCCGCGGGAGGCAATTTGGACAAAGTGATCCTCAGTTTTGCTTTCGCCTTGGCAATCATACCGGGTTTTGCGTTTCGATAGGTAACTTGGATTGATTTCATAAACTGGCAACCTTTCTTTCGTAAATACTATAGTGAAGCTACACAATGTCAACAATCCGCAATCGAAGCTCCGGATAACTTTTAAACATTGATTTCTCAAAAGTAGCCACTAGGTCGAGAGGCTTACCTGCGACAACCTCCCTGCCCCAGTCACTAGCAGTTTTAAAAAATGTCATTGCGGAAAGTTTTTTACCGTCAGATTTCTCAAAGACGAGTTCTAGATGATTCTTTTCCTTGCCGAAATGCTTTACTTCCCTAGGAACGACACCGCGAAATATAAAAATAGGTTTCGGATTGCCTGTACCAAATGGTGCGAGTTTTTCAATAATTCTGTATGTATCCCAATTGGCCTCCTCCAGAAATAATTCTTGGTCAACAAGAATTTCCTCTTCAATTCCTGAATATGCAATCCTTGCTTCTTCGTAGGCTCTGTTCAACTCTTCCTCAAGTGTATGAATTTTTTCATTGGCCACACTAAATCCTCCCGAATACGCGTGTCCGCCAAATTGCAAAAAAGTACCAGGTGATGCACGTCCCATAAGCTCCACTAGATTGGCACTTTCTCCTGACCGACAAGAACCCTTTATCACATTATCCCCGTCCCTACCCCATAGAAACACGGGGCAGTTGTACTCATTGGCACAGGTGTTAGCGGCAAGACCCAAAAGTGCCGGTCGCCACGAGGGATTGCCTATGACCATCACACGATTGGCATTTTCAACATACCGCTCTCGG
>CAYHDB010000029.1:0-9870 GCA_964355335.1 uncultured Candidatus Saccharibacteria bacterium
GTATAAAACATCGCCCCGTCATGAGTTCCAATTACTTCCCCGCCCTCATTCAATACTTTTCCGACTTTTGACTTTATAAACTGTTTCAGAAACTCCTTCACGTCTATCTTACCCAGAAAACACAATCCCTGACTATCCTTCTTTTCCGCCGTGGATAAACCAAATTTTTTAGCCAATTTACGCACCTCAGGCTTTTCCAAATGCCCGACAGGAAACAAGGTGTGAGCGAGTTGCTCCTGCGTCAGAGTCCAGAGAAAGTAGCTTTGGTCCTTTTGCGGGTCAGAACCAGCCAATAGTTTATAGTTTATAGTTTTTAGTTTGTAGTTTTGAATTTGTGATTTGTTTGTAATTTGGGGCTTGAGATTTGTAATTTCCCGCGTCGCGTCAGACGTGACGCGGGCGTAATGGCCAGTGGCTACGAAGTCAGCACCATTTTTTCGCGCGAATTTGTAGAACCCTCCGAACTTCACATATCGATTACACATCACATCAGGATTTGGAGTTTTCCCTTCTTTGTATTCGCGAACCATATAATCCACGACTTCCTTCTTGTATTCTTTACTCAAATCCAAAGTAACAAACGGTGTTCCAAGCTTAGCGCAGACACGCATTGCATCAAGACGGTCCTCTTTCCAGGTACACTCAATCCAATCCGGTTGCCAGACCTTGATAAATACACCGGTTACGTCAAAACCTTGTTCTTTAAGTAGTGCCGCGGAGACAGAAGAATCCACCCCTCCGGAAAGGCCTACAAATACTTTTGAGTTTTTAGCCCCGCCCGACCGAATGTTTTCGGTCATTCGGGCGGGTTTTAGTTTTAAGGTTTCTTGACGAATCATGAAAGTATGCTAACATATTTTTCAGTTTCGACAAACTCTACCGATCAACTCCATATGAATAACAGAAGAAATCTGACCAAATTCAGCGCAAATACGCCTCACACACTCGCGGATTTCGTGAAATACTCATTAATAACTGATGTTCCGATTAAGGCCCATGGTCTCCCTGCTAATATTGAGGCTTTAACTGCTTTAACTATGGCGATGAAGCTACTGCACCGGAACGACATTCAACTTCAGCCTCTACCGGGCAACATGGATTATTTTGTTGGACATTATGAGGGTGATTGGTCGCGAAATGTCACCACAGTCGATGGCAAGCATTTGTTCACAATTACGGTTGGAGACAGACATGCGGATCGTTTTCACTTTGTGCTGAACTTTGAACCGGCAGTCATTACACTACTTCAAGACTGAGCAACTCGCTCAGTTTTTTCTTGTCTAGTAACCCGCCCGAACGTACCAGAGTCCGCTCGGTACGGGCAGGCTGGCAACTGTTACGATAGTCTGACTGTTGTAAGACGAATCTACCCCTCCAGATAGACCTACAAATACCGAGCGTTTTTTGGCACCTTGACTTTTCATCGCTGGCACTATAGTTTACAAAGCAGTTTGGAGCAACATTCAACTTTTCTCATGAATGAAAAGAAAACATTCGTATCTATTCAGACATTTCGGGCAAGCATTTACTAAGGACACGCATGCCTTCACATTACTTCGTCGGTTTGATAAGGGAGACATCTCTCTCTGCGTCAGAAGGGTACTCGAGGGTATTGAGTGGCTTGAATCCAACGGAATGCGTGATTGGAAACAGAAGCTTGCCACATGCGATGTAATGAATTGCATGTCCTGCGCTCTGGCTTCGGCTACCGGTATTCCCTACGGTGCTTCAGCTGACAAATATGGGCTGGGCTTGGACAGACTTGTCGCGTACGGCTTCCATCCGGGTGGCCCGTGCAATAAAACCGAAACTCTCGGAGCCCTTCTTACAGTCTTGTGGAGAACAGCGGCCACGCACTAGGCCAGTCTCTCTTGTACCGAGCATAACTGCTCGGTTTTTCTTTTGCTCGCTTTTCAATAGTCTAACTGCAGAAAGATAGAGCTCTCTCGAAAAGCCGACAAAACACTTCTTTTCCTTTACTTTTCATTTCCTGTGTGTTATCAATGTCTCAGAAAGAAAACAACTCAAGATCATAGTTATGATAAATCCGACTCCTACCACAACATTACCCCCTGTTGTCATCAATGGTTTTTACTACCCTTACTGCAAATCTCTCCTAACAAAGTTGGAGTTACTTAAAGGGGAGGACAAATTGTTTGCAAAGGTAAATATGGCGAACGCGTTGGAGCAAGCAAAAGAAATGAGTTACACCTCAAAGCTAAGCCCAATCACTGCAGTTATCATGCATAAAATCTGCGAACAACTGGGGCTTGGTAGTATTGGTGATTCGGCTCGACCTGATCAAATCAACAACCTGATTGATGTCTGCCGTGAATTTTTAGAGTCAGTTAAGTAAACTCAAGCATCTAGTGTAGCTGAGCCTCCCGCTCAGTTTTTTCTTGTCTAGTAACCCGCCCGAACGTACCAGAGTCCGCTCGGTACGGGCAGGCTGGCAACTAATAACTAGCAACTGACTATTTCAAATACTTCTCCTTATTGATCACATGTTCTGCGAAAGTATTCGCATAATGCATATTTCCACGAATATCCGACAAATAGAAAAGATATGAAGACTTGGTCGGTGTTACCGCAGAAAGAAGTGCGTCTATTCCCGGATTACCTATCGCTCCAGGAGGTAAACCTTTATATTTATATGTATTGTACGGTGAGTCATATTTTAAATCAGCAAGAGTCAACTGAAATGTATTCTTCCCTATTATGTACTGAAAAGGTGCGTCTACCTGTAGAGGCATACCCATAGCAAGACGTTTCCACAAAATGCCGGCTATGACTTTGCGCGTTTCGGTAGTACGAGCCTCAGCCTCGAGAATTGAAGCCATCGCCACAACATCCTTCAGTGGTTTCTTAAAATCGGAAAACGCTTTGTTGATACCAAGGAGCTTATCGTCAAAATTCTTCTTCATCACTCGAATGACCTCATCGGGTTTGGTGTTTGGTGCGAAGAGATAGGTATCCGGAAATAAATATCCTTCCTTATCCTTAGACAATTTCAAAAACTCTTCACCGTCAAAATCAATCAGTTTATCGGAAAGTATCAAAGACATTTGCTTCGTAGTGATGCCTTCGGGAAAAGTAAGACGAACAGGAGTAAGACCGAAATTGCCATTTGTAAGTCTGGATGAGACGCCGAACAATCCGGTAGGTTTTTCAAAAAAATAATCCCCCGCCATTACCCCCTTTTCACCAGCCGACATTATGACCAATATTCGGAACCAAAAGGGTGACCTTATCACATTTGATCTAGCCAAATCATCGGCAATCTCATTTAATCCTTTTTTGGATTCAACTGTAACAATGTTACGCAAGTGAAAGCCTTTTGGTGCACTTAGAAAAAAAGTATAAAATGTGGCCAACAAAAAAAGCACTGATACACAGGCAACAACCCAGGCAACGATTCGTTGACGCCTTTGTGCCATTTTCTCTTCAAGCAGTTGAAGAATGTAATTTTTATCAAGCGGTGACATATCGAAATGCAATTGCTGTTATATCGGAAGATTGGCTGGAGCTTGTGACCTCTTTGATGGAATACGCTCGAATGTAGGTGTGGCGGCGACACTTCCGGGAAAATGATAAATGGTAGCAAGTTCCTCCGTATTGAGAATAATCGGCATTTGTTCAAAGAATCTAAATGGTGGCTGGAAAAAAGACCGGAGCTTAAATGCCTCCATCATCTCCTTCTCCGCGTGTGTACGGCGAATACGACGAAAGTCCTGCCACGGATAATCAAAATCGGTAAACCATCCAAGTTTAAATCCGTTCACATCATCATTTGAGCTGTACTGACGAAATGTACCGATAAGCCCTGTGATACTTATAGCACTCCACGCCTCCTTCTTGGCAATATAACAACCGCGTACAGCAACTTCGAATGGCCACTTGGAAACACTGCGCTCCAATGCTGCGATTGTATTTTGTTGACCCTTGGTCGGATTTGGCATTCCCGGAAATTCACTGCCTTCGCGCTCAATAGTTGCCTCTTCTCGGATTTTCTCTATTTCGTGTCTCGCCTTTTCCTTCCAGTCAGGCTTTGGAAAAAGCACACCATCCTTCAATTTCAAAGTCCTGTGTGCCTGAATAATAATCTGTATCCAAACATGCTCACCTTTCCTCATTGATCCGAGGTACTCCAATACGGACGTCATGGGGTCAATTTTAAACTCTTCTTTCGGATCTTTATCCAACCCGTAATCAACGTAAGTTTTAATCGGATACACAGAAGGCTTCATAAACTTAAAATACGTCGCCCACATAGGAAGATTGACCGGATCAGGCTCATGAGGCACCCACGACATATAATCTTCTGCTTCGTGAATCTCAACATTAGGGTATTGTGCGTAAATCTGAGCCTCCACCATATTGCGAAACTTCTCCGGCATCCATATATAAAACTTCACCTGACCTTCAATCGATACAAGCTCAAAGGAAAACCACGGCCTTACCTTCCCTTTCCAATATGTCTCGATATAGGTCGCCGAACCAGTCTGGTAAAGCGATGTGAAAAAAATCTCCATCGCCAGTGGCGACTTCATAGTTTCCTTGGGTATCTTAACCTCGAGAAGTACAGAACCGGCCTTAATAATATAATCCGTTCTGATATATCTCATCCAAAGATTTAGAAAGGCGGTGCCAAAAATAATAGGTGCCCACAATGGCGCCCATTTAGAAACTGCCTCAAAGAAAATCGTAAAATCAAGTTGGAAAAACATACTGCCTGCGGTATAAAAAACCGCACCAGCAGTAACGGTGCTTATGACAAAAAGCCAGCGACGTAATTGGGATTCCTTCTCACCGTTCCCTTCCATCACGGTACCCTGAATCAGATTGTAGAAAAGATCCGCGAGACCTAGAAAATACTCCTTGAACATGTACTCAATTTTACCTTATAACAAGACTTTCTCAAATAGTGGATACAAGATACGAAAGCAGACACGGGAAATATACGAACATATACGAAAAAACTCCCAAAATATCGGGAGCTCTTTTCGTATTATTTCGTATATCGGTACCCTTTCGTATGTTCGTATGTTTATCTTTACGCCATCGAGTACATACCTTCCTTTGATTTTTTGAAATGCTTTGGGTTCTGAAGATTTACAACAATCGTGTTTTCCTTTACATATCTCTCCTTCAAAACTTTTTCGATAATTTGATCTCGTTTCAACGGGCCATTAGACTCAAGAATCTTTCGGATAACGTCCTTTACCACTCCAGACATATAGCCCCACTCTGCTAGCGCGTACAGACCGCGACCCACGAGCACAAAACGAGGGTCTTTGATAAGTTCATTGTGAGTAGTGGCGACATGAGCCTTCTTACCAAACAACTTCTCAATAGACTTAGCGACCTCGCGGAAGTGGATTGGGCTACCGTGCTTTCGGATGACTAGAAATGCATAATCTCTCATTCCTTTTGCGCGAATATTCGGTGAGGAAGTAAGACCCCATTCACCAAGCGGATTTTTGCCAATAACTTTTGAAAGTGCAAGCCAGCGTTTTATGACACTGCTATCTTTCTTGTAATCATCTGAAATATCTTCAACGTGTGAAAGGAATGAAGCGATAATGTCGAGCTCTGAAACCAAATCCTTGTCGGAGAGATTTTTATAAAGCTTGCGAAGAGCATCGTGAACCTTGCGAGCGAGATCATCACTTACATGCCAGCGATGTTTAAAACTGTCATCCTCTTTTTCCTTTTTAAACTCATCACCGATAACAAGAAGAATATGGACATGATTCTGAACAGATTTATCCTTTGAAATATGAGAAAGAAAATCCTCTTCAGATAGAATACCGCCAAGGTCCTTCATCATTGTCTCCAGCTCGGTAAATATAGGCTTCTCCTTAGAGAAGGAATCGGCTCGTTTTATACTGTGTAGTGCATAATTTTCAATCTGTCGAACACGCTCACGTGTAATACCATAGCGCTTACCGATAGCTTCAAGTGTCATCTTGCGAGGGTCCTTGTCAAGACCATAACGACTAACAATGACATCACGCGCTCGTTCCGGTAGCGGCGCAAGAAGTTTCTTTACTATCTGCTTTGGGTTAAATGAGAGGGTGTTCATTGTTGGTGTTCGTCAGTTATGTGACGTATGTAATAGTACTCTACTACTTAATAATATATTGTCAAATATGAGTTTAGATTATTACAACATTAATGTCAAATTGTGACCTTAAACTACGATGTTGATAAGTCTGTCCTTCACATAAATCACTCGCTTAATTTCCTTTCCATCTGTCCATTTTTTTATTTCCGGCATTGCCAATGACTTCTCTCTCGCTTCACCTTCATTCAATTCACCTTCCACCTCCATCGTAGCTCGCATCTTACCGTTCACGGAAATAGCAATAGTCTTCGCGCCCTTTCTTGCGATAATGGGATCAAATACAGGCCAGGATTCAAGGTGGATTGACTTTCTCGCCCCGCGTAGTCTTGACGAAGTGGGGTTATTCCCAAGGCCAAACCAAAGCTCTTCAGTGATATGTGGGACAAATGGCGAAAGCAATTTAAGAACAGATTCATAATCAACTCTTGAAACTGATTCCTCCTTTTCCATCTCATTGACGAGTATCATTATTGCGCTAACCGCGGTATTGAATCGCATTGCCTCAATGTCATCGCCTACTTTCTTAATAGTCCGATGCAGGAGAGTTTGTAGTTTATAGTTTGTAGCCTGTAGCTTACCTGCAATTTGTTTCTTGGAATTTGTGATTTCCGTTTTTTGGAAAAGTTTCCACACTTTCTCCAAAAAACGGCGCGGTCCAATCATCGACTCCGTAGACCAAGCGATATGCTGATCGAACGGTCCCATAAACATTTCGTACAGACGAAGAGTGTCGGCACCAAATTGCTTTATGAGCGTATCGGGATTGACCACATTTCCGACTGACTTGGACATCTTCGCGCCACCCTCGCCGAGGATAAGTCCGTGTGAGGTACGTTTTAGATACGGTTCACTGGTCGGTACCAGTTTCAAATCAAACAAAAACTTATGCCAAAAGCGTGAATACAAAAGATGAAGAGTTGTGTGTTCCATTCCACCGTTGTACCAGTCCACCGGCAACCAATACCTGAAGAGGTTACCAGAAGATTTAAGATTTAAGATTTTAGATTTCAGATTTTTATGCATTGCATACGCGATGTAGTACCAGGATGAGCCGGCCCAGTTTGGCATTGTGTCAGTCTCGCGTTTTGCAGGACCCTTACATTTGGGACACTTTACGTTCACCCACTTATCAATTGCAGAAAGTGGCGACTCACCTGTATCGGTAGGTTTATAATTTTTTACCTTCGGCAACTTCACAGGCAAATCTTTTTCCGGCACTGGTACTACCCCACATACATCACAGTGAATCACCGGGATCGGCTCACCCCAGTATCGTTGTCGAGAAAATACCCAATCACGAAGTTTGTAATGCACTGCGCGACTCGCATAACCCTCCTTCACGAGATAATCGATAATATCCGTGCGTACTTCATTCCATTCACGGCCCTTAAACTCTGCGGGTTCCGTCAAAATACCGTTCTTGATGACTGGTTTTTCGATTCCCTGTACCTCTCCCCATATAAGCCGGTGGCCTTCTGGCAACCGAAAAGTTTCAAGCTCTTTCGGTGTTAACCACACGACTTCGTGTTTTGCCATTTCCTCGTTTGAAATCTCTAATTTTTCTTCATCAACAAGCTGAAAAAGGAAGTTGTCAAAATGAGCAAATCGATTCTCATTTTTTGGCACGTGGAAAAATTTGGAATGTGTACGTGACAGTTTCCGAATAAGCTTCAGGTTCTTATATCCGGTTTCTTCCATTACTTCCATACGAGCAGCCTCCTCGGGAGTCTGTCCTTTCTCTACTCCTCCTGTAATAAATGTATCCCAATCCACCTTCTTCCATTTAAGCCCAATATACTTGTCTTCTGACCAATGTTTTACAATTGCGCTAATCACCTCACGCTCGATAAATGGCAAATTCTTCCGTGCTGCATCAACTCCATCGGTTTTAACAAACAATGGCTCCGCTACCGGATGTAGAGGAATATTAAACTTCTTGGCAAATTTATAGTCACGTTCGTCATGCACACTAGCATTCACGATACCCGTGCCGTAGTCGGCAACAACATATGATGCAATCCAAATCGGCAGGTCTCTGCCTGTACCGGCATAATTCTCGATATAACGACCGATAAAGATACCCTCCATCTCTTTCTCCGCGTCAAAATCCTTCTCTGCTCGTTTCAATTTCAATTGTGCGACAAAATCCATCACGGGTTTTTCGTACTTGGTCCCAGCTACCAATCTCGGTACAAGGGCGTGTTCAGGCGCAATCACAGTAAATGTCTCAGCGCGATAAGTCTGTGGTACAGAATTGTACATTTCTACATCAATTCCAAGGTCCTTAATCGTGCATTTGAAATTGACACCCTCGCTTCTACCAATCCAATTCTTCTGCTGAATTCTTATTTTCTCCAAATACTCAATCGGAGTTTTGTCTCCTAAAATTCTTGAAACAAAATGTTCCTTAAACATCTTTGCGATACGGACATAACGTACTTCATCACTTTGATCGGCCTTAAAGACACCGGTCTTCGCATCTTTAAGCAGAGCCTCAGTCGGGTAACCGGGCCAATAGCTTTTCGCTTGTTCATTGTTTTGCAAAATATAATTGGCGGGGACTTCATCCTTAACAAAAGTTCCTTTTTCATCAGTATACGCAACTGCGTAATGGAAATTAGCTTTTGACTCGCCTCCAACACCGGTGAGAAAGTTTTTCAGAAAAGTCACAACCTCCTCGTCTGTAGCACGCTGGCTTGTCGGATTTGCGTGCTTTCGCATATGCACCATAAATCCATTATTTTCCGGCCATTTTTCTATCCACAATATATGGTCGGTTGAAATAGTCGGCAAACCTGTTTTCTGGAAATAAAATTCCGATTTCTTTTTAGCGTTTTCCAGAAAATCATCACCTTCAACAAGGGCACTATCGTCAACCTTTGGGATATCATCGAAGGTAACCAGCTCAATCCCCGCTACGCCAGCAAAGCAGGCCCTAATCATTTTCACTTTTGCTGGATTACGCGTGCCTATCAGTACTCGCTTTGGGTCCAAATCACGGTCAAGCCTGTCTGCGTATTTCGTAATCGCAAGCATCCACTGCTCCTTCTCACGTTTTTCTACAACGGTTCCACAGCGTTCACATTTTCCATCTACCACTTCCTCATTGGCCAAGCCTATCTTATCCTTGGGACACCAATTGATAGCCATTTTCTTCTTGTATGCCAGGCCCTTTTCAAGAAACTTGAGAAAAATCCATTGAGTCCATTTGTAATATTCCGGGTCCGTCGTATTCACCTCTCTTGACCAATCAAAAGAAAAACCAAGAGCCTTGAGCTGTTTACGGAAAATGTTTGTATTATTTTTTGTAACTATCGACGGCTGGATGCCGGTCTTGATGGCATAGTTCTCGGTAGGAAGCCCGAATGCATCCCAACCAATCGGATATAGCACCTCAAAGCCTTCTGCACGACGCTTACGAGCGATAATATCCATCGCTGTGTTACTTCGTATGTGTCCGACATGAAGACCGTCTCCAGAGGGGTATGGGAACTCAATGAGTCCGTAGAACTTTGGTTTTTTAGTATTTTCCCTGGCAACATTGAGCTTCTTCTTCTCCCAATAAGATTGCCATTTCTTCTCAATCTTCGCGTGATCGTAGGGTTTCATGAGTGAAATAATACAATCTTTGACAGTGAAGTGCAATTTGTGCAATATATATTCGGATACAGAAAACACTTGCAACCCCGAAAGGAAAGTTATGAGTAATCATCAGAATCCACCCAACCCCTGCGGATATAAAT
>CAYHDB010000030.1:0-9750 GCA_964355335.1 uncultured Candidatus Saccharibacteria bacterium
AGGTGAATCGGCCTGGCACGTCGAAGTGGACGGGCAAATTGAACAATACCTCAATCGGAACGATCCGGCTGTCAATAAACTGGATGCCGCCCTCCAGGAAACAGGTCTTTCAGGAAATGACCTTCAGACAGCCACGACCCCTCTCCTCAAAGAAATTGCGAGTAAATTACGTCTCCACAAATTGATCGTAAATGGTGTTGGCTGGTACACCAAAGCGGGTCCAAGTCACATCCTGAGGGATGGAACATTCTTCGCTCGGATGTCTGACCTAGAAAGGGACGTTGCTGTGACTGGCGACTCGTCGTGGATGGATGAAACTCAGGATATTTTCGGCACCAGCGAAACAGACTGATGAGCTTCATTAGAATGTACAAACGGCAACCCTTCGGATGCCGTTTTTTCTATACTAAATACCTTCTTAAACAAAAAGCGCAGAAAATCTCTAATACCAAAAAACCCGACACACGTATGTGTCGGGTTTTTTAAAGTTTAACGTTTAGGGATAGGTGGGACAATATTGGTTGGGACAGGAGGTGCGATAATCTTATCTTCATATACACTCGGATCCAAATATCCGTCAAAACACTTTTCTCCTACGTCATGTGTCCAATCAGTAATGCCCATATTTGAATATCCGTAATAATTAATATTGTTGTTATTACCCTTCTTCACTTGAGTCGGAGCATCAAACGTCGCACATACCGAGAAGTGTCGCTGGTCAATCACTTTATACGTGTAATCTTTTCCAGATACAGGGTCCTTCGGCATATTACCACTAAAGTAGACCATATCGGCAAGAGTCACAGGTAACGCATATTTATTTCTCCAATATGAACCGACATTGCTGGAAATATTCTGCAAATGACTCACTCTAGTCTGATCCAACTTCCAAAGTCTCGCCTGCATCGGTGAGCCGATAACGACGAAACCAAGGATAATAGAGACAATGACAACCGCGACCAATATGACAGCTCCTACCTTTCCGCTAAGTGATGGGGCTACGGGGTCCCTTTTAATCTCATTGATGTAATACCACAGGATACCTCCGGCACTTAGAAGTACGGTCAAACTCTTAAGAATAAATCGTACGGTGATTTCTCCACCGAAGAAGTAGTAGACAATTGACACAAGGCTGGTGATAACTGTGGCAGATGAAAGAAAGATAATGATAGATGAGAGGAACTTTCGCCCACCTGTCTGATTTCCTCCGGAGGTTTCCGCAAGCTGACGAACATGTTTATTGACGAGCCAAGCAAGGATGAGATATACAGGCACACCGACGACTATCATTGCCATTGCCCATCGAATGGAGCTATCTTGCCATGAAAGAGAATAGCTGGAATATCCGCCATCAAGTGAGTCAGGAAAGACAACATTTAGAAGATCGAAAACAAAACTCAGAAAACTGGAATAGACGGATACCAGGGAAATGATAATGCCTAGATTCAAGAGGAAGGCTTTGATATCAGCTTTATTCTTCTCGTGCACAGGAGCCTGTGGAGGATTTTGATATTGATTTGATACTGGGACTTGTGGTGGTTGGACTGGAGGCTGAATCGGAGCTTGTGGCGGTGTCGGCACTGAATACTGATTCTGCTGAGGCAAACCGTTTTGATAATTTGGTTCCATATATATTAAATAGAATTGTTAATGCAAAAATTATACCACACATTATCCGCAAAAAAATACACGCCTTATTTTCTAGGCGTGTGAATTACGATTGAAACAGGATGAGTGGCATTGGCATTTACTCTCCACGCACCGTACAAGAGGATAAAACCAAGTACCAGCAAAATACCTCCAACAAAATATCCGACCCAGCAACCATTATCTGTCACACGAAACACACAATATGACAGCACCAGAGCGGCTATCCCGCAGACCAGCAATGCCCAGAACATAATTTCCTCCTTCAGATTAGGTTTACAGCGAAGAACGTTTCCGAGGATAATATGACGAAATATTGTTTCAGTCAATTTTTGAACTGACAAATATTGACTTCTTTTATCACACTTTGATAGTCTTCATAATATGAAAAGTTTGATACTTCAATTGACTGTCGGAAATTACAGAGCTGAAATTCAGGCAAGCATCGGCCTTCGACCAGATGAGAAAGAATGGCTTACAGGTGCCGTCGATCGACACTTCGAAAGGTCCCCATCAAATATCGCAATGCTCTCTGAACTGGCAGTGACGAGATTTCGTGAAAAAATGGCAACTGTGAGCATCGATGGAAGGCTACTGAATATTTCCAAAGGTCCTGACGGAATGCTCGAGATTGTGTAAATTACACGTTCATTCAACCCACCACAGCAAGACGAGATTTAATCTCGTCTTTTTTATATTAGATTTTAAACTCACTATAAATCGTGGCCACCACGTTTATTCTTCGATTTATATGTTATAATTTTTTTGGCCTTCCTCTCTGCCTTACAACTAAACCCATTTTTTCTGCTGTAAGCTTCATCCACTCATCTTCTCCGAACGGCTTACTCTTTTTGCCAGTCTCGTGTATCAAATCAAGCAGCTCTTTTGATATTGGTTCATTCACAAAGGATATGTAGTCCTCAGGTATTTCGATTGGCCACTCAGAGAGTAGCCTCTTTTGTTTTTCATTTCCCTTTTCTCTGTACCAAAGACTAGACCATCGCCAATTTTCAGCGCGACCGACAAGTTTAGCGCGACAAGCGTTAGATTCGACATACCTGATTACACTCAGACAGTGAGAATCAGTCTCAACTGGGAAAAATTTGTAAGAATTTTGATAAAGATGTCCACTTCCAACCAAATCGTGTACTGATTGCCATCGTTTAACATGAGTATTCGTAAGCCAACTCATAAATATTGACAATTCTGTTTCTAGCCTAGGGTACAAAACTAAGTGCCAATGGTTCGGCATTACAATAAATGCAAGTATACGCATCCCGCTTTGTTCCCAAGCCTCAGTAAGGGTAGACAAAAACAACCCATAGTCAGAATCACTTTGGAAAATTGGCACCCTGGCATTGGCTCGATTTATAACATGATACACAGTGTCACCAGGAGAGGTTCTAGAGAAAAGTCTCATGCATAAATTATACCACAAAAAAACGACAATAAACGTGGTGGCCACGATTTATTCGAGTTATTAGATTTTAAACTCAATCACGTCGCCATCTTTTACAATGTATTCTTTGCCTTCGGTGCGAATTAGGCCCTTTTCACGAGCGTTTCCATATGAACCGCTTGAGAGAAGCTTATCCCACTCGATAATTTCAGCCCGAACAAATTTATCCTTGAAATCACCGTGGATAGCAGTTCCCGCCTCCGGTGCGGTCCACCCTCGCTTTATAGTCCAAGCACGAGTCTCATCCTCACCAGTCGTAAAATAAGTAATGAGATTCAAGGTTTCGTATCCTTTTTTTATCAGGTTATCAATCCCGTCATCCTTCACACCCAGATCATTACGCATCTGTAATTTCTCAACAGCCTCAAAATCCTTCAAATCGTGTTCAATCCCCGCATCGACAATAACCCATGATGCCTTCTCATTCTTCAAAAAATCCATAAGCTTCTGGAATCGCTCATCATTTATCTCATCCAGATTTTTTCCACCAGCCTTTTTGTTCAAAACATATAAAATCGCTTTTGAAGTCAGAAGATGCATGCTTTTCAAAAATGGTAATTCCTTCGAATCTACCGACACGCTCGATGCAAGCTTTCCGTTCTCAAGCGCAGATTTCAATCTCTCCAAAAGTGACCCTTCGGCAACAGCGTCCTTGTCCCCTCTTTT
The DNA here is from genome assembly GCA_964355335.1 of uncultured Candidatus Saccharibacteria bacterium. Taxonomy (GTDB): domain Bacteria; phylum Patescibacteriota; class Minisyncoccia; order Phycocordibacterales; family SIBU01; genus SIBU01. The sequence goes on from CAYHDB010000030.1 coordinate 3,773, forward strand.
TATGTCTCTTCCGAGATTTACCAGACGTTTTGATACTGTTTGCAAATCAGCAAGGATAAGTTCCAGATTTATCACTTCAATGTCCTTCAATGGTTCTACCTTACCGTCCACGTGGATAATCTTGTCATCCTCAAAAATACGGACCACCTCAGCGATTGCGTCCGTCTCGCGAATATTTGAAAGGAATTGATTACCCAAACCCTCACCTTCCGATGCTCCTTTCACAAGTCCTGCAATATCTACAAACTCCACCGCCGCAGGTACAGTCTTCTTCGAATGACTAAACTCGGACAATTTCCATAGCCTGTCATCCGGCACTGCTACCACCCCGACAGACGGGTCTATAGTACAAAATGGGTAATTCTCACACGGCACGCTTTTTCTTGTAAGCGCGTTAAACAACGTTGATTTGCCAACGTTTGGGAGACCGACGATGCCAATGCTTAGAGACATAAAAAGTAGTATATAGCAGATGGTATTTAGTATCCAGTGCGTTCTTCCGCATACACAAAACATTCTCACATTCGTGCGAATGAGAGAATGCTGAGAAAAGCTCAAAAAGTGACTTACTTATATATCGCGATGATTTGCCTGACAATAAGTTCGTCGGCCTTAATATACTGACCGGTAAAATCAAACCAAACTTTCATAAAATCGTCACGGGATATTTTACGCACGCCACCAATTTCTGGGTCTTGAAGATAAATATTTTCGTCATCAAGCCCACACACAACCGAATAGTGTCCGTCGGCAACCTCTGAGTCCGGATAATCTGCCCTACCTCGGGTGAACCAATCCACAATCACAGGTACTCCTTTCTTGAGCCACGCCTCAACATCATCAAAGTCACTTTCATTTTTGATTACTACGTTATATCCAAGAGATTTTGCAACACGCTCAATACCGGCATCGTCAGTTCCCAAATCTTCAGTTACGCCAACAAGGTCAGCTAACTCTCTTTCGGTTTTAGCAACTCCATAAAAATCAAGAACAATTTTAAGCGATGCAGGCCCACACATCTCCGCGTGGAGAGTTTCTTGAAATGGGTTAACGTCAAGCAATATTTTTTTCATAACATACAAACGATAACGTTTATCAGCTTATAGGTCAACGGAAAACCACCGTCCCGATTCGCATCGGGACGGTGGTTCAAAAAATATATATTTACAAAAATTAAAGTACAGCCTTTTTTGTGACCTTTGCAATCTTTGAGGCACTCTTGGCAACCTCACGTTTTACTGTCTTTCCGGCAGAACTAAGAGTCCTCCAGTGTTTTTTCAAATCTGTGGCCAATGAATCAATCTCCGCCTTTCCTGCTTTCATACCACCCGCATATTCCTTCGCAACAGAATCAATAATCGCATGATAAACAGGTTCCGTAACCTCCTTTGCAGTTTCTAGCTTTGCCACCACATCACCCTTCATCTTGATAGCCCAAGCCTTTGCATGTTGCTGATGCTTCTTGCCCTTAGGGCCAAAGAAAAAATATGCTTCGAGTATTCTCGCTCCGGTCGGCCTGACCAAGGGTAGTGGCTTTGTCGGTGAGCTTACTCGTGTAAAATTGATGGCAGTAAACGATGAGTTTGTCATGCAGGCTCAAAAAAACTTGACTGTGCCGAAACAGGAAAGGGTCAATTACCTTTTAAGACCTGACGTTTCGCCTGAAATTAAACCGATTGAGTTACCTGTACGTCTAAAGATTCCAAAAATTAATATTGACGCTGATTTTGTGTATGTAGGTCTTATGCCGGATGGCACAATGGACTCGCCAAAAGGGCCTATCAATGTGGGTTGGTATAAGCTAGGTTTTCGTCCGGGAGAGATTGGTAGCGCGGTCATTGCAGGGCACTTCGGCTGGAAAGATAATATAAAAGCCGTATTTGATGATTTATCTAAATTACGCAAAGATGACAAAATATACGTTGAAGATTTCAAAGGTGAAACCTACACTTTTATAGTTCGAGAAATCAAAAAATACGGTGCGCTGGCCGACGCAGATGAGGTGTTCAATTCCATTGATGGCATCGCCCATCTGAATCTTATTACCTGCGGAGGAGTATGGAACAAATCTGAAAAATCCTATTCAAACAGATTGGTCGTTTTTACCGACAGAATGATGTAATAACGCGAGACACTGTTCAATTAAAAATACGCTCTATGAATTAGAGCGTATGTATTTTCAGCTATGATGCTTCGTCAAAAGATAAGCAACAGCGTCATTTGCCGAATATGAACTATCCTCATCCCGCATCAGGTGTGGCAAAAAACCGACATCGTCACCAAGGGTGAATATTGGGGACTCGTGTGGACTGCCAAGTCCCGTTGCGGAAAGCAGACCATTACACAGACATCGAACTCCAGGCGTATCTTCAATGTTTCCACCTTTTCGAAGGTATTGGTCGACAGGTTCTCCAGGACAGCGAATACCAATTGTACCGTCCTTCTTCTCATATGGAATAGCCAAGGAGCAAAGGTCGCAAACACGCTCTCTGGCCTCATAAACAGCCGACTCGGATTGTGTACCAGCCAACTGAACGACCTTGAACGGAAAGCCCGTAGGTGATGCTTTAGGATCTGTACGAACGACCAACTCCTCTCGGTATCCAAGTCTTCGTATTTCTCTACGAAAGGTTGGCTCCATACCGGAACCCTCACATAGCGCGAAGATTGAACCGGCCTGAATACCGACAGCTCCCAATGCCTGTGCTCTTGCCAATCCCTCCTGCGACGCGAATCCACCACCGATCCAAAACGGGATGTTTAATTCACGGAGTTTTTCGAACGCGACCTGATCACGAGGACCATATACTGGCTGGCCGGTATCATCGACGACCAGTTTGCCTCGTGGCGGTGCATTGTGACCACCTGCAATCGGCTGTTCCACCACAAACCCCTGAATGCTTCCTTCGGGCAATCGTTTGGTCATCAGTACCGCAAGCACGTCAGTTGATACGATAGGAAGAAAGCCGGGACGACTGATTGTGGGAATCGTCGTGCCAAACAAGTCACGCGGGTCGAAACTGATTTTCACAGCTCCATCTTTGCTATCGGCTACGGCCACTCGATAACTTGCAGGTTTGCCTGATGAAAATGAATCAAGCACTCCTGGGATCTGAAGCGTGATGCCCGCGCCCATCGTCACATAGTCGACACCGGCAAGCATTGCCCCAAATATTTGCGCCATCAGTGGAGTCTGAATCTTCTCGAGAAGATTCATACTGACAGGATTCGAATGCTCTTCCTTCGCTAACCAAACCATAGCAAAGCTTGAAACTACAGTGAGTTCCGTCAATTCTTTTCCTGGACGCATATTGAATACAGGCACTGATCTATACTTCTGACCGGAGACGATTCCTCCTTTGACAAAATATGTCTCAATAATTCGCTCTGCCACTCCCGGAAACGGAAAGTGCGAAAGTGCCTTGCGGTAATGGCCACCAATGTCACCCGACTGAAGAATACGTGCCAACACCTTTTCTGAGGCCACACAGGACACAGTCCCAAGCACACCATCATTTATAGAACATTGCTTGGCTAGAAACGGGGTCGATATGTAGACCCCCATACCACCTTGAATAATCGGTCGATTCATATGACCTCCTTTTTTAAAGAACGTTAATGTAAAGCAAACTAACCCAAATTAAATCATATCAGGGTTTCAATTTTATTGCTCAGTTAACTCTTTTGCCTCCTATTTCAATTTCTAATATCTACAAAGGATTAACCTTTGTAGACTCAATAAGTAACTCCGGGTATCAATATATCCTGATTCTTTCGTAGTGCATCTGCATAAGCGCGTTGGTATTTCGAACCTATTTCTTCCATATATTTCTTAGAAATTGCAGAGAAATCACCGCGAGCCAAAAACTCCTCAAGAGTAAATCCTGTGTCAATTTTCAAATCATCACTTACATAGGTTATTGTGATTGCATTTAGGACATTATCGTCCGTTGTCTTTCCCGCACCCCTATCAAAAAATGTCGGTATCCCGACCAAAACACCTGGGTCGCCAATGACAGCCCCTCCGGAAGAACCGTGCTGTCCGGCAACAACTCCCTTATAGGACAAAATATCACTTATTTTAGAGGTCTTAGTTATTGAACCCAAATGATCGACAACAGCCGGTGATGAAATCATATACAGGTCACGTTGCATCACTTCACCACCTAGAAATCCTGCCGGATAAGCTACCATGTAGGTCAGCGAACCTATACCTAGCGATTTATTTCCGGATGTCTTAAGAAATGGAAACGATGAAGGAAGTGGTTCTCCTAGTGCTGTCCTTTCCGTGATAAGCATCAGTGCGTAATCATCCTTTCCATATACATAACCTGAATCATCCGGTTTATAGAGTATATCGTAATAATCCCTAGCCCATTCATCCGGCATATATAATATTGTGGCTCGATACATCGGATGTGCTGGTGACCCTATGCGGACGGAGCAATTGAGCAAACTTGGCTTCGGCCAATCGGCAAACAGAAAATCAGCCGCCACATGAGCGTTGGTCAAGATGACCCCACGTTTGTCGATAATGACGCCACTACCACTACTAGTCGACTCGGTAATTTCTCCGTAACGATTGAAGCAGGTCAGATTTACAATCGCATCTCTCCACGAGGAATCGAATGCAAACCTTGTCGTTGAAGTTGAAATCTGTGTTGCGGGTGTCTGTTGCAGATTTTTCGTCGTAGTCGCACTGGTCTTGTTCTCAACAATTTTTGGGACAGGGCTATTGGTTTGTATTTTTTCCGGAAGCTTAGGTGTAGACGTGGAAGCAGTGATTGGCTTACTTTTTTTATCCGCAATCTTGTTTTGGTCAGTTGATTTGACTGTCGTACTAGCGTATGAAGACGATACGGTGGATGGCTGAGTCGTAATGGGAATCTTCTGCTCCACCACCACAATCTGAGGTTGTATTGGCTGAATAACATCATTTTTCACAGGAAAAATGATGCTACTGACCGTAGCTACCACACCGAAAAATGCCTTGTACAATGCATCTAACATAATACTAATATGCTCTTTCTCCCCAATGCTCAAAACGGTGTTGCCAATGGGTGGCTCCCTGTGGAGAAATAAACTTCAATGGTCCAACTTTTTTAATTCGAACCCTAAATCCTGCAAACCATAAAATGCATTTGCGTATTTCATTGGTAGTATCACCGAAAATAAATCGAGCCATCAATGGGTGCGAATCTGATGTCACGAAAACCCTGGCAGTCCTGCCCTTCAAGAGCCTGTACCAAATATAACCCGCTCCGATTCCCTCTTTCTTAAAATGAAAAGCAAAATGTGGCATCCAAATACGGTCAAAAAGTCCCTTGAGAGATGCCGGCATGGTGGACCACCAACTTGGATAGAACACCACAAAATGGTCGGCCCACTTGATGTCTTCCTGAACCTTCAATAGGTCCGGTTCAAGTGTCTGAATCTCCTTGTATCCCTTATGAAGTACGGGGTCAAATGAAAGATCGCCAAGATTTGTCCGTCTCACTTCGTGTCCGGCAACTTTTGCTCCGCGCATATACGCATCAGCAAAGGAACCGCTAAGGGTCTCAGTATTGTCAGGATGACCGAACAAGATGAAGATTTTCTTCTTTGTCATTCTATTGCAATTCCTTCAATTCACTTTCGTGACTTCTCATCACCTCCATCGCCGCATCCATCTCACTTTTGCCTTCAGTAATTTTCTGCTTGACCTCCTGCGCGATTTTCATAAATAAATCAGGATTTTTCTCCACCATTTTTATGATTTTATCCTGCTCGGCTTGAGGCATAGCTTTCAGCTTGCTTGCAAGCATTTTTTTCATCAAAAATTGTCCAAACATATAAGAACTTTACCAAACTTTTGTGTCATATTCAATCGGTATTCTGATTTGACTTTTGCCAAAAATGCTGTATTATTCCCCTCCAGCGTCAACCCTACCGGAGTCCCTCAATCCGAACACTCACTCTCACGCGCCTTGTCGGCGTTT
>CAYHDB010000031.1:0-9551 GCA_964355335.1 uncultured Candidatus Saccharibacteria bacterium
ATTATCGGAAGGAGATGAGCCAATCATTGTGGCAAGATCTAGATACATTGTGAGTATATTTCTTACCTGGTATTTTTCTTTTGAGTTAATGTGCGCCAAAAACATGCCAGAAAAATGACTTGGAACTTTGTTTAGAGTCTCGGGCTCATTTTGATCAGGAATTTTAAATTGTGAGTTTCCACGTAAAAGCCAATCAAGAGCTTTTCTTTTTTTTGCTATTTCCTCTTGCCTTTCTTCAGCAAGCACACCCTCGTTAGCTAATTCAATTGGATTTGACATGTATAAAAATTTTATCGATCTTTTTATTGGTAGGATCTAGACTAAATCGTCGGGGCGCTTCTCCAGAACTTTTTTGGTAGCTTCGACGACAAGGGAAGCTACTTCCTTTCTAGCTTCTTCAACCATTTTTACTTTCTCGGCTTCTAACATTTTTTTGCCGTTGGCAACGAGCTTTTCTACATCCGCCTTGGCTTCTGCGAGCATTTCGGCTCGCTTCGCTTCGGACTTTTTGCGTCCTTCTTGGAAAATTGTCTGGGCGTCTGATTTGGCTTTATTAATGATTGCTTCATGTTCAGTTTTAGTAAGAGTCAGCATTTCAGAGTTTTGCTTGGCGTCATTCACGCCTTTGGCGATTTTCTCACTTCGCTCAGCCATGAGTTTGTTCAAAGGTTTGAGCGCGAAGAAATAGAGAACAGCGAAAACAATCGCGAAGTTGATTGCTTGGGCGACTATGATTTTCCAGTCGATGTGAAAAGTGTTGATTATGGATTCCATAAAAAAAGATTAAAGTTGACAGATTTAAGATTTAAGCAAGCAAGACAGGTGAATTGTTTCCCCTCCTACTTTAATCTTAAATCTCTAATCTATCAGCTTACTTTAGAGTGAAAAGGCGATGACAAGAGCATAAATCGCGATAGCTTCGGCGAAAGCTGAGGCGATAAGCATTGGAACCAAGATTTTTCCTGATGCTTCAGGGTTGCGTCCGATCGATTCCATGGCCTTTGCACCAATCATACCGATACCGATAGCGGGACCGATGGCACCTACTCCGATAGCGATTGCCTTAGCAAGAGGAACAATGTTTTCCATAAAATAAATGTTAACTAATAATTTTTTGACCTTTACATTCTGGCATCTAATTTAAATACCAAAAGGTAACTTTCAAACTACGCGTGCGCACTTTCGTGTCCATGGGCCTCGTGTCCCTCCTCGTGCTCGTCATGATCCTGTGCCGCAATTGTGAAATAGACGAGCACAAGAATCGAGAAGATGAGAGCCTGAATGAGGCCAACGAAAATCTCAAGGAACATAAACGGAATCGGTAGGAGGTAGGGAAGTATGGCACTCATGGCCATAAGTAGTACTTCACCTGCAAAGACGTTGCCGAATAATCGGAACGAAAGGGATGCGATTTTTGCAAACTCACCGATAAGCTCCAAAAGGCCGACAAAGAACGTCACGGGTGCAACTACCAATACCGTAGGCTCTTTCCAAACCTTGGTGAAAATGCTCCCGAGCGCCTTGAGATTAACATATTTGTTGAAAGTTTTCCATATACCGATTGAGAAAATGCCGAAGATGTTTGCGCTCAAAACCGCCATGACCGCTAGAGCGATTGTGGTGTTGATATCTGCTGTTCCGCTACGTAGGAATGGAATGAATGCCGAGCCGTGTTCGCCTTGTTCTACGATTCCAAATCCTCCAATCGGAAGGAGACCGAGCCAGTTATTGATAAGGATGAAAAGAAATACTGAAAAAGCCAAAGGAAAAACCTTCGTAGAGATTTTCCGGCTGTTGGTGACCTGGTCACAAAGCGAGAGTGCGCCGTCGAGGACAAATTCGAAAAAGTTTTGAATACCTCTCGGGACTTCGCGAAGTTTTGCACGAAGAGTGATGGCAATGAGGAAGATGATGAAAACCGTGGCAAAGCTGGTGACTAGGGCATTGGTAACAGGGAAGTCGCCTATGTGAGCGATTGGTTCTGCGTACAGGGTGGACTCGTGTTTCAACTCTTCCGTTTTGACTACGGGTTGGATTTCGATTTCAGATTTTTGGGTTATTTGATTTTTCTCCGTTGCCATTTTGTTCTTTTTTATCGATTGATTTCAGGTAAGTCGCCACTGTCTTTACTATACCGAATGAGGATATCAGGAATCCTGTACAGGTGAGACCTAGGAATATCCAGGGCCTGGTTCCGTAGTGTGAGTCTAGGCTTTTACCTATAAATAGAGACAAAAGTATCGGTACCGCTACCCAGGCTGACACTTGGCCGAATATTTCTATCGCTGGTTTCCACCAGGCTACGTTGCCATTATTTTCAGTCATATTGTAAAGAAAAGGCTCCGCTTGAGCCGTGCCAATACTCTAACAAAAGCAAGCCTTGTTTTCAAGTGGTTTTTCCAGGTAGCTGTATTGTCCAATTTGGCTTTTGACTAAAATAGGACGTAGTTAAATACCCAGTTGAGATTTGAGAATACTTTTTATTTTGTTCAGAGGAATAGAAAAACTGATGTTACTTGAACCGACGACTGTGGCGACGTTTATACCGATGACTTCGCCTTTCATATTGATAAGCGGTCCGCCTGAATTGCCGGGGTTAATGGCTGCGTCCGTTTGAAATACACCTGAAAGAGTCTCCATGTTTCCCGCACTGTCTTGCGCTTGAAGGGTTCTGTTCAGGCCTGAAATGATGCCAACGGAAACAGAGTTTGAATATTCCCCAAGCGCGTTTCCTATGGCGATGACTGTTTCGCCTAGCTTGATGTTGTCTGAATTACCGAGGGATACGGTTTTAAAACTTGCGCCTTCGATTTTCACTATCGCGACATCATTCTTGTCGTCCTTGTAAATTACTTTAGCGGGTTTTTGGGTGCCGTCCGAAAGTAGCACGGTGTATGTGGCAGTGGTGTCACTTACTACGTGTTTGTTGGTCAGAATGTATCCGTCTTTTGTGACGATAAAGCCCGAACCACCACCAACTTTTTTGTTGACTGTACCTTTCTGTCGGTAGACAGGTACTTGGATATTGAAATCTCTGAAGAATGGATCATCACCGAATGGGTTTTGGTAAACCACTTCAAGTTGCGGAACATCTTTGGTAATGACGACAGAAACCACTGCAGGTGCCACTCTGCCGACTGCGTCAGTCAAGAGTTCGTCTTGGGATTTACTTTTTACATCTTGTCGGTTCTGAATCTCCTTCAACGAAAGAGCGGTTTTGACATTTTCACCCGTAATTTTCGTTACAGATTCGTTTAACTCCGCGATTTGCTTTTGTAATACACCCAGTTTGTCATCAAATTTTCTTTCTTCATTTTCTACAAAACTGACAATAGAGGAGTGGATGGCGCGATAACCAAATACCACCGCGCCGATGATTAGCAAACTTATAAGGCTGTATCGGAAGCGTCTGTCCATATATTCTATTTTAAGAAAATGAATTTTTCGTGTCAAATTTTCTAGAGTCCCAGCGATTTAAGAAATGTTTCCAATTCTTTTCCAGTGATTTCTCGGCCAGTGTTTGGCTTAAGGTTGCCCAGTTTAATATTCATTATACGCAGACGTTTCAAGGATACGACCGAAACTTCCAGACTTTCGGTCATACGTTTGATTTGATGTCTTTTGCCTTCGGTGAGGCAAATGGTGAAGTGGTGGGGATCGATGAGATTTACTTTGCAGGGTTTGGTGAGTTCATTTGGCTTATCCCCCTTAACAAAGGGGGTACCGAGTCCGTGAGGCGGGGGTTGTAACATCCCTCCTGCCGAAGACGGCAGTGCTCCCTTTTTTAAGGGAGAATTATGAACCGAGATATCCACTCCAGATTCAAGTTTTTTTGCAAAGGATTCACCGACAGAGGTCGAGGTTTCCACTAGGTATTCCTTTTCGTGGTCGTATTTAGGATTTAGAAGTCTGTCTGTAATACGTCCATCATCGGTAAGGATAAGAAGACCTTCGGAGTTTTTATCCAGACGGCCGACAGGGAACAAGCCGTCCATATCGAAAATCTCAGCAATTTCCTTTTCACCCTCCATTGGCGAATGAGTCACGTAGTCGGCCGGTTTGTTGTAGGCGATATAACGGTAGGATTTATTTTCCTGACCTTTGACTTCCACTTTGTCATCGAATCCGACTTTCTGTCCAAGTACCGCGCGTTTGCCGTTCACAAAAACTTTTCCAGCCTCAATAAGCGCATCAGCGCCTCTTCTGGTAGAGAAACCTTGGTCCGCAAGATATTTATTGATGCGGACTTTGTTGTCTGAATCGTCTTGCATGGATTATTTCGCAAGACCCGCCTGTCTTCCTGGCCGTTCCACACGGATATTCAGGCTTTTAATTTCTTTTTGCATTAGATCTGATACCTGCACGAGTGGCCCAAGAGTTTTTTCAATTGAATCGAGTCGTTTATTGGTTTCCTGCGCATTGCCGTCAAGATTCAAAAGAGTGATGTTGGTTTTTTTCTCAAACCCAAACATGTGGTCACGGAACTCATTAAATTCATCTTTAGTAACGGTATTGTCAAAACCGTTTTTAATCATTATTGCCAAATCATCCATCGTGACTTTACTTTTAGATTTTTTCTTTGCCATAGTTGCTTATAGTATTGCACAGCTACGGGGAAGTGCAACAGAAAATTATGATATACTTTCAGACATATGGACAATGATATTTTAAAGCGTTTGGAACAACAGGATGCAAAACTTTCAGCAATTTTGGAGTCTTCAGAGAAAATGCGAAAGTATTTTATGTGGACTATGTGGATTTCGATTGCAGTGATTGTCCTTCCACTTATCGGATTAGTTTTTGCCTTGCCTTCGTTCTTCAGCAGTCTGGCTTTGCCGGCAGGCTTCTAATCTTATATGTTTGATTTTCCGCTTATTTATTATGTTTTGAATTATGGCTATATTGCCATTTTAATTGGTTCTTTTTTTGAAGGAGAGACGATTTTGGTGCTTGGCGGTTTGGCTGTACAACAAGGCTATCTCGATTTGCCTTTGGTTTTTCTCTGTTCACTTATAGGTACTCTAACTTCAGATAATGTATTTTTTCTACTCGGAAGATTCCACGGTCATAAGCTTGTCGCCAGATATAAGTTTTTCAAAAAGCTCGCTCATGTTTCTGATAAAATGTCCGGTAAAAGCGGTATGTTTTTGGCTTTTGGTATGCGATTTATGTACGGTTTCAGACACCTTGTACCGTTCAGTCTGGGAATGTCGTCAATGAAGACTCGGACATTCTTTTTCTTTAATACTCTGGGTGGAATAACTTGGGTATTGGTAATAGGTTTTGCCGGCTATTTCTTCGGAGATATAATCGAAGTTTTCTTTGGTCGCCTACGTCATTATGAGTTCAGAATAATCGTGGTGGTAGTGATTGCGGCAGTACTCGGACACATATTCTATAAGTTCATAAGGCATAGGATGAAAAATGTTTATGATATTGACTAGGGGTTGGCATTTACAAAAAAACCGCGTTGGCGGTTTTTTTGTTGCTCCAAACTCTCTCGTGTGTTAAAACTGGGTCAGAAGACTCTAGAACCTGAACCTTAACTTAATATGAAGATACCTGATTTGATAGCTTTGGACTTTGACGGAACCATCGGAAATACTATTCTGCATACATACAAGGCAATGTGCAGGATTTTTGCAGATTACCACAAAGTGCCACCAAGTTTTTCCGATTACATTGACAATTTCGGTATCAAGGGTGCGCTGGTATTTTACTCTGAAAAAGGTATCAATCTTCCGTATGACGAGTTGTATCGATTATATCTGAAGTACCTGATGGAGCTCCATAGTAAAACGAGAGCGGGATTTTTCCCGGATGCTCCTCAGAGCTTCATTGAAATCGCCAAGCGGAATATTCGAGTTGGGATTGTGAGCGCGCAGATTCAGGAATTCGTACGGTCGTGTCTCGAGGATTTGACTAAACCGCAGATGGACTCATTAGGCTTCGTTGTTACCGCCGTTCGTCATAAACCGACAGCTCTTTTGGAGCTTCGAAATACTTTGCCGTGCAATGGTGGAACGAGCTGGTATGTCGGTGACACGACGCGTGATATGACAGACGCCAAGGAGGCTGGGTATGTTCCCATAGGAATCACTCGAGGTTTTTCCGACATGGTCGCACTCTGTCAGGCTGGAGCCGAGCATTATATTGATGATATGTCCGGATTGCACGCCTTGTTGGACAAGTGTGAAGATTGATATTTTCAAAACATCGCTACGCGGTGTTTTTTTTGCTTGATTTAGTGCTGATTATTCAGCATACTTTAGCCTATGGAAAACAATAAAAACGCAAAAAAGATTTCTGTTTCGAAGGAAAAATCATCAGACACATCATGGAATAATGTGGCTGGTTGGTATGACGAAATGCTCGAATCGGAGGAAGGTACGTATCAGAAGGATTTGATTTTGCCCAATGTGTTGCGTTTGCTTGAGATTAAGAAAGGCGAAAAAGTGCTTGACCTCGGATGTGGACAGGGATTTTTCTCGCGCGAGTTTTATAAGGCTGGAGCGAACGTTTCAGGTGTAGATTTGTCCTACAAGCTTATTGCGTTGGCGAAGGAGCGTTCTCCGAAGGAGATACAGTTCGGTGTTTCGGAAGCGGATAAATTAGAGTTTTTTCCGGACGGGTCATTTGACGCGGTGGTATGTATTTCCGCGATACAAAATATGAAAAAAGTCGCTGAGGTACTTGCGGAGTCCTTTAGAGTGCTGAAAAGAGGAGGGCGTCTGCTCATAGTGATGAATCACCCCAGCTTTAGGATACCAAAGCAGTCTTCCTGGGGCTTTGATGAAAAAACTAAGACTCAATATCGTCGAGTTGATGAATATATTTCCGAATCAAAATCTGATATTGCAATGCATCCTGGAATTGATTCTGCCGCTGAGACAATTTCTTTCCACCACCCGTTACAATTTTATTTCAAAGCATTAAGAAAGGCGGGTTTTCTTGTAAGTCGTCTTGAGGAATGGGTTTCGGGAAAAACGAGTCAGCCTGGACCACGGGCTGATGCGGAAAATAAAGCAAGAAAGGAGTTTCCATTATTTCTCGCATTGGAGGCTCGAAAACTCTAAATTATACGAAAATACGAATGGATACGAATATACGAACATATACGAAAGTTTCGGTGGCGCCACAAAAGTTTTCGTATATGTTCGTATGTTTTTTATTTATATATTTGTTCGTATAGGAAAATATGAATAATGTTCTTCCGCCATATTTTCTTAAGCGAAGTTTAAAAGCTAGAACAATTCGTGTATCTGTTTCTTTTGGAGGCGAGGTGAAAGTGTCCGCCCCGTATCTGACAACCAAGGGGTCTGTGGATTCTTTCCTACATAAGCACATTGATTGGTTGCACAAAAAGATAAAGTATTTCAAAAAGTTTACGGGGGATAGACTTACTCGGCCCCAGGAGAAGAAGTTGTTCGCAATTTATAAACAAAGGGCTTTTAAGGTCGCATCCGATTTGGTTGCCGAGCACAACAAGCATTACAATTTATCATTCAAAAAAATTGCAATAAGAAACAGTAGGAGCAGATGGGGGAGTTGCTCGAGCAAAGGCACATTGAGTTTTAATTATAAAATAGCGTTTTTACCAGAGCATCTTGCTGATTATCTGGTTATACACGAATTGTGTCATCTAAAGGAGAGAAATCACGGTAAGGGTTTTTGGGGCTTGGTGTCGCAGAAAGTTCCCGATTATGTTGTAAGGAGGAAGGAGTTGCGTAATTTTGAACGTACTTTCAAGTTTCCAGCCATAGGTATATAATTTTGGCATGAACATTATCGTTTACACAAAAACAGGATGTCCTTGGTGTAACGATGCCTTAGCGTTTCTTCGAAGTAATAATCTCCCTTTTGAAAACAGGGAGGTCTTAAGTAGCCCGGCTTTTTTTGAGGAGCTTAAGGAGAAAAGTAAACAAACAAAGACTCCGACTTTTGATATTGACGGAGTTATCATGCCCGATTCGGATGTAGACCAGCTTAGAGAATATCTTGTTTCAAAAAAGGTTATCGAATAGTTTCTTTTATTTTTAGTTTTGCATTTTAAAATTTTAACTTAATTTATGACCCACTACGTATGTACAGGCAGTTGTCACGGCGAGTCGCAAAGACCAGGTTTTTGTGAGGCCGAGTTCTGTTCCAAGGAAGAACAGCCGTTGGCTTCCTGTGATTGTGGAGACGGTACGCATGAAGATGCGGGCAAACAGCCGCCTGAAGATACCGATAACCAATAACTTATAACTGAATAACTAATTACTAGTTCGCCCTAGTCTGGTTATTCAGTCATTCAGTAGTCGGTTATGTGTTATTTAGTGTCATCTAGCTCCAAACTCCAGTGGAGTCCGGCGAACATAACTACCGCCAATACTATAAACATGTATTTTATCTGAAGACCTGAGCTGAAAAGTGCGGTTGCTATGATAGGAGAGATAAGGTACGCCCATGGACGCATAGTTCTGAAAAATCCTATTATGTCCGCCTTGCCCGAGTTTATTTTCTTGAAAAAATAGGTCTCGCTCATAATCTCGACCATCGAGGCGCCGATTCTCGTGGTGAAAAGCAGAATTGTCCAAAGTGCAATATTTTTGGCTTCTATAAAGGAAATGAGGCCGGTAGCCAGTGCAATAACAATAAATCCAACCGACATCACTTCTTTTTCTCCCCAACGTGTGTCAGCAAGTCGTCCAAGTGGCGCTTCGGTCAATACGAAAGGCAGAAGCATTATCGAAAACATTATACCGATTTCGTGCCAATTGAAGCCGACATAAGTGTAGAGGTATATAGGGGTATAAATAACCATCCACGAGTAAAAAAAATGCAAAAGAAAACCTACGATAAAGATTGAACGAATGTTTTTGTCGTTTATGACTTCGTGGAAAGTTCTTTTTAGGGGAACCTCCTTGTATTCCGGGTCGTGATAGTTTTTCAGGTTGTGATGAAGCAGGAATAAAATTGGAATAATAAGTATCGCCGATGCGGTAAATATTTTCCAATAATCTCCATCTGTTAGGATAAAACTGCCTATGAGGGGCGCGGTAATCCAGGCGATGTTTGAGGTGGAAAGGAAAGTGCCGCGGATTTTTCCTGTGGTTGAATTCTTTGAGAAACTTTCAAGAAAAACATCAATGTTAAATCCGATTATTGACAGAGATACAAAGCCCAGGATGAAGCTTAGTGCAATTACGTAAAAGTTGTCTGACCATACCATATTGAGGGTACAGACGAGGTCGACGGCCAGAAGCGCAACAATCATTCGATAATTTCCGAATTTACGCAGAATGCGTGGAATGTAGATAAATGAAATAATTGTCAGAGCTGCAGAAATGGCGTAGAGAATACCCACAAATCCTTCGCTTGTGAATCGCGAAAGAAATGTGGAGTTCATATAGGACGGAAGAGCCGTGTGGAGGGCGAATAAAAAGCCCAGAAGATAGATGACAAATATACTGGATTGGCGTTTCGTCTCGGTGTCTGGATACATGCGAGAGATTATAACATACAGTTCCTAACCCTCTATTGACAATTAATGCTAAAGCGTTAGTCTT
>CAYHDB010000032.1:0-1622 GCA_964355335.1 uncultured Candidatus Saccharibacteria bacterium
AACGGAAGTGTGACATTTGATACAGCGTATAAACCGGGTAACCTGCTGAACCAGTGGGTAAATCTTGTCGCGGTTTTCGATTTGAGCGCCGATAGGGTGAAGTTTTATGTAAACGGTGTGAAGCAGACCAACGAGTATGACATCTCGACGGTCACAGGGACGATAAGCAACAACCAGGCCCTCACTATCGGCACGATGTACGGCTGGCAGACTGACGCGAAGATGGATGAAGTACGCGTGTACAACGGAGCATTTTCCGCTTCACAGGTTTGGGACCTTTATAAACAGAAGTTCGGCACGATAAATTCGTCGCAAAATAATCGCATCACGAGCGGGCTTGTGGGACTTTGGTCCTTCAACGGCGGAGATATTTCAAACGGTGTCGCGCTCGACCGAAGCGGGCAGGGCAACAACGGCAATCTTATGAACATCGCCACGTCCACTTTTTATGACGCCGGCAAAGTCGGACAGGGATTTAATTTTGACGGAAGCAATGACTATATTAAGCTCTCGACGGATGCCTCCGTAAGCGGAAATGGAACTATTGCATTTTGGTTCAAGACTAATTCATTTGACACTATTCCTATTGGCAGGAATAACGACAATGACACTTATATCTATCTCAACAACGCTACTACCATCGTGGTACAGACTGACACCACGGCTACCGCCAAGACATATACTGTACCCACAATGTCGACCGGCACGTGGTACCATCTTGCGGTCACCAGAACAAGTGATACGACACGTGTCTACCTAAATGGCGTTGAATCATCTACGGGAGGGCAGGCGCAAAACGCGGACTATATCACGGTGAATCAAATTGGAAGATATGGTGACGGAACCGCGGGGTATTGGTACAACGGAGGGCTTGATGAAGTCCGTATTTATAATCGCGGGCTTTCCTCGGCAGAAGCGAAACAGTTGTATGATATGGGACGGTAACGAAGAAGATGTATGCTTTAGCCATTCGACCTTTTTGCCCTTTATTCCCATTTCCCCCATTTTTGCCCCATTGTAAATTAATAATAAAATTATATGAAAAAAATCATTTATATATTCGGGACATTAGTGGCGGTACTCATTGTCGGCGGAATATTTTTGTCCACCAGAAAAGGCGGAGAAAGGGGAGTGATGAAGGGGATTGAGAGGTTGCCTGATGAGACTTCGAATCCGGTCCCGCCGGAACCGACTGTCCCCATAACACTCGAAGAAGCGAAGGCCGAGGCCGAGTCCGCCGAGATGACGGAAACCTATACGAGCAAGAAATACCCGTTCAGTTTCAAATACCCGAAGGGTTTTTCGGTGACCGTACTGCCGTTTGATGAGGAGAACAATGCAGATACGCTGATGATAAACGGGGCAGGGATGAAGACTTCGATACAGATATACATTTCCCCATTTGATGAGCCGACCAATGTAATTACCGAAGAGCTCATACGTCGTGACTTGCCTGATATGCCGATTGCCAATCCAAGGGAAGTCGTGCTTGGTTCAGCCGGAAAGGGAATTGCGTTTGAAAGCGGGGACAGTGGTATCAAAACTCGCGAAGTGTGGTTTGCGTACAAAAAGAAATTGTATCAATTAACGACGTACCTCGAAGCGGATTTGATGTTGCAGAA
>CAYHDB010000032.1:1722-9519 GCA_964355335.1 uncultured Candidatus Saccharibacteria bacterium
GCCCATTTCAATGATGCATCTATTAAAAATCGAAAAGCGTACATTGAAAATTTGCATATTCACTCTGCTGTTTTTCTTTGGGAGTGAATATGCCGATGCCGGCATCGTCCGTCGCGCGCCAAACAATCTTGGGCTTACCAGCTACTGGACATTTAATGACGGCGCGGGAAGTAAGGCGACCGATTCGAGCGGAAGCGGGTATACGGGAACACTGAACGGGGCTGTCGCTGTACCGACTTGGACGAATGGCAAGTTCGGTAAAGCGCTTCTCTTTGACGGAACGGAAGACTATGTTTCAGGACTTCCGGGTTGGGGGCGAGATGAAAACTACACTATCAGTATGTGGTTCAAATCTAATTCTAATCATGACGGAGGGCTGATGGATTTTGAATATTTTCTTGATGGTAGTAACTTTGTTGCCTTTAAGAATAGTGTTGTGAATAACGGCAAGGTAGACTGTTGGGCTTATTCTTACAATGCCGGCGTTAGAACCGACTTTGCCTGCGGGAATACAAGCTACACTATCAATGAGTGGCATAACTATGTTTTTGTATGGACGGGTGGAACCACTCCTACGGTGTCTTCATATCTGGACGGTGTCTATGTGGGACAGGATAACGACAACAGTCTGGCTAATTTTGATTGGAACGCATCCGATATGACCGCGACGAATCGTGTCGGATGGATATGCGGGTATAAATGGTTTAACAATTGTACAAGCTGGAACAGTTATTTTAATGGCTATATAGATGACGTGCGTACCTACAGTCGCGCGCTTACCGCTACAGAAATCCAAGCGCTTTATACCAATTCTACCGGAGTGATTCGCAAAGGGGTGAGTAACAACGGTTTAGTCGGCTATTGGAAGTTGGATGATGGTGCG
This sequence comes from uncultured Candidatus Saccharibacteria bacterium, assembly GCA_964355335.1. Classification (GTDB taxonomy): domain Bacteria; phylum Patescibacteriota; class Minisyncoccia; order Phycocordibacterales; family SIBU01; genus SIBU01. The sequence continues at coordinate 2,606 of CAYHDB010000032.1, forward strand.
GGGACAAAGGCGGGAGATTCAAGTGGGAATGAAAATACAGGGACACTGACTGGAAGCACGTGGGTAAATGGTAAGCTGGGTAAAGCTCTTTCTATGGGAGGAAGTACTGACTATGTTGATGTCGGAGTTGGGGCAGGTTCACTTGATCAATTGGGTAATACCTTCACAATTTCTGCATGGATAAAAACTCCTACACCTACTGCGCGTATGACTATATTTTCGACCGGATATTCCGGCACGGGCCCGATGTTCGGCACGAGCGCGAATACTCCGGGTGGATTGGAAGTCTATTATCCCGGAATATATGTTGCTTACACCGGAGCCAGCCTATTAGCGGCTGATACATGGCAACATGTTGTCTATACTCGTAGCGGTACTGGTGCCGGCACTCACGCTTTTTATATCAATGGAGTTTCTCAGGCATTGGCTTCCGATACTGCAAGTAATTTTAGTGACACAGCTGTAAATAAATATATCGGTTATCGTGCAAGCGTTTTGTTTAATGGACAGATAGACGATGTTCGTGTTTATAGGCGCGCGCTGTCCGCTTCCGAAGTCGCGACGATGTATGGTTCTGGTCAGACGACCCGCAAAGAAGTCAGTAATTTAAATCTTATTGGCAAATGGAACTTTGACGAGGGGACGGGGACACTCGCAGATGATTCAAGTGGTAATGGATATAATGGCACACTTACCAATGCTCCAACGTGGACGAAAGGGAAAGTGGGGAAAGGACTTTCCTTCGATGGCCTCAATGATTATGTAACAGTGGCTAGCAATTCTTCTTTGAAATATCAGGGTGGTAATTTCAGTTTTGCCGGGTGGATATATATCAACTCTACGGAAACCAGTGGGGGATATTTTTTCTCAAAACCGTGGAATGGAAGCGGACAGTATAATTATTATCTCTATACCGCAGCAAACAGTACGGTAACACTCAACCTGCACGGTGCGTCGCAAGACGGTCTTGCTACATTGGCGGAATTAGCTCCGGGTGTTTGGTATCACATTGCTTTCACGCTTGATTCTTCGAGAAATATTGTTCTTTACGTAAACGGGGTTTCAAACAGAACTGCGACGCACGGTATTACAGATTGGACACCATCATCCGGTGATGCCAATCTTCCACTTGCAATCGGTACACTGTATCCCTATGGCGAAGGCTGGGGAGGCGTAGCTGGACACGCAATCGATGCGAAAATGGATGATATCAGGGTTTATGGTCGCACACTTACCGCAGGTGAGATAAGGACGCTGTATGACATCGGTAGATAAAAAACTTTTATCACATTTGATCCTTTTCTCCCATTAATCCCTTTTCATTCCCATTTTACCCATTTCAATGCCCGAAATCATAAAACATAAACTGTGTGCTGTGTCCCTTCGCAAAATTGTTTTTGTCGTGGCCTTTATACTTTGTTCTTCATTCTTTATACCTTCGATTGCCGATGCCGGCGTCATCCGCCGCGCGCCGAATAATTTGAGTTTGGTTGGCCATTGGAGTTTTGATGATGGCGCGGGGACGAAGGCGACCGATTCAAGCGGAAATGGATATACCGGGTCGGTAAGCAGTGCTACGTGGACCAATGGTAGGAGAGGAAAAGCGCTTCAGTTTGATTCAACCGATTCGGTTTATATTGACCAGACTATACTTGCAAGCGCGGACACTTTCACTTTTGCATTTTGGATGTACGCCGACTCGCAGTCTGGGTATTTGTTTGAGTTTGCACAGGCGGGTTCGACAAATGGACCACTGGCGGGATATTCCGGTTCGGACTTCAGATTGGATTTTGGTATGAGTTCTGATGCGGGGAAGACATCGACAACTGTTCCGACCGCTGGAGTGTGGCATCATGTCGCGTTGGTGCGGAGCGGAAGCACTGCTTCGTTTTATCTTGACGGGGCGCTTGATAAATCATTTACTGGTTTAGTCAGTACTGTTCCCGCCACCAACTACCCCTGTATCGGGAGCAGAAGTGCTTCAGGGACAGGTGCGTGTGGAGGTGCGGGTAGTACTTTTCAAGGGAAAATAGATGATTTTCGCGTGTATAGTCGCGCTCTTACCCTCGCGCAGATACTTGTTCTCTACAACTCCGGTCAGGCGACGCAAAGGGTTTCTGATAACCGCAGTCTTACCGGCTACTGGAACTTCGACGATGCAAGCGGGACGAAAGTGGGAGACGTGAGCGGTAACGGAAATGTCGGGTCTATCACTGGAAGCCCGACGTGGGTGAGTGGCAAGATAGGAAAAGCACTTTCGTTTGGCGGAAGTAGCGATTATGTCAAGCGTTCAGGTTTTCAGGTGGGGAATACACAACAAAGAACATTCTCAATGTGGTTTAAGCCGACATCCCTTTCAGCTGATCAGTATCTTGCGACCATAACTAACGATGCGAATAATTATAAGTGGCAGTACATGTATTTGAATACCACAGGTGTTCTTTACTTTATGTTCGGTGATAATAGTTTTTACAATGAACGCGGATATACTTCTAATCCAATTGTGACATCGACGGGCTTGTGGTACCACATTGTATATGTTGTTGATGTGACACAGTCTGCGGGAAGCAGAGTAAAGGTTTATGTGAATGGAGTGAGTCAGGCACTTGGGTTTGATAATGATTCCGGTAACGCTGTTTATGACGGTTCAGATATGAATATATATTTTGGAGTGATTAATTACGGTACTCTTGCTGGGTATATGAACGGAACACTTGATGATTTCCGAGCTTATAGCCGAGCTCTTACCGCATCGGAGGTCCTTGCACTATATAAGGTGGGGGGTACGACACTTAGCGCATCACAAAACTCAAAGTATACCGATGGACTTATCGGCAATTGGAGCTTCAACGGACCGGATGTGGTAAACGGTGTTGTGAAAGACCGAAGTGGCGGTGGCAACGACGCGAATGCGTTCAGTATCGCCACATCCAGTTTTTACAGTATCGGCAAGCTCGGGCAGGGAGCGACTTTTGACGGAACTGACGATTATCTGAATGTGACAAACACAAATCTCATCAGCAGTTTGTCGGGTCAGAAGATAAGCGTGTTTGCGTGGGTAAAGCCGAATCTTGTGGTGAAAAATAATTTGTTAAGTTTCCAGGGTAATCCGAACTTTTTTATTCATGAGGGAAGAACTCCGTATTTTCGAGAGTTAGCATATTGGGACAGTACAGTCGGTTGGAAGCATGGCAATACCGCGCTTACGATGGGTGATTGGACTCATATCGGTTATACATTGGATGGAACGGCTCTGACCTTTTATGTAAACGGCGTGGCGGACGGAACTGCTACCACTGCCACATTTAACATGACCGGTTACACCACAATTCGTATCGGTCTTTCAAATGGGGCGGAATATGGAAGTGGAGGCGTAGATGAAATGCGTGTATATAATCGCATACTTTCCGCTTCGGAGGCCAAACAACTCTACGACCTCGGCCGCTAATCTGTTTAGGTTCAACCTAAATAAACCTAGTAATGGCAACACGAAAATCAATTGTTATAGGAGATATCGTTCACACGTATAATCGGGGTACGCGTAAACTTGATATTGTTCATGATGAACTTGATAAAGAATATTTTTTAAAGGCCTTGTTCTATTTAAACGACTCTCATTCAATTCCAAATATTTTTCGAGTATTGAAGGAAGAGTATCCTGATTTGATGAATAGGTTTGAGTGGCCAAAAGACTGGAAAGAAAGGGATCCGCTTGTTCGTATTCACGCTTATGTTTTGATGCCCAATCATTTTCATCTTGTTTTGGAAGAAATCAGAGAAGGCGGTGTGTCCTTATTTATGCAAAAATTCGGTACAGGATTCACCTGTAGATATAATCTTCGATACGAAATCAGTGGTAACTTATTTCAAGGCCGATATAAATATGTTCATGTCCCCGACGAAAATTATCTACAGTATTTGGGTGTGTATGTTCAAATCAAAAATGTTTTTGAATTATTTGATAGTGGTTTGGATGGTGCCGTTAAGAATTTTGACAAAGCATTCGATTTCGCGTGCTCTTATCGATATGGGAGTTTAAGTCATTATTTTGGCGAGCATTTCACACAGGCGATAGGTAAAGTGGACTCTGTGTTCAATGAAATGGATAATAAGAAGGAGTATAAGAAATTTGTTAAAAGTATAATAAGTGAGTTTGACTCGAACGACGATTTTTCAGAGCTTAAATTGGATTAATCTTCCACCCCTATCTTTCCTGTTTAGGTTGAACCTAAACAGGGGTTAGCGTCTTTGTGGTTACGAGTTATAATGTACTGACAATTAATTAAAAACATATGGCAAAAATACGAGTTGGAATAAACGGGTTAGGAAGAATTGGGCGGGCGTTTTTGAAAGTGGCGAGTAAACACCCGGAACTGGAGATTGTGGCAGTCAATGATTTGGGCGATAAGGAAAATATGGAATATCTCTTGAAGTATGATTCTGTATTTGGGCGCAGTGATTGCACTCTGAATGGTATTAAGTATTTGAGTGAGAAGGATCCTGCTAAATTGCCGTGGAAGGAGCTATCTGTCGATGTTGTTGTGGAGTCCACAGGATTTTTTGCCAGTGCCGAAAAATCTCAAGGTCATATCGATGCGGGAGCAAAACGTGTGGTGATTACTGCGCCGATTAAAGACGGTACGACGATTCTTATGGGATTGAACGAGGAAAAACTTTCAGGTGCAAATATAACTTCAAATGCTTCCTGTACTACCAATGCCACGTCTCCTATCATTGCGATTTTGGATGAAGTTGTCGGTATTGAAAAAGCGGTGCTAAACACTGTGCATGCTTATACTGCAACACAGGCGCTCGTGGATAGTCCCGCCGGTAAGAAGGGCTTGCGTGAGGGACGTGCAGCGTCGGCAAATATCATTCCATCATCCACTGGCGCCGCAATTGCTGTGACCAAGGCGTATCCAAGCTTGGAAGGAAAGTTTGATGGTATTTCACTTCGCGTTCCGGTGATTTGCGGATCAATTGCAGATATTACGTTTATTGCCAAGCGTGACACAAGTGTGGAAGAAATAAACTCTGCACTTACCAAGGCTTCAAAAGAAAAGCGCTGGCAGGGGATTTTCGCGGTTACCGAGGAAGAACTTGTTTCTTCCGATATTTTGGGCCGTCCCGAAGGCGCGATTGCCGAACTTTCTATGACACGGGTAGTCGGCGGGAACTTGGTGAAAGTTTTGGCGTGGTATGATAATGAATCAGGATACGCCAACACGTTAGTCAAACACGTGTTGGAAGTTGGTAAGTTGATAGGTTAGTAAGTTTATAAGTTTAATGTCAACTGGACTTGAAAATTTGAAGATCTATGTGCTTGCTTCTGAACTTGACCTTCAGGTTCATAATCTGACCAAGACTTTTCCCGTAGATGAGAAATATAGAAGTGTCGATCAACTTAGGCGTTCCTCGTCTTCAGTAACCAATAACATCGCAGAGGCTTATAACAAGAGATCCATAAAAGAGAAGATCCACATTTTAAGTGATATCGTTAAAGGTGAAGCGGAGGAAACCAAACGGAACCTAGAAATGTGTCTCAAGAAATCCTTTCACTCGGATAGTATAATCATTGAGAAATACACAGAGCTTTTAAAAATGGTCAGTGGTTATATCAGATTCCTTCAGAAGAAAAACTTATAAACTTACCAACCTAAGCGAAGCGTAACTTATCAACTAATATGAGGATATTTATCGGAAGCGACCACGCGGGATTTGAATTAAAAGCGAAACTTATTTCGTTCTTAAAGGGTTTGGGCTATGAAATGGAAGATAAGGGGGCATTTACTCTTGATCCGAAGGATGATTATCCTGATTTTATCGCTCCAGTGGCAGGTGAAGTTTCCAATAATCCTGACGTCAATCGCGGAATTGTGATCGGTGGTTCGGGTCAGGGTGAGGCGATGGTGGCTGATCGCTTTCCTCACGTTAGAACGGCGGAATATTATGGTGGTAATTTGGACGTTGTGAGATTGTCGCGGGAACATAATGACTCCAATGTTCTGTCTTTAGGGGCACGTTTTTTGAGCGAAAAGGAAGCAAAGGAAGCAGTTAAGATTTGGTTGGAGACTCCATTTTCAGGCGACCCGCGTCATCAACGCAGGCTGGAGAAATTGGAAAAGATAGACGAATCACACTAATTTTTTAAAAATGTCAGAGATTATCCCCGCAATAATTCCAAAGACATTTGATGACCTTGAGGACAAAATGTCCGGTGCTTCAAAACTTGTACCTATGGTTCAGATAGATGTGTTGGATGGCTCACTTGTGCCTATTCGCGCATGGCCGTATCAATCCGCGAATAAAATGGATATGGTCTTTGACGATATAGTGAATGAAAAATACGGATTTCCTTTTTGGGAGGAATTGGAATTTGAGGCGCATTTTATGGTCCGTGAACCGGAGAGAATAATCGAGGATTGGATAAGGGCTGGTGTTTCAAGAATTATTTTAGAAGCGGAAGGGGTTTCAGATTTTAAGAAATGCATTTCGTTGATTGATGGCCGTGTCCCCGTAGAGGTTTCGATTGCTTTGGGTACTTCCAGAGATTTTTTGAAAGAAATAATTGATGATATTAGCGTAATACAATGTATGGGTTGGACTTTTTCCCATATGGGACGACAAGGTGAGCCATTGGACGAAAATATTTTTAAGACAATTGAGGAAATAAAAAAAGAATATCCAAACAAAGAGATTGCTGTTGATGGTGGAGTTACGTTTGAGAATGCTAAAAGATTGATTGACTCCGGAGTAAACAGACTTGTCGTAGGTTCCGCGCTTTGGAGTGAAGGTGTTTTCCGAGAGAATCTGGAGAAGTTTAAGAGCCTAGGGATTTAAGTTATAATAGTAGTATGAATAATAACAAGCGAAGCGGTAAGAGGGAAAAGCCAGTTAAAGGTGAGGTTCTTACT
>CAYHDB010000033.1:0-6691 GCA_964355335.1 uncultured Candidatus Saccharibacteria bacterium
ATCGGCTCCAACACCTGCCTCTCAAGAACAGTGTTTCCGTTCGTCGATGGCTTTTTGGCCGCATGTTGATTCGCCGAAATATTTTTCTGGTCGTCGTCTGCCTCCTGAAACGCCCGAAAACGAACGCCGTATGTCCCGTCCCTCGGGTGGCGATCATTTTCTTTAACCGCCGCATCAAGATTGTCGTAGTAACTCCCGACGGGAAACCTGTTCCAGCGCGCGAGGGCGTTTTGGACTTTCGTTTCAGTAAGTCCCTTTACCATCGGGACATCCCAAAAATTTGGATCGGGTTCGGGCCATTGGAGTTTGAATAGGTCCGCCTTCGCGTCCATCTCAAACACCACTGCATAGAGGCCCGTCCAGAACACGATTTGCGAATCAACGGTTTCCATCGCAAACGGATTTTGTTTGTTGGCAAATCGTTTCAAGTGCTCGGGAGTAATGACCCCTTTGCCGATTTTGAAACACACATCCGAAAGCGTACCAAACGTTTTTTCGTCCGATACGCTGCCGATCACTTTATTACTCATGATCAGTTCCTTTCCTTTGCCCCGGTGAGTTGCTGGTGCAACCACTTTTGGTTTAAGCCGGGGATTTTTGACCTCAAACGGCTTGAGTGCAAAAATCCCCGGCCAACCTTAGACTTTTTAAGGTGCTCAAAACTCGCAGGAATATACCACAGTTACAACGAAAAAGCAAATCTTAAACCAATAACTCTCCGCACCTATCAATAAACACTTCTAATTCGCCCTTTATTAAAGGTCGTAGTCTGCGGAGAAACGTCGGCGAGAGCACTCCGGTTCTCATCGGAGGGGGGATTTCCCCCTTAATAAAGGAGGTTAGGGGGGTTGTTTAAATCCTCCGCTCTACGGGCACCTCCTTTAGGAAAGGAGGAATTAAGAGGCGTGGAGAGTTACTTTAACTATCCCAATGATTTCCTAATAATCGCCGCTTGCTCTATCTCCTTTATGGGAGACTTTCCTTCTTTCATCATAACAATAATTTTCTTGACCAACTCGGCATGTCGAAACTCTTCCTTTGTCACTGGACCCAATTTTTCGCCAAGATACTCTTCAATCGCTATTATTCCTTTTTCCAACTCTGATAATCCCAATTCCCGCAGACTTTCTATGCGTAAATACCGGCCGGCTCTTTTTAAAGCAGGTTTTAGAGTTCTATACAATGATTCAATGATCTCAATCTCCCCTTCCTTCTTTGCCCTTGAAAGGCCTTCACCAACCCCGAAAAGTTCCGGAGGAATACCCAGAGAATAACACGAGGCGCTAAACCCAATCGCCCGTGGCAATTTCACCTTGCCAATTCCACGAGAATAACCGAAAAGTCCGATGTGCTGAAGACGTTCGCGTCGCTTCGGAATATGCACTGATATCTTTTCAATAATCGGCGCAATTTTCTCCACAGTCTTTGCATACGGGACCTCAAACCAAGGAATTATTTTCTGTACTTTTTTATGAGTAGATTCCGAGACCGCTCGTGTCTGCGAAAAAGGCAGGTTTTTCTGAAGTAGCCTTATAGCATTTTTTACAACTGGTAACGGATAATCATATCTAAAAGCGGATTGGATCATCACTGTCTTTACTCCGGAAAACTCATCCGCAAACTCCGAGGCGGTCTCGGGAGTAAATCCACCTCGAAAAGGCAAAGCTCCGGGAGCAATGATTGGAAATGTTGTGATACCAGTTTCTTTGGAAAAATCGGCATAATCCGAAAGCGCGCATTTTATCGCCAATGTCGTAGCCACAATTCCTGAATTAAGAGCGGGGTCAGAACGAGCGCAAAAAGGTCTTAAATATATGGGGTAGGAACCAAATTGCTTTTTGTAGGCCTCAACATACTTCTTCAAAATCTTGCCTGATTGCATTATCGTCCCGACAGTCTCAAAAAGCGGGATAACTTCCAGTGGTGTTTTTGCAAACCCATTTCCACCAAAAGAAAACTCCGCCACTTTGGAAAAACTTTCAAACCCTTTCTGTAATTTTATAATCTCTGCGGAAGTTTCGGTCATCGGAAGAATAACCTCGAAGAGCGGTTTGTTTTTAAAACCTAAACCTTCGACAAAATGAGATGCGGACAAAATGACCATATATGCCCTCCCCAGACGATACCCAGACTCGACTCGAGGATTCGGCACCCGAAACGTGAGAAAAATGTCCTTACCTAGGGGTTTTTTCCTGAAAAAATCCAAATGCGTTCCGTAAAGTCTCTCAATGACCGCCTCATCCACAAACTTCCCTTCCCAATCCCACATCACTTCTTCGACGCCCAAATCTTTGTACATCAAAAAACACTCCTTGAGTTCATCTTCAGTTTTTATATATGGATTTGCATGCCAATAAGGCGCTCCGGCGTTATCCGGATGTTGAGAGGACATTATCACTGGTATTTTTCTGCTTATTTTTTTCATTTGTTTGTCACAAATTTGGATATTTTTTCTATTCCTTTTTTCAATTCACTCATTCCTGCGGAATAACTGATTCGTACATACCCCGGAGCGAAAAATGCTTCGCCCGGTACCGTCGCCACACCTGTCTTTTCGAGAAGTGCCTTTGTCCATTCTGCGGATGTCTTACATTTTTCTCCCAACTGTTTTCCGATATCCACTAAAACATAAAACGCTCCATCGGGAATAGAAAAAGAGATATTTTTTATTTTCGATAATTCCTTACAGACAAAATCTCTTCTTTTTCTAAACTCCCCCGTCATTTTATTTACGGAACTCCCATTTCCCTTTAAGGCCTGGACGCCTGCGTACTGGCTAATCGAGCAAGTACCCGAAGTCATCTGTCCCGAAAGCGAAACCATTGCGTCAATTATTTGTTTCGGTCCACCGGCATAGCCAATACGCCATCCGGTCATTGCAAAGGCCTTAGAAAATCCGTTTACGGTAAGAGTGAGTTTTTTTATATCCTCTCCAAATGAAGCGACAGAGCAATGCTTTTTTCCGTAAATTATCTTTTCATATATTTCGTCGGAAATAATGAAAATATTTTTCTCAACTGCCAATCGCGCAATTTTCTTTAGTTCTACTTCGGAAATAACAGCGCCTGTGGGATTTGAAGGTGAATTGATAACAATAATTTTTGTCTTTGCAGAAATATTTTTCTCCAAATCCATGGAGGTCAATTGGAATGGCGGTTTCAAGGGTACAAGTCTCACCGAGGCGCCGGCAAGCTTCGCCTGTTCGGCGTATGTGCTCCAGGTTGGAGTCGGTATCAATACCTCATCACCTTCTTCGCAAATGACCTGGAAAATGCTATATAAAATCTGCTTTGTTCCCACACCTACGATCACCTCCTCTGGTGAATAGGATATGCTGTTTTCTGTTAGAAACTTTTTTACAATCAATTCGCGCAAAGGTAAGACACCCGCAACAGGTGTGTAATGAGTAAAACCGCCATTTATTGCTTCAATAGCTTTTTTTGAAATATCTTTAGGAGTCGAAAAATCCGGCTCACCAAGACCAAGGTTAATCACAGGTAAACCTGCGGATATTCTCCGCATAGTTTCCGTCTGCACACCTAAAGTCGGTGACGGTATTAGATTTTGCATTCTTTTTGAAAGCATATTTTTACAATAAAAAAGCTTCGCCTCCATCTACTTTGTAGTAAATAGACAAGGGCGAAGTTTCTCGCGGTGCCACCTTGCGTTCCCTAGATATTACTCCAGGCTCTCGGCGCTCATATTTTGACACGCCTTTGTTCTTTTACGGGAACATCCCGTTGGGTTCTAATCGCCATTTAAGCAAGTGAAATATGGCTTTCTTCCCACGGCTCCGAGGTGTCAACCTCATCAACGCCTTTCACTCTTTAAATATAACAATTATTACGATTTTAGCAACAATTTCAGAAAGCCGTCTTCATCAAGCACCGCCACGCCAAGTTGTTCAGCCTTTTCCAATTTTGAACCGGGATTTTCTCCGGCAACGACAAAACTCGTGTTCCTTGAAACCGAACTGGAGATATCGCCCCCAAGAGAACGGATTTTTTGTCCGGCATCTTCACGAGACATTGAGCTAAGTGTGCCTGTAAGTACAAACGACTTCCCGGCAAAAGGGAGTTTCGATATATCTATCTTTTTCACCGCCTCAATCTTTACGTGTTGAAGAAGCCTCTCTATAAGTTTTATATTATTCTTTTCCGAAAACCAATCCACAAGTGACTTCGCCACCACAGGACCGACACCGTCTATGGCCTCAAGTTCCTCAAATGTAGCGCTCATTATTTTCTCAAGTTTTCCGAAATGATTGGCCAAATCATTGGCTGTCTCCTCCCCCACCTGAGGAATAGAAAGCGAAGCAATAAATCTTGGTAACGTAACCTTTCTCGCTTTATTCACTGACTCGAGCAGATTATCCACCGACTTCTCGGCAAATCTGGGAAGCGCGAGCAAATCCCCTCTCTCAAGCGTAAATACATCGTCAAAAGTCGAAATGAGATTCTGCTCAAGCAAGACATCAATTATCTTCGGTCCCAATCCATCCATATCAAAACATTTCTTGGACACAAAATGATAAAAGCGACGTTTCGTCTGAGCAAATGAATCGCTCGACACACATCTCCACGCAGCCTGTCCGGGGATCCTTTCTATCCGTCCATCTCCACCACACTCGGCTACAGTCTTTGGCCAGACAAATTCCTTTTCCTTGCCGGTACGAAGCTCTTTTAGCACTCGCACAATATCGGGGATTACATCACCGGCTTTTTGGAGAATTACGGTATCACCTACTCGAACATCCAATCTTTTGATTTCATCTTCATTGTGCAATGTAGCTCGAGACACAGTAGAACCCGCCACCGAAACAGGTTTAAGATGCGCCACAGGAGTAAGCACACCGGTACGCCCGACTTGCAATGCGATATCTAGGACTGTGGTAGTCACTTGCTCTGCGGGAAACTTGAACGCGATGCCCCAACGTGGTGCCTTGCCTGTGTAACCGAGAGCCTCTTGGTATTTTCTCTCATCAACCTTCACAACGATTCCATCGGCAAGATAATCCTCCTTTTCCATCTTCCCTTGCCACTCCTTCCAATACTTAATGACTTCACCGATATCACGACAATGCTTATTGTGCGGATTTACTTTAAAGCCTAACTTCGACAATAGTTCCAACTCCTCACTTTGAGTCGATGGAACGTTGGGGTATTGAGCAATATCATAAATAAACGTCCGAAGTTTTCGTTCAGCCACGATTTTCGAATCGAGCTGACGCATCGAACCGGCCGCCAGATTGCGAGGATTTGCAAATGGCTCTTCTCCTCGAGCTTTGCGTCCTTGATTTAAAATCTTCAATTGGCTTTTCGCCATCCATACTTCTCCCTCAACGATGATGTCCACTGACTCGTTCAAACGTAGCGGTACAGACTCGATAGTTTTCACATTTTCCGTGACATCCTCGCCCACCTTGCCATCCCCGCGAGTAGCAGCCTGAAAAAGAACTCCCTTTTTATATTCCAAAACTATTTTTAAGCCGTCGATTTTGTGCTCGCAGACGTAAGTAGGTACAACCCCCACCCTCGCAGAATCTCCCTTAACAAAGGGAGCACTGCCGTCTTCGGCAGGAGGGTTGTTGGGTCTTTGTGACAACCCCCGCCTCGAAGACTCGGCACCCCCTTTGCTAAGGGGGATTAAGGGGGATAGCATCCGCTTGATGCGCAAATCAAACTCCGTCATTTCTTCCGGAGAAAAAGCATCGTTAAATGACCACTGCGGAACTTTGTGAATTACCTTGGAAAACTCAGGCAAGGGCTTACCGCCCACCCTTTGTGATGGCGAGTCCAGAGTTACCAACTCAGGATATTTTGCTTCAATTTCTGTAAGCTCATGCTTCAAAGAATCTAGAGCTCCCTCCGAAATCTCGGGTTTATCCAACACGTGATACAGGTATCTGTGATGCTCGATAGTTTGTTTCAGTTTGCTCAGACGAGCTGTTACTTCTTGTGGAATTTGTCCTTTCATGACTAATAACTTATCACTGAATGACTGAATAACAAAACCAAACTAATAGGAGGAACGAAGACCTCTTTCCACCAAAGTGGGATTATAATTCGTGGTGCTGTTCTGACCGTGCGACACGATATTGGTGGCACTTCGTCCTGTTCCACCCGGGTCACTCTTACCTATCAGAACAATGGCTTTACCGTTACCCAGATTAATTGTAAATGTAGTGGTGGCATTCTGACCGTCACAACTTTTTACATAATTTGAAACGGTTAAACTTGCACACTGAAACGTGTTGTACTCCTGACCATTACAAACACCTCCGGGAATTGAATTCGAAGAAGTCGCGAACACATTCGTCCCAATAAAATCGTGATAAAGCGCACACTCAATAGCACTGTCCGCCACATAAAACGCCACTTGAGATTCTCGCCCGAAGGATGACAGGACAAGTTCTTTAAAGGCAATATTCCATATACCCAGCCCTATGGACAGCAAGACACTTGAAGCAATGATGGCGAACAGGAGGGCGAAGCCCTTCTGGGTAGAATCAGGAATATAGAATAAAGAATCACGATGAATACCCCAGAAAGTTTTTTTAAATACTCCCCTCTTCATTCTTAATTCTTGATTCTTGATTCTTGATTCCATACTTATTCTTGATTCTATTCCTACGGTGCTATCGGGAACCAATTGAAAATATGTTCCTTCACTGACATATTTCTTGAAATTA
>CAYHDB010000033.1:6791-9391 GCA_964355335.1 uncultured Candidatus Saccharibacteria bacterium
GCTATCGGGAACCAATTGAAAATATGTTCCTTCACTGACATATTTCTTGAAATTAAACCGCTTTTCCAGGTAACTGTGGCGGTAATATCTGCCTCACCTAAGGTATCGCTCGCGACGTCTTTCGGTTCTATTTTTACTGTTCTGGTGAAGATAGTTTGTTTCCAACCTGAACCACTCTGCAATCCATAGGTACCGATAGTACTGTCGGTATTAAAATATAGACGACAAAGCGTCTGGTCACTCGTACAGTCTACCACCTTCGGCCCTGTCGCATCTGTGACATCAATACCACACAACTGATTTAGATGAGTAGCATCCGCAATACAATTCTCAAGACCTCGAAGCCAATCATTGGAGCCGGAACGTCCCATAAGATTGTTTGTATCTCTGACATACCTTGCATACTCAATCGCTTCTTGTGCCAAGAAAAATGCAGTCACTTGGTCCTTAGCGTACATTGACGCATTCAAGCTCCTCTGGGCAAGCGACAATGGTCCTACCATGGCAAAAGAAAGTATGGCGATAGCCACGATGGTCTCGATGATGGAGAATCCCCTGGACCGCTGCGAAAATTGCGAATAGGAACGCGAATGACGCGAAGGGATAACCCCCTCCGTTTCTTTTCGCATCATTCGCATAAATTTGTAGTTTCGCATCGGTTTATTTCGCATCGATTTTATTAGCATCATTCGCATAAATTCGCAGTTTGGCATCGGTTTTAACTCCTAGGTACATCCGGCAATCTCTGGGTAATAAACGTCTCGATATCAAAACGTGACCTTGTCTTAAGCTTCACTCCGGCCGTACTATTCGGACTCACTGTACCTCCAACTGTTATAAGTACGGTCGGCTGCTGATCCTGTAAAGTATCGGTAAGGCTAGTACCACTGATATAAAAACACAACCTGTCTATCAACACTTCCGGAGAAGTCATTTTTGTAAAACTACCGCCGTTCCTCGATATCTCAATAGCACTGTTAGTTATCTGATAAATAGTATTTAGACCATCCTGATTTGTATAGGAAATAGCCTTAAACCCATTTGAAGGACACGGTGCGCCCGGAGCCAAACCTATATAAGCTGAGCCTGTTCGCAAATTGCGAGCGATACTTTCCAAAGAAAGACTAAGGTTGTTGATTGTATTCTTCAAACCCTGTGCTTTATGATTGGCATCAATGACGGAAAGAAGTACGGTCGTCGCCGCGAGCATCACAAAGCTGAACAATGCGATGGACACAATCATCTCCATAAGGGTAAAACCACCCGAAGCTGTCAGCTTCAAGGTTTTAGGTTCTAGCATTTTTTTTGATTGATTTTGTTTTTGCATTTTAACTAAAAGCTGAAAGCTAGAAGCTGACAGCTGTTTCTCATCACGGACACTCATTCTTAACATAAATCTGCCCACTTACGGAAACACAAACCAATTTGGTTTTGCCCTGAGGTGTGGAAACTGTCACTGACGCGCTGTTGTGAGCCGTATCAACCCGCACTCCGTTCAACAAGCCGTATATAATCGGTTCAGGATTTGGCCGGTGGAAAAGAATATCCAGAGAATTGATAGCCCCTCCGGATTTGCATGTGGCATCTCCGCAAAAACCGCTTATGGTATTTCCCTTCTCAATTTTCAGAAAACTTATGCACTCGGGATTTGCATATCCCACTTTACAGTTCGTGCCATCATCCGAATTGGTATCGTATTGACCATCTTCACTGATATCGGCAAAAAGAATAAAGTTGCCGGTTTGTTGCCCAAAATGAACTCCATAACTTCTATCGAACTGCTCTATGCCACTTGGATCGATAACTCCCGCAGTCACCTTTCTAGCACTTATACCATACACCTGCGCTTGGCGGACAGAAAGCGCTACATCATACGCAAGATTGGTAATAAGCACCGAACCGCCGAAACTTCCCTGATTCACGACGACAATCCCTGTCACAACGATAAATATGGCCATAGAGACCAGAAGCTCGATGAGGGTAAACCCCTTGGACCGCTGCGAACCATTACGCCGACACGAATCTGCGAATTCATGCGAATGACGCAAAAAAACGCTGAACAACTTCCCTGTTCGTGGCATTCGCATGTTTATTCGTATTTTTCGCATCGGTATACTCATACATTATATGATACCCAACAACACATTAATTCCCGAGACATCCACACTGGAAAAATAAACAATCGCCAAGCCGGCAATCAGAAATGGTGCGAGAGGTAATTCGGTTTTCATTGAAAGTTTGCCCAATCCCAGTTTTGACAAAGAAGTATTAAACGTCTTGAAACCTTGTAATTTTGAAAAACCAAGTAGAGCTACTCCGACTATCGCTCCTATCCAGAAACCTATCACAACAGCTGAAACACCAAGAGACAGCCCGAGAAACCATCCAATGCCTAAAGCGAGCTTAGCATCGCCGAGCCCTATCCATCTGCCCTGAGAGAAAAACCACAAAAGGAAAATCGGTAAAGCCAAGATAGGGCCTGCCAAAAGATCAAAAACGTATGGAAAACCGATCAACAAAGAAACCGGGACTGTCAGAAAAAGCTTCCCGAGGGCAAAAATACTAAACAAAAACACCATAGCGTCCGGGATAATTTTGTG
>CAYHDB010000034.1:0-2479 GCA_964355335.1 uncultured Candidatus Saccharibacteria bacterium
CCAGCAGTCACCATAAGAAAACCGGCAAAAATCAAGAAAAATACCGCAACGATAGAGGCAATGGGAAATATGGTGTCGAGCAAGGTCATTATAAACCCCGTGATTGTTTCATTACCAGCGCCAAGAGGGTTTGGTATAGTTGCAGTCGTTTGACCTCCACCAATTGCATACAATAATCCATAAGGCAATAATGAAATTATCGTGACTGACAAAGCCCCTAACATTTTTTTAACATTGGTAATCATAATTTTACTTTAAATATGTTTCAAAAGATGAATCCAAAAACGCCGACTCGATAGCGTAGACAATAAGCCACGCGGAAAGCATAATAATAAATCCCGTCATCACCTTTCCGAAAATAGCTTTCGCCTCTTCTATTTTACCCATTTCTCCGTTCGCTGTCATCATAAGAAAACCTGCATAACCGAAAGATAGGGCTGCGACAGCCGTCCCGGTGATAATCAAGAAGTCTACAATGTTACTTACAAGCTTAAGCAAATCCTCAAACTTGCACGGATTCTTAACGGTACCACCAACATCCTTACCATTTACTTTTTCACCGGGAGCGTAAGACTCGTCACCGCACGGCACTAATCCGGCAGCCGAAGAAACAACGGGTGTAAAGGCAAAACTGATGAAGGTCGCGACAATAATTAAAATTGAAAACAGAGCAGTAAGTGACCTAATTCGTAACCATTCGTTTATTCGCATAATTCGTATATTCGTATGTTTATCTAATTAATTTCCTAGGAGTGCGTTAAGATCTTTGCCAGCCGTGTCCAATGCTCTACTAGCTTCCGCGGCTCCACTTGTTATAGATTCTATCATACGTTCGAACACCAACGTTGACAGCAACGGATTCGGGTCAAGCCATCCTCTGGACCGAAGTGCAGAATTATAGAAAATAAGTTGGTATGGATCGGTAGGGTTTACATTGAGTAGATCTCTACGAACAGGGGGTAGAGATGTGATTTCACTCCACTTTGCAATAATTGCGGGAGAAGTGAGAAGTGTTATGTCGTTTTGAGCGTCCACCTGATTTTGTGAAGTCCTAAGAAGCGCCAAACCCCAAATCTTGCCGTAAGTGGCAAGAACCGAGCTTCCCTTAGGCTGAGGAAAATACGTCAAATCAAAATTGAGATTGGGATTTTTGTTGCGAATTTTCTCACTCTCGGAGGCAAAGCCGAAATAAAACGCCAAATCCCCGGCAGAAAATAGGTCACGGGAATTGGGCAATGCCCTGTTCCATGAATAATTCGGCTTTACAGGATTGGCAAAATCCGTATAAAAATTGACCGCGCCAATGATACTTAGAGTTGGAGAAGTGAGTGATGACAAATAAAAATTGTCGGAATTAACAGGAGATATAATCGTGTTACCTGTCTGCAACAAAAATGCCGACACGATATCCTTGGCGTTCGCGATATTCTTAAACTCTCCGAGAGCCACGGCGCTCCGTAAAATATTTAAGCTTTTATCCTTCACGGTAAGCTTCGGCGATAATGTAAGAAACTCATCCCATGTCACAGGAGGTTTCGAAATGCCGGCATTACTCAAGAGATCACGATTCCAGTACATCACGAGAGGATCTATGGCAAAAGGCACGGCCAGCACACCTGAACTATTGAGAAATAACTCACCTTCCTGGATGAATGAGTCCTTGAAATCCCGGACAGGGATAACCTCGTATGAAATAGGACTTAATTTGTCCTTATGTCTCAAAATAAGATCCTGAGGAAGCACAATGACGTCAGGACCGCGACCACCGGCAATAGCTTCGAGCAACTCCTGATCAAAAGTTTCTAATCTTTTCTCAACGTAGGTAATCTTCAGACCCTTTTGACCGGCAGTTACTTCCGAAATCGTCGCAGTAAAATCATCCGAGGGTAATGTCCCCCATATAACTACAGGTACGCCGGTGCCGGCCGATTTGCTTTTCGTAGTAGCCAACACCAAGAGACCGCCAACAAGCGAAACTCCAAATATAGCTAAAATGACGGCTTGAAAAGGGGTTATCTTCATAAGGATACGAAAAGTTTATACGAATTATACGAAATAATACGAAAACCGTATTGGTACTCTGATTTTTTTCGTATATGTTCGTATATTTGTACCCATTTCGTATTTTCGCATATTAAATCCGCTTGAAAATTATACCATAGTGATGCTCTCCTGCGTCTTTCAATTCGCGTTCGAATTCAAAACCAGCTTTCTCAAATAACGCTCGGGCTGTTTCCGGTAGTACCACATGAGATGGTTGTGGTCCCATACCTCCATATGAATCTTTCCAATCAACCAAAAGAACCTTCCCTTCAGGTCTCAATATCCTTTTGACCTCCAAAGCAAAAGTATTTTTATCTTCCACAAGAAATAGTGAATTGCACACAAGCACCACGTCCACAGTAGCGTCCGCTAATCTAGTACCACCAAGCTTTTCGGCATTACCCCAAAGTGCCTCGACGTTATAAAGCTGATTTCG
>CAYHDB010000034.1:2579-9182 GCA_964355335.1 uncultured Candidatus Saccharibacteria bacterium
CCTTGAGTGGCACGACTAATGTTTGGAATCTCCTTTAGGTCGACACGGATGACCTGACTTTTCTTCGACATCGCGACAATCTCTTCATCCACATCTGTGACAACCTTGGCTGCGATAAGATGACCTGTTTTTGATGTGACCTTCATAGTGAGAATGCCGGAACCACCGCGATTCTGGGTTTTGTATTCAGAAAGATCTGTTTTCTTACCATAGCCGTTGCTACCCACCACCAAAAGTGCTGGGTTCTTCGAATCTTTCGTCACAACATCGGCAGAAATCACTTCATCTCCCTTGCCAAGTCGTATCACACGGACACCCGCAGCATTGCGCCCCATCTCACGGACATCGCTCTCCTTAAATCTGATGGATTGACCGTCCTTAGTTGCAATCACAATCTCGTCACTTTTTGAAATAAATGACACGGACATCAATTCATCTTTTTCCTCAAGAGTAATGGCAATCAATCCACTTCTTCGTACATCCTGAAAATGTTTCGCAGAAGACTTCTTACCTGTTCCATTGCGGGTAATCATCATAAGTGCCAGTCCCTCGGCAGTCTTCTTGTCCTTTGGCATCGGCAAAATCGAGGTCACTCTTTCGCCATCCGAAAGTGGCAAGAAGTTCATAATCGATTTGCCCTTGGTGGCACGTCGTCCCTCAGGTATTTCATACATTTTTGACTGGTAAACCTTACCCTTATCACTGAAGAACAAAAGGTCGTTGTGAGTGGTGGCGTACACCAAATGCGTAATGAAATCTTCGTCTTTCGTATCCAAATCAATAACACCTACTCCACCGCGTCTTTGTTTTCTGTATTCCTCCGGATCGGTACGCTTGATATATCCGCCCTTGGTAAGGACAAGTACGCTCTCCGTGTCCGGAATAAGGTCTTCCTCGCTGAATGACCCGACAGCCTGCTTCACCACCTTGGTGCGACGCTCGTCACCGAACTTGGCCTTGATTTCCTTAAGCTCATCTTTGATTATGGTAAGAATACGTTTCGGGCTGGACAAAATCTCTTTCAAAGTCTTAATCAACGCCTGCACAGCATTCAACTCATCTTCAATCTTCTTGCGTTCCAATCCGGCCAAACGCTGAAGCTTCATATCCAAAATCGCCACAGCCTGTCTTTCTGAGAACTTAAATTGCTTCATTAACCCAAGTTTGGCATCCTCCGCGTCCTTTGATTTTTTAATCAACTTTATAATCTCATCGATATGATCGAGAGCCTTCTTTAACCCGAGCAAAATATGCTCACGCTCCTCCGCTTTTCTCAAATCAAACTCGGTACGTCTGCGAACCACAATCACACGGTGAGCCACGAACTCCTCCAAAATAGACTTAAGCGACAATGTCTGAGGAATACCATCCACAAGTGCCACGACGTTGAAATGGAAAGCTTCTTCAAGCTGAGTATGTTTATATAAAAAGTTGAGTACCTTTTCCGGATAAGCCCCCTGCTTAAGGTCGATTGCAATACGAATGTCCTTTGACGATTCATCGCGAAGACCCTTGATACCTTCGATTTTTTTCTCGCGGACCAATTCGGCAATTTGCATTATAAGCTCAGCCTTATTCACACGATAAGGAATCGAGGTGACAATAATCTGAAACATCCCCGATTTATTCTCCACGATTTCTGCTACTCCGCGAGTCACTACGCCGCCACGGCCAGAACCGTAAGCGTGTGCCAAATCCTTGGCACCGAACACGACACCCCCGGTCGGAAAGTCCGGACCTTTTATAAACTGAAGCAAATCCTCTGTTGTAGCACTTTTGTTGTCTATCAGATGAGTAGTGGCATCAACGACCTCCCCAAGATTGTGAGGTGGAATGTTGGTCGCCATACCGACTGCAATACCGAGAGTACCGTTCAACAAAAGACTCGGAATAGCTGTCGGAAGTACCGTGGGCTCCTTCAACGTACCGTCATAGTTCGGACGCCAATCGACAGTTTCCTTATCTATATCACGCAAAAGCTCTGATGCGATGCGAGACATCTTCGCTTCCGTGTATCTATAAGCGGCAGCCGGGTCTCCATCAATCGAACCGAAGTTACCTTGTCCGACAATAAGCGGATATCTGAATGAAAAATCCTGCGCCATCTTCACCATTGATTCATAAACAGCCACATCACCGTGCGGATGATAATGACCGATGACATCTCCGACGACTGTCGCGGATTTTCGAGTCTTTGCTGAAGCGGTCAGGCCCGCCTTCTGCATCACAAAAAGAATACGGCGGTGCACAGGCTTCAAGCCGTCACGAACATCAGGGAGTGCACGTTGTGTAATAACTGACATCGCGTAGTCGAGATATGACTCGCGCATTTCTGTGGAGATGTTGCGTCCAATGACGTTTACGTGTGGCACTACGGCCGTTTCGGACTTCTTTTCTGGATTTTTATCGTCTTTTTTGGACGCCATAATTCGGGTATTATATCAAAATCGAACAAAAAAAGAAAGGGAAATTGAGCCTTTCGTCTAAAGAATAACTATTCATTTTTTCAAAATAAAAACCCCGGTTAAAGGGTGTTGCTGGGAAATGGGTAAGACTAGCCTTCGCTACCCTTCCTAACCGCTCTGCGGACATCCCCAGGCATGACATTAGGCCTGCGCGACTCCTCTGCATATGCTTTTTGAAGGTGCTCATCGAGCTTCTTGCCACTTAAACCCTTCGCTCCTTCGCTGACTCGCTTCAAAAAAGCCTTGTCATCACTTTCACGTTGTTGTTTGTTCATAATTTCACAACTTGTTTCTAGCCGAATATGATATTACCCTTAAATTATAGAAAGTAAAGTGAAAAAATAAACTCCTATTTTGGTAATGTCGAACTTGAAACACTGAACGACGAAACAGCCATTTGTTTTAATGACGAGAAAAATAGAACTGTACTCTCTTTAATTTCCTGAAATGGCGCAAACTCACTTGCCATCTCCTTGGAATCCACAACTTTTGCGGTCTCCACACTGAAAGTGGAAATCCAAATCAAGATAATCAAACCTGTAAATATTGAAGAAGCGATAACAGCGACACGCTTTCGGTATGATTGCGGTTTGTTTCTGATTTGTTCTAAATATTGAAGCATACGAAAAACGGATCAAAATGAATACACGAAATTATACGAACACCGCGGTAACACCTCAAAAGTTTTCGTATCTATTCGTATATCCGTATCCATTCGTTGTTCGTATTAAATCTGTGGAGACAGTACCACCACTTCTCCTTCCTTGCCATCGAGATCTTTTTTCTTCAGAGTCAATTTCTCTTCGGGCCTAGTCCCCTCTTCACCTGCTTCTTTTAGAAATGTTTTTAGATTCTTGTCATGCGCATCCGTATAGTGCATCGGGATGATGAGTCGCGGTTCAAGCTTCACTGCGAGCTCGTAAGCCATTGTGGGAGTAAGTGTCCCCTCTCCGGCAATAGGCACGAACAAAACATCTATATCATCCAGAGCCTCTTTCGTCTCAGCAGACAAATCCTTCGAGTCCATCGCACCCAAGAAACACAAGTTCATACCCTCAAGCGCGATACTATATATAGTGTTGATGCGAACCTCCTTGGAATTACCATAATGAGATTCACTTTTAAAGCCTTTTACGAAAATACCCTTGATTTCATATTCTCCGGGACCTGTAACGGCGAAAGGCTTCCTATCACCGTGAGTGACACTTTCTACACCGTTGAAATCAGGATCATTTAGAGTCACCAGAGCGATATCCGCGCCAAACCTTGCCGACTTCAACTTAGATTCTTTGGCCACGGGATTCAAAGCGATAGTAGTATCGCCAAATTGGATTTTGAATTGTTCTGCTCCTAGGTAAGTGATTATCATGGGCGTAAAAGTAAATAAAATAGTCGCCTCATCGGCGACCCGCCGATGAGGCGGGAAAATAGTAGATTTCTGTATTATATATTAAATTATAAAAATAAAAAGCCGTGCAAACTTTAAGTCACACGGCTACATAATCAACTACCTGAACGGAACCGCTACTTCCTCGGTACGGTTTTTCGGCCGATTTGGAATGAAGTGACCCGTAAAATGTCCGGCTGGTACGGCCTCTCGTGCTTTTTTTCTCTCCCGAATTCGAGTGATCAATAGGTTTGATGGAGAGACCGGAACCAGTCTCCAAAGGAACCTGACATGGTCATCGAACACATCGTCAGTATCCCCACCGTCGTCCGTGTCGAGATAGAACACGCCGTTTTTGCCACGCACGACCCGGAGGATCATTTTGTTTCCCATCGGGTGTTCGACACCGTCCATACCACCACGGAGCCACTCTTCCTTTGGTTGATCGAGATAGCTCAACCGAAGCATCAACAAGTCCTCAGGACGCACAGGTGAAATGGTGTAATGTCTATTTCTCCATTTCACCGGATGACCGACAGCCAAAGACAGGATTTCTCCGAGGCCTGAGTAATTCGGCAAACCAAGCTCTTCAACCGATACATCGGCAAGCAGGACATTTTCGTTGATATCGTTGAAAAATTTCAGACCTTGCGTATTCTCCGCTTCCCACATCAGGTCTTCGACCTTCGACGTAACTTCAATCGCCAATTTTTCTTGCATTCTTTTTTTGACGATTTCCTGAATGGCCCCGTGATATTGATCCGGATTGTGGAGAAGACCGACGGTAACGGGAAACACCCGACGGAGCTGTATAGTAGTTTTACTCATAGTTTGATTGAATTGACTAGGTACATTTTGGTTATTCTCCAAACTTTTCAAACCACACATAACCATAAATCCGTTAAAATAACAAGGGTCTATGTAAATCTAGCGTACGCAAGGAAGCTGTTGCCGAAATGCTATTTTCGTGTATAATGCCCCCAGCCTGTAATCGCCATTAGGGCGAGAACGTCTTATGACAAAGCCTAATCAAACCAAAGTGGTTTTGACGGCAAAAGGCAATTATTAAAACGCGTAAGAGCTAAACTCCTAGACACGGGTCGACGAGCCTCTTGCCACCATAGATTTATGAAAAAAGATGACGAGGTAGCCACTCTAAAGGAAGCTGCCGCACTCGCGGACTCACTACCGAAGGACGCGAAGGCCGAAGAGGAAAAGAAAGAGACTTTGATGGGAAAGATTCTCAAGGATACCGCGAACCCACCGACGGTTGGCGACCTTGTGGAAGGAACAGTTTTAAATATCGAGAAATCGAAGGTGTATATTGACCTGCCTCCATTTGGAACAGGTATTATCTACGGACGAGAATACATCAACGCTCGTGATGTCATAAAGAAGGTTTCTATCGGCGACAAGATTGCTGCCAAAGTTGTCGACACTGAAAACGAGAATGGTTACATCGAATTGTCGCTACGCGAAGCTCGCCAAGCGATGATTTGGAGTGAAGCCGAGGCTGCAATCCGCGATAAAAAGGTTATCGAGCTCACAGTCAAAGAAGCGAACAAAGGAGGACTTATCCTCGAATGGCAAGGTATTGCCGGATTCCTTCCCGCATCCCAGCTCAAGAGCGAACACTATCCTCGAGTACAGGACGGTGATAAGGACCGCATATTGGAAGAACTCCGCAAGCTTGTCGGTGAGAAGATTTCTGTGTCTGTAATTTCTGCAATTCCAAAAGAAGGAAAGCTTATCTTCTCCGAGAAGAGCCCTGAGACCAAGGACAAGGAAAAGATTGTTGGCAAGTACACTGTCGGAGATGAAGTCTCTGGTGATGTCACAGGTATTGTGGACTTCGGAGTCTTCGTGAAAATTGAAGAAGGACTCGAAGGTTTGGTACACATTTCCGAAATTGACTGGGCACTTGTGGAAAATCCTCGCGCCTTGTTTAAGGTAGGCCAGAAAGTGAATGTAAAAATTATTGAAATTAAGGAAGGCAAGATTTCACTTTCAATCAAGGCTTTGAAGCCAAACCCATGGATTGAGGCTGCCAAGAAATACAAGAAAGACGATACTGTCAAAGGCGTCATCATCAAGTTCAACAAACACGGTGCTCTCGCCTCAATCGAGGAAGGTGTGGCCGGCTTGGTCCATATCTCGGAGTTCGGTAGCGAAGATAAGCTCCGCACCAATCTCGAGCTCGGAAAGACTTACACATTCAAAATCACATTCTTCGACGCCAAGGAACAGAAAATGGCATTGTCGTTTGTGGGAGACAAAAAGTAGATTTAAGAATCAAGATTCACGATTCAAGATTCTGAATCGGAATAGGTCTCTAGAAGAGACAAAACAAACACCCCCGCCGTGCTTCGCACGGCGGGGGTGTTTGTTTTAAATAAATTGCCCACCAATGTCAAAAACTTAGTTTTTTGACATTGGTGGGGGGGTGTAGACACCTCACAAATGTAATTTTTTGACAACATTATTCTTACAGTTGATCAGAAAGTCACAAATCGAATACCAATCCCCTCCTGTGTAATATCTGGCTTCCCAGGCCATCAGCTTTCCGGCCAAATAAAACATTAATAATGCAAACACCAAACCAGCCACAGTATCTAGCGCATAATGCTGGAGTGTGTAAAAAGTGCCCAAGCAATTGAAAACAAGCCATATGGAAAAAATAACTGAAAGAATTTTTTTTCTTAACTTAAATATTCCCAGAACAGCCAAGAGTCCCCAAGTCGCGTGCAAGCT
>CAYHDB010000035.1:0-2518 GCA_964355335.1 uncultured Candidatus Saccharibacteria bacterium
GACGGAAGAAAAGAATGGTAACGTAGGTGAGGACGAAAAGTTCAAACTTAAAGCGGAATTGCAAAAGCTCACAGACACGCTAAACAAAAAGCTAAACGACGCGACAGAGAGGAAGGAAAAAGAGATTAACTCATAACACATAACTAACCACTGAATCACTGAATGACCGTAGAGGCTTTCAGAGTTATTCAGTTATACGTTATTCAGTAGTAGGTTATACATCATGAACATCCTCATTTTTATTATAATTCTCGTCTTGCTCGTCCTCGTCCACGAGTTCGGTCATTTCATTGTGGCCAAAAAGTCCGGTGTGCGAGTAGACGAATTTGGCATCGGATTTCCGCCCAGAATATGGGGAAAGAAGGTTGGTGAGACTTTGTACTCTATCAATGCTCTCCCTTTTGGGGGTTTTGTGAAAATCTTTGGTGAAAATGCCGAAAGCCTCGAAAATCCAGACGGTACTGTGGAGGACAAAAGTCGTAGTCTTGTTCATAAGAACAGAGGTATTCAGGCTGCAGTGCTTGTGGCCGGTGTCACGTTCAATATTATTTTTGCCTGGATTGTTATGTCTATCGGTTTTATGTTTGGAATGCCTGCCGGTGTAGACAATTCAAATGCAACAGGTATTACTGACAAGAAGGTGGTTATCACCTCGGTTATGCCTGGCTCTCCCGCAGAAAAAGCCGGCCTCATTGCAGGGGACAGAATTGTCTCACTATCCATCACAGATTTAGAAAATATGGATGCCGAGGCAGTCCCTGACACAAATGCTGTAAGTGAATTGATCAATAACAGCAAGGGGCAAAGAATTGAAATTGACTACAACCGCAACGGTACGGCCAAATCTACCGAAGTTGTTGCTGAAAAGGGGATTGTAGGTAACGAGAGATATGCCATAGGGATAAGTATGGACATAATAGGGATAATGAAGCTACCCGTGCATCTGGCAATTTGGGAGGGAGGAGTTCGGACAATCCAACTTTTTAAAGCCGTGGCTGTAAGCATTGTCGGTTTTGTATCTGAAGCGATAATCGGAAAGGCTGACTATTCTCAGATTTCAGGACCTGTCGGAATGGTCGGGATGGTAGGGGACGCGCGTGGACTTGGCTTCTCATATCTCATATTCTTCACAGCGCTTCTATCCATCAATCTTGCGGTTATCAATCTTATTCCGTTTCCAGCACTTGATGGAGGACGGCTCCTGGTTGTGGCCATTGAGGCCGTGAAGCGCTCGCCACTTAAACCAAAGTTTATCCAGGGTCTCAATATCGCTGGCTTTGCCATACTCATACTTCTTATGCTTGCTGTGACCTTTCACGATATTCTGAAGTTCTTCTAGTTAGTATTAGCACTCTAATACTTAGGTAATGTCAAGTATCGTGTTTTTTCCTCATATCTAGTATTATATTTACACGTTTACTCTAGTAGATGTTTACAGTTTATTTTCAAAGTAACATTACATTATGCTCGAAGTGCAGTTCAACTATTATCCGGTCAATAATTTTCTACTAGGATGAAGCAGTCACAATTGTTTACAAAGACTCGAAAAGAGGCGCCCAAGGACGAAGTGTCCCGAAACGCCGAACTCCTCATTCGAGCCGGATACATTCACAAAGAAATGGCCGGTGTTTATTCCTTTTTACCATTGGGCTTACGAGTGTTCAATAAAATTGAAAATATAATTCGCGAGGAGATGAATACCATCGGGGGTCAGGAAATATCGATGACCACACTACAGGATCCCGACATCTGGAAGGCAAGTGGTCGCTGGGACGATGCGATTGTAGACAACTGGTTCAAAACAAGGATTAAGACGGGCGGAGAGGTTGGGATGGCGTTCACACACGAGGAACCGATTTCTCGAATTATGTCCTCGCATGTCCGTTCATACAAAGATTTACCTTTTTCAGCGTACCAATTTCAAACAAAGTTTCGCAATGAGCAACGAGCGAAAAGCGGAATACTTCGTGGCAGGGAATTTGTGATGAAAGATATGTATTCTTTTTGTCGTAACGAAGAGGAACATCTCAAATTTTACGAAACAGCCAAAAAGGCTTACTTCAACATATTCGAACGAGCAGGTCTTGGCGACAGAACGTTTATCACATTTGCATCTGGTGGAAGTTTTAGCCAATTCTCGCACGAGTTCCAGACTGTATGCGACGCGGGGGAGGACACAATCTATGTAAGCGAGCAGAAGAAGATTGCTGTGAATAAAGAAGTACTGTCTCCAGTCACTCTTGCTGAGCTGGACCTTTCTGAATCAGACCTCACAGAGCGTAAAGCTATTGAAGTTGGAAATATATTTACTCTCGGTACAAAGTTTTCCGAGGCACTTGGACTGACATATCTAGATGAAAAGGGGGCTAAGAATCCTGTTTATATGGGATGTTATGGTATCGGTATCGCGCGTTTAATGGGCACAATTGTTGAAGTTTTTGCCGACGATAAAGGCATTGTTTGGCCAGAATCAGTTTCCCCATTTCAGGTCCACCTGATTTCTCTCGCATCGGAAAAT
>CAYHDB010000035.1:2618-8087 GCA_964355335.1 uncultured Candidatus Saccharibacteria bacterium
ATTGGCGGTGGCACATCAGACATCGCAGTTATTTCTCTTGGCGGAATTGTCCGTTCGAAAAGTCTGAAGATTGCTGGAGACAAACTCAATGAAGACATTGTCGCTTACATTCGTAGTGAATTTAAAATTTTAATAGGCGAGAAAACCGCCGAAAGTATCAAAATTGCCATCGGCTCAGTCGTTCCCGGGCTTGCTCCTATGGAAGCTTCTATTCGCGGACGTGACCTTATCACAGGACTTCCTCGTGAGGTGATTATTACAGATTCAGACATCCGAGAGGCTATTGCTCAGTCCATAGATAACCTCATTGAGTCTGTGAAGGAAGTTCTTGAGACCACACCTCCGGAAATTGTCTCAGACATTATGCACAGAGGAATGCATCTTGTGGGTGGAGGTGCGCTAATCAAAGGCCTAGGAGAATTACTGACAGAATCGGTGAAAATACCGGTTCACGTGGCAGAAGACCCGCTTACAGCTGTGGCCAGAGGAGCCGGCATCATCTTGGAGGATCTCGAACTTTACAAAGAAGTATTATTGCGCAACGAAGATGAGCTACCTCCTAAAAAGCAGTAAACCGAAAAGGGCAAACGTAAAGTTACTGATATACGGACTAGCAATTCTATTGCTCCTTTTTTCGTTGTATATGCTTACGCCACGATTCTTCAATGAAAATCTATTTGGCATTGCTCGCCCCATTTGGACCGCGAAGAATTATGTAACGAATTTCTTTTCAAAAGTGATTGTTGCGATACAGAGCAAGGAGAGCCTCGCCTCAAAAAATGCATTTCTAGAAGGTGAACTTGCAGACGCCCAAATCTCTCTCCAGATACTCGAATCAGTAAAAAGCGAGAACGAACAGCTAAAAGAAATGATGAGCAGAGTAGAATCTCAAAAAAGACTACTTGCAACAGTATTAGAAACTCCAAATCACACACTTTATGACACACTGATACTCGACGTCGGTGAAAGAAACGGTGTAGCGATAGGGGACAAAGTACTTAGAGGAGACTACATTATCGGCAACATAAGAGAGGTATACACCGACCACTCAAAAGTAGTTTTATTCTCTTCATCGGGTGAAATTGTGGACGTAATCATAGGAAATAACGGTATCAGAGCCGAGGCCACAGGTAGAGGTGGAGGCAACTTCATAGCAAAACTTCCAAAGGATATTTTAGTTAACAAGGGCGATATGGTTTCCGCTCCGGTCATAAACTCGAGATTTTTCGGCAGTGTCGGCAGTACCGAGCAGACAGCGTCAGGGACCTTCCAATCGATACTTTTCAGTCTTCCGATAAATCTTTACGAATTAAAATGGGTGGAAGTCGTAAAATAAATGTACAAAAGAATCTCCTTGAGTCTAATACTCCTAATCGGCGCCTTCTTTCTTCCTCCGTGGCTCGTCCTAATCATCGCCATTTCGGGTATTTTTGTTTTTGATTACTACTTTGAGGGAATATTCGCCGGCTTCATTGTAGATGTACTGTATGGCACATCAAGTCATTCTCTGCAGACACCATTACTATATACTCTTATCATTGTTACAGCCTTCATACTGATTGGAATGACAAAAAGCAAACTTAAATTTTATATATAGCAATGTCTCTATTTAATCTGCCTCATTTTTTTGGCAAAAAAAACAGAAGAGGGGGGTGGAACAGAGAAATCGATCCTGACGAGATTTTGATTGACGCGGAAAATCTTCCGAAGTTCGATCAAAATCAATTCGAAGGAAGACTGGAAAAACCCATAGGGAAATCCACAGTTGTCGCTGTTGGCCTGATTTTCGGCATAGTTCTTTTGCTGTTTTTTGGAAAGATATCGGTGCTACAGATAAAGGACGGTGCTACTTTTGCAAGGAAAAGTACAGAGAACACATTGCAACAAAGCATCATTTTCCAGGAACGAGGAATAATACTTGATAGAAATGGAGTCATACTTTCGTCCAATGTTTCAGAGGATAATTCAAACGATTTTGCCCACCGTGTATACGCGCCGATAGATGGGATTGCCCACACGGCAGGATATGTGCGCTATCCGGCCAAGGATCCGAATGGATTTTATTACCAGGACAAACTCGAAGGTGTCGATGGGATAGAGAGAATATTCAACGAAAGACTTTCAGGAAAACGAGGTCTAAAAATTGTGGAGACGAACGCTTTGGGAAAAGTCGAAACAGAGAGTGTCATAGAACCTCCGATAATGGGAGAGAATCTGACTCTGTCTGTCGACTCCAGAGTTCAGTCAAAGCTATACAATGTTATCGCGGACTTATCGAGTGAAATCGGATTTACAGGCGGTGCCGGTATCATAATGGATATCGATAATGGCGAGATTATAGCCTCCGCTAGTTATCCGGAATATGACTCGAATATAATGTCGGACAGAAACAACAACACGGCAATTCGTAAATTTTTAAACGACGCAAGAAAGCCTTTCCTAAACAGAGTGACAGACGGACTATATACTCCGGGTTCGATTATCAAACCATTCGTCGCCCTTGCCGCTCTAAATGAAAATGTGATTGACCCGAAAACCAAAATACTTAGTACGGGCTCAATTTCCATCCAAAATCCGTTTGACCCGACAAAGAAAACCATATTCAGAGACTGGAAGGCACACGGCTATGTCGATATGCGCGACGCTCTGGCGGTATCATCCGACGTATATTTCTATGAAATCGGAGGTGGTTTTGAAAATCAAAAGGGTCTCGGAATTGAGAATATTAATTTGTATATGAGAATGTTCGGATTTGGCGAGAGCATAAAAGGTAATCCTCTAGTAGATTATGCAGGAACCATTCCAAGCCCTGCATGGAAAAAAGAGAACTTCGAAGGCGAGGACTGGAGAATAGGTGATACTTACAATACCTCAATCGGTCAGTACGGGTTCCAGGTCACGCTGATTCAAGCTGTCAGAGCGACGGCAAGCATAGGGAACGGGGGAATCCTGCTTGAGCCATCGATCCTACACGACCCCCATGTAGGACTAGACAATACGAAAAAACTGCCGTTTTCCGATGAGCAGATCAAGGTGGCACAGGAAGGGATGCGCCAAGCGGTGCTGGCAGGTACCGCAAAAGGACTCGATATTCCTCAAGTAAAAATTGCAGGTAAAACAGGTACGGCAGAACTCGGCACCTCAAAAAAGTACGTCAATTCATGGATTGTCGGTTTCTTTCCTTACGAGAAGCCAAGATACGCTTTTGCCTCTATAATGGAAAAGGGACCTTATGAAAATACAATAGGAGCCCTATACGCGATGCGCCAGCTTTTTGAATGGATGAGCTTGCACACGCCAGAATATTTTAAAGTTTAAGACTAAAAGTTTAAAATTAGAAGATAATATGGAACAGATAGGAAAAGACGTACAAATATCAGAAGAAAACAAGCGTGCGACAGAACAAGCACGTGAGATTCCTTTTTTTGACAGCTACGATGCCGGGTCGGGAAAATTATCATTACGCAACGCTACTCATTTTCCCAATGAGATTATTTCGTTTGCCAGTAAGTTTCCTGTAAAAATATTGAACGCGTCAGGCTCGGAAATGTCAGTTTTACCTGAAGAATTTGGCCAGTTGTCTGATTTGGAAATTGCACTATTTTCTGACAATAGATTTGAGGAAGTACCTGAGGTTTTAGGAAAGTGTCAAAATCTATCCATCATTGCTTTCAAATCGAACAGGATTTCCACGTGGTCCGAGAATGCCTTGCCGAAAGATATGCGTTGGATAATGCTCACGGGTAACCAAATAGAGAATGTCCCTGCCTCAATCGGCAATTTTAAAAATTTGCAAAAACTGGCACTTGCAGGCAACCGTATACAGTCAATACCCGATGAAATGGCACACTGCGAAAATCTAGAGCTTTTGAGAATTGCTGCAAATGATTTGAAATCTCAACCACCAGATTGGCTGTTAAAACATCCAAAACTGACGTGGTATGGAGATTCGGGTAATCCTTTCTGTCATGACGAGGGTCCTGAGCCGGAAGTACGCATAATTAAGCACAACGAAATCATATTTAGTGAACATGACCTGATAGGTGAGAGCCCATCAAGCCGTGTATACAAGTCAACGATGCGAGATACCGGTGAGGATGTTGCAGTCAAAATATTTAAGAGGGGACTTACCAGCGACGGATACCCAAAGGACGATATGCATGCCTCAATCAAAGCCGGCTCGCACAGAGGTTTGATACAAATAATCGGTAAATTGTCGGAACACGCGGAAGGAAAAGAGGGCATCGTACTTTCACTGGTACCACACGAGTATACAAAGCTCGGCCATCCGCCTGATTTTAAAACCTGTACTAGAGATACGTTTGCCTCCGAAACATCCTTTCCGGAACAATATATTCTTAATGTCCTCTCCGACATTTCTTCCGCATGCGAGCACCTTCACAGAAACGGTGTAGCACACGGCGACATCTATCCTCACAATATTTTGACAGACAAAGATGGCCGTTCACTACTAGGCGACTTCGGAGCGGCGACTATCTATGACCCGTCAAAAGAAAGTGGACGAGAACTTCTGGATGTCAGAGCCTTTGGATGCCTCATAGAGGATATGGTTAGTCAGACTAACCCCATGACAAATGAGAGTATAGTCGAGAACCTAAGAAAACTTCAGATGGCCTGTATGAATCCGGACGTGAGTAAACGCCCCAGTTTCAGTGATATATACAGAACAATAAGTCAGATGGACATTAAGCAAAAATAGTGTAAAATTGATTATTATTTTGATAATTAAGAAATATGGACGAAAAAGCTGAATACCTTACAAAAGAAAAATTTGACGAACTTTCAAAAGAGCTTGAAGAACTCCGAAGCAAGAAGCGTAAGGAAGTGGCTGAAAGTCTGGAATACGCCAAGTCTCTTGGTGATCTTTCCGAAAATGCCGAATACCACGAGGCTCGCGAAATGCAGGCAAACGTGGAGGACCGCATCGCAAAGCTTGAGAATATGCTCAAGTCTGCAGTCATTATGTCTTCACAGAAGAGTGATGCCGCAAGAATCGGCTCAATGGTCACACTGGAGAAGCTAAAGGACGGCACAAAAGTAAAATACAAGATTGTCGGTTCTGAAGAAGCCAATATTGCTGAGGCTAAGCTTTCTATCCACTCTCCACTAGGAGCCTCAATGAACGGAAAGAAAAAGGGCGAAACATTCAAAGTGACCACTCCAGGAGGGATAGTGGAGTATAAGGTGTTGGACATCGAGTAGACACGTAATTTCTAATTACTAATTCACCTAATTTCTAATAAAATTGCAAATTATTGATTTTATTTTGATTGATTAATAGGTAATTAGAAAATTAGACGATTAGAAATTTGACCTCATATGGCTTCCGTAGAAGAAATACGCAACACACGCCTCGCAAAACTTGAAACGCTTAAAAAAGCGGGTATTAATGCATACCCAATTACCGCAAAAAGGGATTACACCTTAAATGAAGTAGCGACTTCCTTT
>CAYHDB010000036.1:0-1423 GCA_964355335.1 uncultured Candidatus Saccharibacteria bacterium
TCTTGAAGCGCTTGCTATGCGTTTTATGGATCCGGAAAAAGGAAGGATTGTCGTAAATGGGCAAAATCTCCGAGATATCAAAATAGATTCTTGGATGAAAGCTGTCGGATATATTCCGCAACATTCGCAAATTCTTGATGGAACCGTGAGGGATAACCTTCTTTATGGACTTCACAAGGAGGAACTTCTCGGACGAGAAACCGAATCGGAACTTAAAGCACTTCTCGAGAAACTCCGCATCGACTTCGGCAAGAGACCGGCTGGTGAAAATCCTCTCGACATTGTAGTGGGACGCGACGGAGTCAAGCTCTCCGGAGGACAAGCTCAACGTCTTATGATTGGAGCCGCGGTACTGAAAAAACCGAGGTTTATGATTATCGACGAAGCCACAAGCGCGCTCGACTCGACCACCGAAAAAGCGGTGTTGGTAGGTCTGAACGAACTGCTCAAAGGGGTAGGAACGCTCGTCATCGCTCACAGATTATCCACAGTGAGAAGGGCAGACAAAATTGTTGTCCTTTCGGGTGGAAAAATCGAAGCGATAGCAAATTCGTTTCGGGAACTTCATGACATCTCGCCAACATTTCGGCGTATGGCTGATGACCAAGACTTGGAAATCGAATGACCTTAAAAGCGGGGTGTTTTACACCTCGCTTTTTTGTGTCCTTCTCTTAAATTCTTCTTGGATAAACTTTGGTGCAAACAACAGATATTTTTTCTGTAATGAGGTCGGGAGCGAAAAGAAATTACCAATTACAATACCCGTGCAAGATTTTGACTTACATTTGCAATTCATTTTCCAATCATCAAAACCCCGCACCCGATAATCGACACCAAGTTCCTCCCCCTTTTTTATATTTCTAAACGCGTAACCCTCAATCCTCTCTGGAGTCATTTTTTCCATAATATTCGGCTCGCAGGAATGATTTATAAAACTGGCTGGCTCTTGCATCAGCTCGTAAGTATCCGCGTCTACTCGGTCAAGATGTTCTCTTTCATATTCCGACAAACCCCCAACCTCGTCTTTATTCACAAATTTTCCTCTTGGGACAACGTAAACCAGCTCGCCATTTCTAAAATCCCGCAAAGCAAAAACTCCTTTCCCTTGTACGGAAGACTCTTTCACTGCGACTCCTGAATCCATCTGATAATTTTTACTATCCATAATTTACTTTCATTCCAACATTCTTGAGAATGTCGGAATGAATCATTTATCCCCTTTCACTATCCACCTACCCATATCGTCTTTAATAATTTTGACGTTACTAAACCTTGAAAAAAGTTTTGCCAATTCTTCCTTTTCATAAAAACTGTGCACCAATCCCTTTTCGGGACCGTGAATGGGAATGAATGTTCCAGGTGATACCTGTGTTGCATCCTTAAAAGTGTTCCAGCGACTCGCCATACTCAAACGAGGAAAAGT
>CAYHDB010000036.1:1523-6176 GCA_964355335.1 uncultured Candidatus Saccharibacteria bacterium
AAATCAAGAACAGATTTTTTGACAAACTTGTTCTTTTTTAGAAAATAAATAAAAGTAGGATGAATATCATCCTTCAAACTTGCCCAGGCCTTACCACCCTTTTCGTAGTCCTTGTATATTGTGTCCCAGACAGTTTTAGACATAAAAGTTTATTTACCCAAACGACGAAGCGCCTCCAACGCGTAAGCTCTAACATTTGGCCACAAGTCCATCTCCGACAAATCTTTTTCCGTACACCACCTGCACTCCTCGCTTTTATCATCTTCGTATTGTGCCTTTATGTCCGTTTTATCTGTGCGTGCAAAATATACAAAAGTTACATGCTCGTGTGTCGGAGATACACGATTTCGATTTAAGGCAATCGGCGGTAGAAGCTCTCTTGTGTGGTCCACTTCCTCAAAAATTTTCTTACTGCCGACAAGCTCTACATCAAGCCCAACTTCCTCTTTTATCTCCCTGACTGCTGCTTCTATCGGATCTTCGTTCAATTCAATATGACCGCCCACCGAATGCCACTTCTTATACTTGTCGTGCATCCGAAGAAGCACTCTGCCTTTATTTACAATAAAAACTTCTACAGTAAAATCTATTTTTTCGTGAATATGTGGCATAACATTTTATGTTCCCTCCCCTCTCCCCCTCTTTAGAGGGGGAGATACAGAGGGGGTGAAGTTATTCTAACACCTCAATAATTTTTGCAATCACGCCATTAATGTTGGTATTAATCTCATTGTTCCAAAATCGTAAAACGTGTAACCCCTTACTCTCAAAAAAACTCGTTCTCTCAGAATCATATGATTCTTGTTCCATATGTTGTGAACCGTCAACCTCTATAATTAGTAGTTTTTCTCGACAATAAAAATCCGCGATATAGTGACCGAAAGAATGTTGTCTACGAAACTTACATCCAAGTTGTTCATTCCTAATTCGAGACCATAAGATAACTTCTTGTGGAGTGGGTTCTTTTCGCAATAATCTTCGTCTGCTTCTTAACGAAGAAATGTTGCTTACTTTTTTTCTCATATTTACCAACGATTAAATACTTCAGACACCCCTATACCTCGTAGACTCGGCACTTCCCCTCTAAATAGGGGCAGAGGGGGAATGATATTTTACGCCCCGTGACATTTCTTATATTTCTTCCCGCTTCCGCAGAAACACGGGTCGTTCCTGCCAATTTTTGAGCCGTCCTGCGTGCGGGGTGCTTCAGGAATGTTTGTAGGTTTTGAATTCTCACCACTACCGCCAAGGGTCAACGCCTGTTCATGCACCTCTGCCAAACGCTTTGGAATAATTGTCTGCGTAACTGCCGGAGCGGAAGCAATCATAGGGATTAGACGAGATATCTGGCCAACAATAGCATCCTGCATTTCCTTGAACAATCGAAGTCCCTCCCTCTTGTACTCGACAAGAGGGTCACGTTGACCGTAGGCTCGAAGATTTACACTCGAACGTGTGTAATCCATAATTTCTAGATGGTCAATCCAAAATGTGTCGATTGCCTGCAAACAAAGTCGTCGAAGATTGTGAAAGAATTCATCCTCGCCAATTTCCTTTTTCTTTTGCTCGATAGCTTTTGAAACCCCCTCGTCATTACCGGACATTTCAAGAAGTGTCTCCTCGATTTCCACTTTACTGCCAAGCAAAACCTTCCTGCGTCTTGCATAAACTATCGTACGCTGATGATTGAGTACATTGTCATACTCGAGAACATGTTTACGAGCATCGAAGTTAAACCCTTCGATTTTTGTCTGTGCAGTTTCAAGTGAACGAGTGATAAGTCGATTTTCTATGGCCTGGTCCTCGGGAATATTGAAACGCCCCATCATATTTTTAATCATATCCGATGCGAAAACTCTCATGAGAGTATCTTCAAGTGACACGAAGAACTGCGTCTCGCCAGGATCTCCCTGTCTACCCGAACGTCCTCGGAGCTGGTTGTCGATGCGTCGTGCCTCATGTCTTTCGGTACCGAGCACGAAAAGTCCACCGGCATTTTTCACGTCGGAATACAGCTCGTCGGTCGCAGGATTTCCTCCAAGCTTAATATCGACACCTCTTCCTGCCATGTTTGTCGCGATAGTTACCGAAGCCTTTCGTCCTGCCTGCGCGATTATTTCTCCCTCACGCTCATGATTTTTGGCATTAAGGATTTCATGTTGAACTCCTTCAAGTTTCAAATACGCACTGAGCAATTCATTTTTTTCGATAGAAACAGTACCGATAAGTACCGGCTGGCCTTTGGCATTGAGCTCCTTCACCTTTTTTGCGATAGCCTTGAACTTCCCCGTCTCAGTCTGGAAAATCTGATCATTGTGATCTTTTCTTTCAATTACTTTATTTGTCGGCACTACCACTGTATCCGTGCCGTAAACCTTGAAAAACTCCTCTGATGAGGTCTTGGCGGTGCCTGTCATACCGGCGAGCTTTTTGTAAAGTCTGAAATAATTCTGAAATGTAATGGATGCGAACGTGCGAGACTCTTTCTGAACCGCCACACCCTCCTTCGCCTCCACAGCTTGGTGCAAACCCTCAC
This sequence comes from uncultured Candidatus Saccharibacteria bacterium, assembly GCA_964355335.1. Lineage (GTDB taxonomy): Bacteria > Patescibacteriota > Minisyncoccia > Phycocordibacterales > SIBU01 > SIBU01. The sequence goes on from CAYHDB010000036.1 coordinate 4,060, forward strand.
TCCAACGTCTTCCAGGTTGCAACCTACCGGTAAACTCATCCACAATAATTACTTGGCCGTCCTTGACGACATACGCCTTGTCTTTTTCATACAACGCTTTAGCTCTGACTGCGGTCTCTAGATGATGAACATATTTAATTCCCTTCTCTGTGTAAATATTATCCACGCCAAGTTTTTTCTCAGCTTTCTCTATACCAGAAGGAGTGAGCGTAATGGCGTGCATTTTTTCATCCACTTTGAAATCCTCTTCGCGGTGAAGATTTTCCGCAATTTTCGCAAAGGTTCCGTACAAATCTTCCGACTCGGTCGTAGCCGCAGAAATAATAAGTGGTGTACGCGCTTCATCAATTAAAATAGAGTCCACCTCGTCAACGATGGCATAGTGATAATCGCGCTGACGCAATTCTCCCTCGTCATAAGAAATATTGTCGCGGAGATAATCAAATCCAAACTCATTGTTTGTGCCGTACGTAATATCCGCCATATAGGCATCGCGTCTGCTGACCGGTCGAAGAAATTCGTGAACCACCTTGAAAGAACCGAGGTCATCCCGTGTTTTATCAAGCTCTGTGTGCTTTGGATCATACAGAAAAGAGCTCTCGTGATTTATGACACCCACTGACAACCCGAGGAATGCGTAAATCTGTCCCATCCATGCGGCATCGCGTCTTGAAAGATAATCATTTACAGTCACAACGTGGACACCTTTTCCTGTAAGCGCGTTCAGATACGCAGGCAATGTAGCCACCAAAGTCTTGCCTTCTCCCGTACGCATCTCCGCAATATTGCCTTTATGCAAAATAATTCCTCCCAACAACTGAACATCGAAATGACGTTGCTTCAATGTGCGTCGCGAGGCCTCACGAACAACGGCAAAAGCCTCGGGCAATATCTCGTCCAGAGTTCGTCCTTTCGAAAGTTGTGATTTGAAAAAGGCAGTGCGCTTTGAAAGTTCTTCATCGGAAAGAGTTTTAATCTCCGCCTCAAGCCTGTTTATTTCCGCCACGATTGGCGAAAAGGCCTTTATCTTGGCCTCATTACCATCTCCTACCAAACGCTTAAAAAATGAGAGCATTCTGGTATATTAGCACAAAAATGGACCTCGGATAGTTCCTCACGAGAAAGCATTCGCCCGCTCCAGCGGCGGGCTCACTCCTCCCTACAGGAGCAGTACACCTTTCGTACTCCGCAGACGAAGTACGAAAGGTCTTGCGGAGTGGAAACTTCCACTCCTCACCTCGGCGCTCCGTTGTCAAGGAAAGACCTTGACAACACCAAGCTACGCGCCTGCGGACATTCTCGTGAGGAACTATCCTCGTTAAGATACCGCCCCAACTTAGGAAAGTTGGGGCGGTAAAAAAGAAACTAAGCAACTATCGCATCAGGCTTCTTGATATTCGCAAGTGCTATAGCCAACAAAATCAGAGTGAAGAAAAATGTAAATGGTTCTTGTATTCCGCTGATTATGAAAATGGACGAAAGAATAACCGGCACAGTGACAGCGTGCAACGCGATTTGGTATGACTTCTTATATGACATAGATATCTTTCTCGCTTTACAGTACAAGAAGATGATAAGGGCCATTATGAATAGCCAAATTAATTTCAGAGTAAAGAATCCCATAAACGCAAAAAATATGAGAAAGAAAAGTCCGATGGACAATAGGAAATGGTAACTCCCTATTTTATCCGCCCAAGATGTGAGTTTTTCCTGATTTAATACGAAATCCGGCATCTGCTTCAAATCTGTAATCTCAACACTGCTTTTTCGTTTAGCCGATACCGCAAAATCCTTCCCTACCCAAACACCCACATCATACTTTGTGAAAAGTTCTCTATTAAAATCATTCTTAGTATCTATAACTACAAGATTCTCGCGACCCTCCTTATCACCTTCTGCTTTTATAAAATATGGTTCAGTGACATTAGATGATATCACTCCGCCCTTCACCGTGAGGGTCAATTCAGCCGGATAATATCCCACTATCTTGCGAAGATTCTCAGCAGAAAACATTGGTGACAATTGGGCACCGAAAACAAAAGCTATGATAAACGACAAAACAGCGACAAGATAATAAAAATACTTAACGGATGACTTCACAGGACGATCCGAAAGCG
>CAYHDB010000036.1:6276-7512 GCA_964355335.1 uncultured Candidatus Saccharibacteria bacterium
GCCCCGATATTTTGGACTACCGCGCCTCCGACTGTGCCAGGTATACCGGAAAGATTTTCTACCCCATACAAGCCTCGTTCGACACATTCATTTACAAAATCGTCCCAATTCTCCCCTGCGCCTGCAGTCACAAAAACCTTTCCATCTTTTTCTTCAAAACTAATACCGGAAATCTCATTTTTAATGACTACCCCATTGAAGCCGTCATCTCCGGCCAAAAGATTGGAGCCCCCACCAAGCACGAAAAAGGGAAGAGAGTTATCCCTCGCAAAGCTTAACGCTTCGCGAGCTTCCCCTTCATTTTTCACACGATAAAAATAACGGGCTTGTCCGCCAATCTTGAAAGTGGTAAAGGATTTTAATTCGACGTTTTCCTCCATAACTTGGTTGTTATTATAGTAGCTTAAAAGCCTCGATAAACAAATCCTTCTTACATAGGCCAGACCTATGTAAGTTATCCACAGGTACCCCTCTGATGGCGTACTCTACAAGATGCTGATCGTATTGGGTTTCCTGGAAATGAAAAACCACTTCGAAATGAATCGAAGTGGTGTGTAAAAACTAAAGCGAACTTAGAGTCCCGCATGTTCGCGGATTGCCGTGACAATCCTCTCCGTTGCCTTGCCGTCCACATGCAGACGTGTACGAAGTGCTTCGCGAGCGCTTTCGCGAAATTCGCGAAACGCTTTGGTACCCGGATCCGGAACTTTTTCTCGAAACTCCTCGACCGAGGCGACCTCAATCGCCCCGCCGTATGTGACTGTGGGGAACGTAGTCAGACCACCGAGCGATTCCGCCATCCGCTGACGAACCAATGGCGACACCCAACTGACAGCAATCGGGCCAAGATTATTCGCAATGAGTCCAGCTTCGATCAAGCCAGTTGAGTACCCTGAAACGACGTACGTCGAGGATGCCATATACTGAAGCGTCGTCGCGAGGCTGTTACCCCATATGACCATCGTTTTGGAACTTCGAACGATTCCAAACCATTTACTGCAAAGCTCAGGATTCGAAAGAAACTTCGGATGAAGTCCAACGATAGCAAGAGACCCTTCAAACGAATCCGCTGTCTGAAGCGCTCCCGCAAGGAAGTCCGTAGTCGAGTCATCCTGTCCTAAAATGTGGAATACTCGCGGAAACGGCGAGGCAATCCGAGCAAGATACTTTGCGAATCCCATCTTTCCGTCGAACTTGTCGAACGCCGGCGAACCGGTTTCGACAATTTTCGGCTTG
>CAYHDB010000037.1:0-7184 GCA_964355335.1 uncultured Candidatus Saccharibacteria bacterium
AGAAGTGAAAAAAGTTCGTTCGCTTACTGTGCGAGTGGACGTGCCTGAATTATGCCCACGATATACGGCTCGTGTTGTTGAGAACATTAATCAGAAGGAAAATTCCTGGGTAAAAGAACATCTGGAAGTGATGGGTCAGAGAAGTATCAACCCTATCGTGGATGGGGCGAATATCGTGATGTTTGACCGAGGACAACCTCTACATGCATTTGACGCAGACAAGGTGGAGGGTGGAATTGTCGTGCGTATGGCGCGGAAGGGCGAGAAGATTGTCACGCTTGATAATCGTGAGGTGAACCTGGACGAATCGGTTTTGGTTATCGCCGATGAGAAATCTCCGCTTGCGATTGCGGGTATTAAGGGAGGCAAGAAAGCGGAAGTGACGGCAACGACAAAGAATCTCATTCTTGAGTCCGCGAGCTTCAACGCGTCCTACATCAGAAAGACTTCCGAGCGTCTTGGTATCAGAACCGACGCATCCAAACGGTATGAGAATAAGTTTTCACCCGCGCTTGCGGATAAGGGTATGGCAGATTTTAGTGCGCTTCTTTTTGAGATGGATAAAAGCGCTTCATTCGGGAAGATAGAAGATGTGTACCCGAGTCCTGTTCAAGAGAGAAGTATTTCTATTACACCTGAGTATATTGAGCATAAGCTCGGGATGAAATTGGCGCCTTCGAAAATACAGGAAGTCCTGGAACGTCTTCTCATCAAGGTTGAGAACAAAGGTGAAGGGTGGGTACTTACGCCTCCCGTATGGCGAGCAGACCTCGTTATTTCCGAAGATATTTCCGAAGAAGTCGGGAGAATTCTCGGATACGACACAATCCCCTCCACGCTACCTCCGGCAATCCCCCTTAATAAAGGGGGTGCCTCCGTCTGCGGAGGCGGGGGTTGTGAAATCCCAAAATCCTTTTACTATGAATGGAAAATCCGCGAATGTCTGGTGAATGCGGGCTTTTCGGAAGTGATGACTTCGTCTTTCAATGAAAAGGGAAGTGTTGCGATAGAAAAACCGCTCGCGGAGGACAAGAAATATGCTCGAGAAAATCTACGCGGAGGATTTGAAAAAGCACTCAAGATGAATGTGCTGAATGTGCCATTTTTAGGAGACGACAAAACCTGCATTTTTGAAATAGGAAGAGTCTTCACGAAGGATGGTGAGCGAACAGCTCTTGCAATCGGTGTTGCTGGTCCGAAAAAGAAAATTGCGGGATTGCTGGAGTCAGTGCTTGAACTACTTTCACAACCCCTGCCTCGCGGACTCGGCACCCCCTTTGTTAAGGGGGATATCAAAGACGGGATTTTTGAATGTGTGCTAGACGATGTGTTTGAAAAACTTTCAGAATCGAAGAAATGGGATATTTCTATTCCATCAATACAGAATGAAAAGTTTTCTTCTTTTTCCCCGTATCCGTTTATTGTTCGTGACATTGCTCTGTTTGTTGATGTAAAAGATTTGGAGGAAAAAGTTCTGCAAGTTATTTTTGAAATGGCAAAAAAAACAGCAGGTAAACTGCTTATCAAAGGACCAACGCCTTTTGATAGATTTGAAAAGGACGGGAAAAAATCACTTGCATTTCGCCTTATCTTCCAGTCGTTTGAGAAGACCCTCACGGACGAAGAAGTCAACGGCTTTATGGAAAAAATCTATTCTGCAGTGAAAAATGAAGGTTGGGAAGTGAGATGAAGTCTACATTGTATGGAAATTAAAACCGACGCAAAAGAATTGCGTCGGCATGTAGGTGCGGGACATGGATCAGCTCTCCTTGGTGGATCCGGATCTTTCCTTGAACATGGAGAAGATCTTGCTCCAGAATAGTGCACGCCTCTTTGCCCTTTTTTCATATTCCCATCTGTTCCAAAGTTCGATGGCGAACCAGCGTTCATTCAGTACCGCTCGAAAGGTGTCGGTTAGACGACGTCTTTCAGACTCTTCCGTACTGGACGCAACGAGTGTAAGCATTCGGGCCTTGGCTGCGTCTTTGACTTCATAGAGGTGAAGTTCTTCTTCAGATGAGTCACTTGAGTGGAGCAGACTCTTTGCGGTTTGGTAAGTTGCTATGATTCCCACCTCGTCTTGGCTGTTGAGCTTGAGAAAGAGCTCTTGTATTGCTGAGATGTTCGCACGGGTGTTGCGGTCGTCGTTGCCTGGAGTCAGTTCGTGGTATCGCATAAATATTTTTTCAAATCGTTCTGACTTTATATGAGCATAAATGCTTGATATCTGTCAACTGTTTTTCATCGCATATTGTCCCCATTTGAACACAATAATCTCTTTCTTTTTAAGGACGTTTTTGGTAGAATATGTGTACTAAAAGCAACAGTGCTTTTTATTTTTTGGAGTAAAAATATGGCTAAAGATAAGGATAAAAAAACGACAAAAGAAGACGGAAAAGGACATCATTATGATGCCTCATCTATTCAGGTTCTCGAGGGTCTGGAGCCTGTCCGTAAGCGTCCCGGAATGTATATCGGCACGACTGGTCCTGATGGTCTCCACCACCTTATCACCGAAATATTCGACAACTCCCGCGATGAAGCCATGGGTGGCTATTGTAATGATATTGAGATTGCTCTTTTGCCGGGAAACCGTGTGCGTGTCGTAGACAACGGTAGAGGTATCCCTGTCGACACCCATAAGTCCACAAAAGTTTCCGCTTTGGAAACTATCATGACGACGCTCCATGCCGGAGGAAAATTCGGTGGAGATGATACAGGTTACAAAGTATCAGGAGGTTTGCACGGAGTGGGTGCTTCAGTTGTAAACGCGCTTTCCGTTTATATGGAAGTGGTGGTACATCGTGACGGTGGTGTTTATGTTCAAGAATACAAACAAGGAAAGCGTAAGGCGGCTGTCAAAAAAATCGGTAAGTCGGACTTGCACGGTACGATTACTACTTTTGAGCCTGATACCGAGATTTTCAAGGAGGGTGTGATTTTTGATTTCAATCGCGTCGTCACGCATATGCGTCAGCAGGCGTATCTCGTGAAGAGTCTTCGCATTTCAGTCATTGACGCTCGTGAGGCAAAGTATCCGATAGACGTGGCGGATATTTTCTATCTTCGTGAGTTGGGCCTGGACCTGCCTTCCCAGACTTTCTATTTTGAAGGAGGTTTGCTTTCTCTTGTGAAGTTTTGCAATCATCTTTTGAAGCCGATTCATAAGAATATTTTTTATATTGAGAAAAAGGTTGAAGGTGTCGAGTCTGTCGAGGTTGCGTTGCAATATGTGGATGATATCTCATCTCGTATTCTTCCGTTTGCGAACAATATTTATAACGGTGAGGGCGGTACACACATCACAGGTTTCAAGACGGCATTGACCCGTACGTTAAATACCTATGCTCGCAAGAATAATGTCGTCAAAGAAAGCGAAGACAATTTTACAGGCGAAGATGTGCTCGAAGGTTTGACCGCTGTTGTTTCCGTAAAGCTTCGTGAGATTCAATTTGAAGGACAGACAAAAGGAAAACTTGGAAGTGTGGAAGCGCAGAGCGCTGTCGCCACTGTGTTCGGTGAGGCGTTCACAGCATTCCTCGAAGAAAATCCTGATGATGCGAGAGCGATGGTAATGAAGGTTGTTTTGGCTCTGAAAGCACGAAAAGCGGCGAAAGCTGCCAAAGATTCCGTGCTTCGAAAGGGAGCGCTTGAGGGTATGACTTTGCCTGGAAAATTGGCTGATTGTCAGAGTAAAGATGCGTCAGAGTCCGAGCTGTTTATCGTGGAGGGAGATTCTGCCGGTGGTACAGCAAAGACCGGACGTGACCGAAAGACGCAAGCTATTTTGCCGTTGAGAGGAAAAATTTTAAACATTGAGCGTGCCAGACTCGACAAGATGCTCGGCTCCGAGCAGATTAAGAATCTTGTCGTAGCTATCGGTACTGCCATTGGTGATACATTCAATCTGGAAAATCTTCGATATCATAAGATTATTATTGCCACAGATGCCGACGTGGACGGTGCACACATCCGTACACTTATTCTCACTTTGCTTTATAGACATTTCCGTCAGCTTATTGAAGGAGGATATATCTATATTGCTCAACCACCGCTTTACAAGGTGAAGCGTGGAAAGGAGATTATGTATTTTTACAATGATGAGGAGAAGGTGAAGGCTCTTGGTAAGGACAGTGATGAAGCTGTCGAGGAGGAAATAGTAGAGGAAGAATCAGAAGTAAAGGAAGGGGAAGAAAAGGTAGAAAAGGAGGAGAAGGGCGCAACAAAAACTGCTCGTATTTCCATCCAGCGCTACAAAGGTCTTGGAGAGATGAATGCCGAGGAGCTTTGGGAGACGACTATGGATCCTGCCCGACGTATCTTGAAGCAAGTACGGATTGAAGATGGTCAGGATGCCGACAAAGTATTCGACATGCTTATGGGTACGGACGTTCCTTCGAGAAAATCTTTCATTCAATCAAATGCAAAGTTAGCGAATCTGGATATTTAATTGAAAACAAAAACACGGTGCCCGCTTTGCGGGCACCGTGTTTTCTTATGCTACTTTTTTCCTCCCCTCCGTTTCCAAGGAGGGGACGGAGGGGTGGTTATATGACATAATCTGACCCCCTCTTTTATTCTCCCCCTTCGAAAGGGGGAGAGGGGATGTGTTTCGTAATTTACAGTAATATGCGAATTGTACTAATGATACGAATGGGTATTTCGGCTTCGATTAGTATAATTAGTTTTTATTAGTATATTCGCATCGATACTTGTTATTTTTTCTCTCTCACTTCGACGGCAAGTTTCTCGGCGATATCCTCGACATCCATTTGACCAAGATTTCCTTTGTCTCGACTTTCAAGCGTTACTTTGCCTGCCTCAATATCCTTGTCACCGATAATGATAAAGTATGGCATTTTCATTTGCTTGGCGTTGCGGACCTTTTTGCCGAAGCCTTCATCCGAAGTGTCGAGGTCTACGCGAAGACCTGATGCCCGAAGCGTGGTTGCGGTAGTTTCCGCTATTTTGAAATGCTTTTCCTCAATCGGAATGACCTTTACTTGTACAGGAGCAAGCCAGAGAGGGAAGTTGCCAGCAGTGTGTTCTATCAATACTCCGATAAATCTTTCAAGTGATCCATATATGACTCGGTGGATAACAACTGGTGTTTTTCTCGAACCGTCTTTATCCGTATAGAACAATTCAAAACGGATTGGCTGTTGAAAATCAAGCTGGATTGTACCCATTTGCCATTCGCGACCGATAGAGTCCTTCATCAAGATATCTATTTTGGGTCCATAGAAAGCGCCGTCACCTTCCGCCACTGTGTGAGATATTCCGGATTCCTTGAGAATTGAGCGGAGTGCATCCTCCGCTTTGTTCCAGGTGGATTCCTCTCCCATAAATTGTTTTGGTCGAGTACCAAGTCGGAAAGAATATTCCATTTTGAAAATGCCGTAGAACTCTTTGCAGACCTCAAGAATATGTTTGTACTCGGAGGCAATCATTTCTTCCGAAATGAAGTTGTGCGAATCATCCTGCTGAAACGAACGAACACGAAGAAGTCCATTCAATGTCCCACTTCTTTCGTAGCGGTGAAGGCGGTCAGTATCTGAGAGTCTGTACGGAAGATTTTTGTAGCTCGTCTGCATAGACTGAAATACCACCATTGCGTTCGGACAGTTCATCGGTTTAATACCGTATATTTCATTTTCACCCATGTCCGCAATGAACATATCCTCTTTGTAATGGTCCCAGTGTCCGGAAGTTTTCCAAAGCTCAGCCTTGTTTACCAGAGGACTTGATATTTCATGATAATTCCACTTTACATGCTCTGTTCTCCAGAAGTTGACCAATTCATTATAAAGAATAAGTCCATTTGGTAACCAGTAAGGCATACCTGGGGAGGTCTCGTGGAACATAAAAAGTGCAAGGTCCTTTCCAAGCTTTTTATGGTCTCGTTTTCTTGCCTCTTCCATTTGCTTTTCATAAGCGACAAGTTCTTCTTTTGTGCTGAAGGCCAATCCATAAATACGGGTGAGCATTTTGTTCTTTTCATCTCCACGCCAATACGCGCCCGCTACACGGTCCAGTTTCCAGCCAGCATTTCGCATTTCCTTCGCATCATCTGTGTGGCCTCCACGACAAAGATCAGTGAATTCACCCGAAGTATAGAGAGTAATTTTCTCCCCTTTTTTCTCGATGTCCCCGATAAGCTCAAGCTTGTAAGGATTACCGGAAAATAATTTTCTGGCTTCGTCTGCGCTTACTTCCTTTCCCTCAAAGGATTTCCAGGTTTTCACAATTTCGCGCATTTTCTTTTCTATTTTGGGAAGTTCGTTGTCTGAAATCGGAGTTGTGAATTCAACATCATAGTAAAAGCCATTATCAATTGCCGGTCCCAGAGTAAGTTTCGTATCGGGATATAATTCCAAAACCGCCGCCGCGAGTAGGTGGGCGAGTGAGTGACGGATGTGACCTAGTTTTTCCTTGTGTTCCATAAAAATAAATAATTAGTAATATAAAGCGCCCGAGCAAGTACGCGAATCACTTCACGTTCTTGCTCGGGCGGGGAATGAACTTCCTCGTGGTTCCACCGAGCTTCCCACCATATTGGCGGACTCTCATGTCTGGATTAGGGCCTTTGCCACCCGCTTTAGGCGAGTTTGTGGTTGGTAGCCACAACAATTTCCTTGTTTGCTAATAATATAGCTCGCAATGATTCAAGTCAATGGAGAATGATGGGCACCATCCTGCATGTATGCAGGATGGTGCCCATCATGTCCCGGGTATACGTAAAGTTGTACACGTCACAAAAAACCTCAGGCAGGATATAATAGAGTTATGTCTCTCGTCCAATTTTTCTGGTATTACATCATCTGGCACTACACCCGCGCCTGGAGCGATATGATGCGACTTATGTCGAACTATTTTTGGTTTGTCGGTAATTTCTTTTCTATCAACCTTCTGCTCAAGACTCTCATTTCACCCTGGAAACGCCTTTCTGTTTCCGGTGGAAAAGGAGGAGAAGAGAGTTTTGTCGGCGCGTTTATCATAAATACGTTGATGAGAATCGTCGGATTTTTCATCCGATTATTCACCATTTCAATCGGTGTGGTTTCTTTGCTTGCCGTTGCCGGTCTTGGTGTGATTGTGGCGCTGGCCTGGCTTTTTTTGCCGGCAATTATCATCGGTATGTTTTTTGCGGGAGTCGGTTATATTTCCACTGCAATATTTGGCGC
>CAYHDB010000038.1:0-7145 GCA_964355335.1 uncultured Candidatus Saccharibacteria bacterium
CATTGTATCGGTTCGCGCTTCGCGGATGGCGTCGTGCCGGATGCGGACTGGGTCGGCAAGTTCTATGTCGACCGCGGCTATCGTCCCGGCAATGTCAATCCGAACTTGCGTACTCGTGTGGCAGTTTTACGCTTCTAACTCCTGCCTTGTTACCTTCACTCACTCTGTCTTGCAAAAGCGGGGTGATTTTTTATAAAATGGTTTTGACTGTGCAGTCGGTCCCGCGGAGCGGGACGGCGATTGGTCAATATGTAGAAACTGCTTGTCCGATTTTATACTATGCCGGAGATACCTCGGGGGTACATAACGCAGGGCGCTGTCAAAACGGCGTCCGGTGATACGGACGAAATCGGATAAACGCGAACGCTTCGCGGATGGCAACGTGCCGAATGCGAACTGGAACGACAAGTTCTATGTCAACAACGGCTATCATCCCGACAATGTCAATCCGAACTTGCGTACTCGTGTGGAAGTTTCTCGCGATTAAGCTCCGTCATACGGGGCTTTTTGCGTGTAGTTAATCCATCCATTTGTCATCTTTGAAATTTCCACCAACTGTTCTGCAAGTCGCAGATAAGTTTTGGCGTCGATAATTTCCAGCTCGTGTTCAGTACGGACGAGATGTTTCAGGATTTCCACTTTGATTCGCAGAGTTTCGAGCGTCGGCAGTTTTTGCGTTTTCGGTTTAAACGCCGCTTCCACGGCTAGGGCGAGGATTTCCACACATCGTTTTTCAGCGATGGCATGAATACTGAGTTTGTCCCGTTTGGAAAGTTTTCCCGCGATGCGGTACAACTCTTTGTGTAGTATTCTTACCGAATGGATAATCGGCAAGGTGTTGTTGGGGGGGGGTCGTCATAAAGTGAATTTTTGTGATGTAATTTCGGTTGAAAACTTGCTTTCTGCGTGGAAGGAGTTTCGGAAAGGCAAGAGGGGAAAGCAAGACGTGGCGGAATTCGAACTGTGGCTTGAAGAAAATTTGTTCACGCTTCACCATGAGCTTGCTTCAGGCACTTGGAAGCCAGAACCCTACACGGCGTTTTATGTCCAAGACTCGAAACTTCGGTTGATTCACAAGGCGAGTGTCCGCGATAGGGTCCTATATCAGGCCGTGTATCGCTCTCTTTACATGCTGTTTGATAAAGGATTTATACACGATTCATACTCATCACGCAACGGCAAGGGGACACATGCGGGAGTAAAGCGGTTCGAAGCGTTTGCCCGTAAAGTAACAGAAAACTATCGAAAGCCGGGTTTTGCGCTCAAATGCGATGTTAGGAAATTTTTTGATTCCATTGACCACGATATATTGCTTTCATTTATCGCTCAAAAGGTTTCCGACCCGAAACTTTTTGAGCTTATCAGAAAAATTATTGTTTCGTTTGAAACCGCAACAGGAAAGGGGTTGCCTCTCGGTAATGTAACGAGCCAGTTATTTGCCAATGTTTACTTGAACGAACTTGACCAATTCGCTAAGCATACACTCAAGGCTAAATTTTACATAAGATATTGCGACGACTTTGTTATTCTTGACGGTTCACGCGAGCTTCTTGAAAAACTTATATCGAAACTTTGTGCGTTTCTCAAGGAAAAACTTTCTCTGGAACTTCATCCGAGAGAGGTTGAAATTAGAAACTTACGACAGGGCGTTGATTTTCTTGGTTATGTTTCTTTGCCCCACTATCGAGTGTTGAGGACGAAGACTAAATGTTGGATGTTCGCGAGGGTCGGGCCGAAATCTTTGGTTTCCTATCTTGGGGTGTTGGCGCATTGTAAAAGCGGAAAGCTTAAAAATCAGATTTTGAAAATCTGCGGATTGGGTGCTAGTATGTAAGAAATGATAAGCATTGAGGATATAGAAAAACTTGCGAATCTTAGCCGTCTGGCACTGAATGCCGATGAAAAGGAATCCCTCAGAAAAGATATGGATTCTATTTTGGATTATGTGGCGCAGGTGCAGAAGGTAACGGCCAATCTGGATTTGGAGAAAAAAGCCGGGGTACTTCGCAATGTGATGCGGGAAGACAATCATCCTCACGAGAGCGGGACATTTACCGAAAAGTTGCTTTCATCGGCACCGCAACGAGAGGGAGATTATGTGAAGGTGAAGAAGATACTTTAGAATACGAATTACGAATCTGTACGAATATACAAATGATGACCCGATCCTATTCGTATATTTGTAGTAATTAGTAATTCGTATTACACATATGATTGACTTAAAAACACTTACCATAAAAAAAGCTCACGACTCTCTTATCAAGGGCGATTATTCTGCTGTGGATTTGGCAAAAGCATATTTGGCGGAGATTGAAAAACACAATAAAGATTTGAATGCTTACCTAGAAGTTTATGATGATGTCCTCGAACAGGCGCAGGAAGCGGATGAACGTTTTAAGGCAGGAAAACCATCACTTCTTACGGGTATTCCATTTGCCATTAAGGATAATATTTTAATTGAAGGAAAAAAAGCGAGTTCGGCTTCAAAGATTTTAGAGGGATATGTGGCAACATACGACGCGACCGCAATTACAAAACTGAAGGCTGAGGGAGCGGTGTTTCTTGGACGCGCCAATATGGACGAATTTGCTATGGGGGGTTCTACTGAGAACTCAGCTTATGGAGTGGTGAAAAATCCGCACGATCACACTAGAGTGGCAGGAGGATCTTCCGGAGGCTCTGCTTCGGCCGTGGCAGGCAATATGGCCTTGGTGGCACTTGGAAGTGACACAGGAGGCTCTGTGCGTGAACCCGCCAGCTTCTGTGGAGTGGTGGGGCTAAAGCCGACATATGGCTCTGTATCTCGTCACGGTCTTATGGCTATGGCTTCTTCTCTAGACGTTATCGGACCTATCGCGAAGAATGTGGAAGACGCGAAAATAGTTTTTAATTGTATAAAAGGATGCGACCCGATGGACTCGACATCGATAGACCTGGAAACTCAAAACTTAAAACTAAAAACTCAAAATTTTAGAATAGGGGTGCCGAGAGATTTTACCGAAAGTGAAGGAGTTGATAAAAGCGTTGTAGCCAATTTTAATGAGTCGCTGGAAAAGCTAAAAAAGCTCGGTCACCAGATTGTGGATATTTCCTTACCCACAATTTCTTACGCGCTTGCTGTATACTATATTGTAATGCCAGCCGAATCTTCGACAAATCTTGCCCGTTTTGACGGAGTTAAATACGGTTTGAGAAAGTCCGGAGATAACCTTCTTGAAGATTATAAACTTTCCCGAGGAACAGGTTTTGGTCCAGAGGTGCGTCGCAGGATTTTGCTCGGGGCTCACGTATTGTCCTCCGGATACCATGACGCGTATTACAACAAAGCCATTGCTGTGAGGGAGGTTATAAAAAGTGATTTCGATAAAGCATTTTCGAAAGTTGATTTGATTGCCACTCCGACAGCGCCTGTTCCGGCCTTCAAGATAGGGGAGAAGTCAGCCGATCCGTTGGCGATGTACTTGGCAGATATATTTACGGTTAGTGCCAATATCGTCGGTGTTCCGGCTATTTCGGTCCCCTCAGGGTTTATGGAGGTTCAGGGTAAGAAGTTGCCCCTAGGTATTCAGTTCATGGCTCCACACGGTGGAGAAGAATCGCTTTTTAAGGTAGGTGAACTTTTTTAAAATATGGACGAATCAGTACCAGTACATTTTGTAAATAACGAATATATCTATCAGAAGATTTACGATGTTCTTTCCGGAAAGTATTTTCCAAGTTGGAGCGATATTTATGCATTCCTTTTGGCAATGCTGGATTTTCTCCGTCCCGTGTCCGTCATTCTTTCCTTGTTGTTTTTGACAGGAATAATTTATTGCACTATCAGGATTCGTACTATTCTTCATGAGCAGGAGGAAAAAATGCATGCCAAGCACCACGCGGGTGAGCACGGTCACGAGCCATCTCATGGTGAGAAGCATTCAGGAGCCCATGACGCAGGAGTGCCCAACAAGAGGTGGGAAAAGATTGTCGCGCATATCAATTCAGGTAATGCCGGTGATTGGCGTCTTGCGATTCTCGAATGCGATATCATTTTGGATGAGATGCTGACGAAGATGGGATACCGAGGAGAGACGCTTTCGGATAAATTGAAAGCTGTAGAAAAGAGTGATTTTCTTGCCATCGATAAAGCGTGGGAGGCTCATCGTGTCCGCAACGCTATCGCTCACGAGGGTAGCAATTTTCAGATTACAGACAGAGAAGCGAAAAGAGTGGTGGGGCTGTACGAGGAGGCTTTCAAGGAGTTTCATTTTATATAACAAGAAAAAGAAAACGGCACAATTTGTGCCGTTTTCTTTTTCTTGTTGCGGGGTCCCGATTTGCACGGGAATCTCAAGGTTATGCATACCACCACGGCTTTCACCGCATCGATATCGATTTTGTAGTCTGGACTATACCTTACTCCAACTATTGAAAGCTGGAGACCCGCCGTCTAGTCTCTACGCCTTCTCACCACATTGGTGAGCTTGGTTCGGTATTGCCATTTCCGCCTAGGCGGATTAAGGTTTCACCGAGTTTGACGGGTTATCCATTATGCATTACTGCTTAATGAGCCCAATTGAGCCTTGCGAATTACTGTTACTCTACCCCGCTAAATACTCGATGATTATTACATATACAGGGCCTAAAATCAAGAGTCAATTTTGCGGTGAAGAAAAAATATGTTCCAGTGACGTATCAACAGTTGCCATTTATTTCAAAATCAAATATTCTAACAACAGTTAATTTCAAATGTTCACGATGAAGTGAGGTGCAAATCCTCCACTGTCGCGCAACGGTAATCCACTTAGGTGGGAAGTCCGATCTTGTGAACACGAAGCCTCGCTTCGAGAAGCCCGCCGTAGGCACATAAAGATATGTTTATCTTGCCGTCGGCAGGCTTTTACCGTATGCGAGGTGCGCGCTCTTTCTAGGAGGCCCCTCAGTTTTTGGATGGTTCACCCGAACCGTCTGCTTGAGAGTTTTTCTTGTATGCGCGGACCATGCTGGCGAAAGCCAATATTGTCCGTAGTTGCCCGCTGTGTTAAACAAGCGGGCATTTTTAATGACACATTTTTTTAACTTTGCAAAATATCGAAAATTTTACTAATATGTTGGGACACTTTGCCGGTGTAGTTCAATGGTAGAACGGAGGACTCATAAGCCTTAGACAGTGGTTCGATTCCACTCATCGGCACAAAGATTTGACTAATCGTTGATAAGATTCCCATTTGAATAGCAGATGGTGTTTTGTGCTATGCTTAAATTGGTTTCGGTCAATAACAACAAGACGAAAGGTGACAGCTTATGAAGACTTATATGTCGGTGTTGGTGCTGGCTATGTTCGTGTGTTGCGCATTTGTGGTTCGCGCGGAAGAACATTTACAAACAAATTCGGCTTCTGCCAAGAGGTTGCTCCTGGCGAAAGTCGTCAGTTCGACTCAAATTCCAATTCGGCCGGGACTTGCCAGCTCTCCTGTCCAGAAGGAGTACACACGTTTTCTGGAAAAGCAGGACTTGAAACTTTCTCTTAACGCGACGGGAAGCAAGAAGGAGAAAATCAAGGAATCGGTCGTGGAACCTGAATTGCCGAAAATCATTCTTCTTGAAAGAGACCCATTTCCAAACCTCTATTACGTCCACACAGAGGACAATTCGGACAGGGAAGTGTCCCGTGACGACGTGGGGCGAATATGGAAATTGTCTCCCAAGGCGACACTTTTATTCCCCTTTGGACGATGGGACAATCCAGGGATTAAGGACCGAGTCCTGCTCGGGTTTTGCCTCAGATGGAAATTGTGAAAAGTGACCCAATAAACGGCTTGTTCTAAAGGCCGTTTTTTATTTAGAATATGATTAGGATAATGTCCTGTCACGATATATAATAAATATGTGCCAATAAACAAGAAGGTTAATAAGGACTTTTTTAAAAAGTGGACCCAAGAAATGGCTTATGTTTTGGGGTTTTTTGCGGCAGATGGATATATTACGGTAAATAAGCGTGGGGGACAATTTTGGTGTATAGACATTACGGATAAAAAACTTATTGAATTGATCAAGGAAAAAATTGGTGCCGAACATAAAATCAGTATTCGCAAAAGACATAATAATAGATATACCAGCTATCGTTTACAGATTGGTAGCTTTCAAATGTGCGATGATTTAAGAAATCTTGGTTTTCACGAAAGAAAAACAAAAAGTCTGGCGGTGCCGAATGTCCCCGACAAATATTTTCCCGATTTTGTGAGGGGTTATTTTGATGGTGACGGACATGTGTGGGTGGGCCAAATCAACAAAGAAAGGAAAACGCCGCATATTATTATTCAAACGGTTTTTACGTCCTGCTCAAAAAAATTCTTGGAAATATTAAGGGGTACATTGAGCAATAAAGGGATGGCAAAAGGCAGAGTTTCGAAAGGCAAGGGGGATTATTGCAGATTAACATACAGTGTGTTCGACTCTTTGAAATTATATGATTTTATGTATAATAGGCGTATTCTGGAAACAGGTCTTTTTTTACAAAGAAAAAAGTCTGTTTTCGAGAAATATAAGAGTTTGCGGCTGTAGCTCAACGGTAGAGCACTCCCCTGTAGATATGCAGCTTTCTGTCGAAACGGCAGATTGAAACTCTCCGGGATATCGGTGAAGGCTAAGTTCGTTTGAGACGAATATGCGAACACCGAGGGAACCCTTCCACATTTTTACTTTAATAAAAAATGAGTAAAGAGAAGGGGCGCCGTAGAGACTAGATACCGGAGCACCTAAGTTCGCCACCGGCGAATACGGTGAAGATATAGTCCACGCCTTTATGAAAATATGGGATAAGTGCACGGGAGAGGTCGTGGGATCATCACCCATCAGCCGCGCAGAGTAAAATTTCTAAATAATACCTTTTAATGGTAAGGACTTTTTAGTTCTAACCTGGTTTCTTAATATGTTATAATTTTCTGATGCCCCAGATAAACTACAAGAATAAGCCAAGGCTTTCAGAGCATGAGATCGATAAGATATCCAATGATCGGCGCATAACACTTGTTCCACTTCTAGAATCTTTCCTCTCTTCTGATGAAATGTTCGTTGGTAAGGATATCTCCGTTGAATATTCCCACCAAGGTGTCTCAGCCTTGGTGGCATTTATTGAAACAGACGCAGATAAGTATGTTCTT
>CAYHDB010000039.1:0-5558 GCA_964355335.1 uncultured Candidatus Saccharibacteria bacterium
CGCTCCAGTTTTAGACAAATGGAAAACTCAAAAAACCGAGGAAGAAAAAGTGAAAGAAAATGACCCCGACTTACGTATTCGTCTATCGATTAAGCGTTCCGAGTTTCCCGCCATTACTCACGTGGATTATTCCGCCAGAATCCAAACGGTCGATTCGGACCGCCATGGCAGATACTATAGACTTATTAAAAAATTCTATGACAAAACCGGTTGTCCAATGGTAGTCAACACAAGCTTCAACATTCGAGGTGAACCCATAGTCTGCGATCCGGAAGATGCAATTTCATGTTTTTTAGGAACAGATATGGATTGCCTGGTATTGGGAAATTACATAGTCAAGAAAGAGCGTCAAAGCAAGGAACTGCTGTCATATGAGGAAATGCGAAGAGAAAAGTACAAGGAATTACACACTTTGGATTAAACTACCCAAATATATGCCTTCAAGCTCAATTCCAAAATTCTATCACAAAGCATCGCGCAAAATATTCTCATATATCAGAGGGTATATTGTGTTGGTCCTGTACTATATCGTATTTCCAATTATCGCCCTCGCAGGGTCAAAAATGATTTTCAAAAAACCAAAAGGTGTAAGCGCATGGCAAGATTGGAACAAAGCCTCAAGCTCAAATCTTATTACAGACTCTCAAGGAAAAAACTGGCTTTATCAATACTTTTTGTGGTCATTTAAACCAGGGAACCTGTGGGCAATTTTTCTATTGCCGTTTATTGTACTGCTCTGGGCCACGGAAGAATCGGACAGTATGCCTTCACCGGAATC
Organism: uncultured Candidatus Saccharibacteria bacterium; assembly: GCA_964355335.1. Taxonomy (GTDB): domain Bacteria; phylum Patescibacteriota; class Minisyncoccia; order Phycocordibacterales; family SIBU01; genus SIBU01. Next base: position 779 of record CAYHDB010000039.1, read on the forward strand.
ATTAATGATTTATACGCTTTTCTAAAATGACATTTGCACGATTCACACTTTCATTTATAGCCTCTACATTCGGTCTGGTCTTAATAATACCCGCACTCTTATTTGCGGTTCCGATTTGGGCAATCGGTATTTTTAGAAAAATAATAATCTCATTTGCACCCAAAAACTCCGAATGGGAAGATATTATCCTATTTGACCCACAACTTGGCTGGAAAGCAAAACCAAACGTAAATACGCGTATGAAAACCGACAATTCATACACTGTAATAACAGGAAAGGATGGTTGGCGCGGAAATTACTCTCTGGACAAAAGCAACACCCTGGTTATTGGTGACTCATTTGTCTTCGGTCAGGGCACTGACGAAAAACAACATTTTGCTGGACTTACACAGTTAGCGACCGTTAAGCCGATAGGAGCACCGGGGTATGGTGTCACCCATTATTTGCTTTTACTAAAAAATCTAACAAAAGAGCTTAACGGTAAACTGGTAATTTGGTTTGTTTTTACAGGGAACGATTATCGTGAGGCAATCAGGCCTACTTCATACGGTTATCACTTCCCTTTTACATATCGAGACCAATCAACAGGAAGTTACAAAATCAACACTGGGGGCATCTCGGAAAATAAACTGCCATTCAATTTCGAAAAGGGGTATAAAACATCGATGCCTGAGCTTGCTGACCTATATTACAAAAACTATTTTTCCGATTATGCTTACGGAGCATTCGAGTATCTTTTAAAGGAAGCGAGGGACCACTGTGAGAAAAATGGCGCAAAATTTGCGATTATGACCATTCCGCTTTGGTGGGTAGAAGACAAGGAGGCCATAAACAAAGTAAAGCGCCATTGCGGAAAGCCGGAAGATTTCTCACCGAAATATCCGGATAAAATTACAACCGAGATTTGCAAAAGACATAGTATCCCATTTCGTGCCGGTACAGAATTTTTTATTCGAGAAAATTTTTTACCAAATGACTTCCATTTTTCAAATTCCGGCAACAAAAAAGCTTCGGCAATCATAGATGAACTTTACTCCTTAATCATGAGGAAAGAAAAATGATTATTGTTAAATTACAAGGTGGGCTGGGAAACCAAATGTTTCAATATGCACTAGGACGCAACCTTTCACTCATTCACAAAGTGCCTTTTGAAATGGACCTCTCATACCTGAAAAAACCTAACCAAAGTGGCAGAGCATATCAATTGAACGGGTTCAACCTGAAGACAACGGAAGCATCGGAAAAGGAAATACGAAAATATACAGGTCCAATCCCAAAATTACTTGATAGATTTTTTAGAAACAGACTATACAAAAAACATATTAAGGAAACATTTGATGGTTTTAACGCATATGTACTCAAACGAGGTGACGGCTATTTTGACGGCCACTGGAATATGCAAAGCGAAAGATATTTTCACCCAAACGAAGAAGCCATCCGAAAAGATTTTCAATTGAAAACATCTTTAAACAATAAAGCTCTTGAAGTATCAAAACGAATAAACAACACCGAAAATTCTACCAGTGTTCATATTCGCCGAGGAGACTATGTCACGATAGGAAAGGTTGCCGACGTCCACGGTATACTACCTATTTCATATTACAAAAATGCGTGCGAAATGATTGTTGGTAAATTCCCAAATGCCACCTTTTTCATATTTTCAGATGACATTAAATGGGCGGAAGAAAATTTCCCCAGGAATTACCCTGCTGTATTTGTTTCTTCCTCCAATATTTCGGACCATGAAGAGCTGAAATTGATGAGTTCCTGCAAGCACAACATTATTGCCAATTCTACTTTCAGTTGGTGGGGTGCGTGGCTAAACGAAAATAAAGACAGGGTCGCTATTTCCCCGGCAAAATGGTTTAAATCGGGCAACTACAATACAGGAAATATTGTGCCAAAAGGTTGGTTTAAAATATAGACATAACTTATACTAAGCAATATGCCAGATAAAAAATACAATCTGCCGAACACTTTTGGCCACAATATGGGAGGAGAAGGTGACAATCTCGACGGCCGAATGACGAATATCTTGGAACTCCTTGAAGAGGCTCCCCTTGAATTACTTACTACTTTTTTGGATATTGGCGCCGGAAAAGGCCAACTTTTAAAGTGGCTCGCAAAGAAGGGAAAGAAATGCACGGGAGTCGGACTCGAAATAGACTCGTACGGTGCCAATCTTGATGAATTGAAGATTGGTGGTATCGAAATCATACCGGCATCCGTCGAAAAAATGCCTTTTCAGAATAAATCATTTGACGCTGTGATTATGAGCCACATCCTTGAACATTGTCCGAATGTCGGACTAGCTCTCGATGAGGCAAAAAGGATACTCAATGATGATGGGTGGCTTTTTGTGTTTGTACCACCTCATGATGACCGTGTCACAGGCGGTCATATAGCTATGGGTTGGAATATTGGGCAACTAATGTACGTGTTAGTTACAAATGGATTTGATGTAAAAAATGGGAGATTTATCCGGTACGGCTACAACATCTGCGGTTTTGTCCAAAAAAGCAGACACTCTCTACCACCTTTACGCCATGACCAAGGAGATATTCATATCTTAAACTCCGAGGGTTTCTTCCCTGCCCCCATAGAGACCTCTGACGGTGCACATGACGGATTTTATGGAAACATTAAATCCATAAACTGGAACCCCGAATCAAAGATCATCGCAAGAATAAAAGGTGTTCCGAAGAACAATAACAAAATACTCTATATCATAAAAGTGTTACTCTTTAATTTCTCTAAATATATTCCCGAGAGATGGAAAGATGTATTAACCCTGCTTTTGAGCAACAGAAAAACCGATGCGAACAACACTACCAATCCGAAAGTCCTAAAAGGATAGAACTATTTTAGAATCGCAAGGATGTCGTTTATTTGAACAATATCCGTTTTTATCTGTATCGTTTTGCATCCCGCTTTGGATGCGGCAATGGTATCACTTTCACTGTCACCCACGGCAAAACTATTTTTAAGGTCAATTCCCCACTCCTTTGCCGCAGTCAAAAACATTCCCTCCTTGGGCTTTCGACAGGCGCACTTATCGGCCGTATCATGCGAACAGTAATAAAACGCGTCGATGTGAGCTCCTACCTTCGCCAATTCCATATTCATTCTACGGTGTAAGTCGTCCACGAAGTCGGCAGTCATAAGTCCGCGAGCGACACCCCTTTGATTGCTTACAACAATTACCAGAAATCCCAAATCTTTAATTTTCTTAACAAGTTCACGAGCGCCATCATTCCAAACAAACTCGGCATGGCTCTTCACATAATCGTGTTCTAAGGGTTTCCTGTTCAAAACACCATCACGGTCCAAAAACATCGCTCTTTTCAATTCATTCTTATGCGAGACTTTCATATATTATGGAATCCTTACGAGCCTGTTCCAACATCTCGAAAGTACCGACGTCTTGATGATATCCGTGCAAGCGGTATCCGAACATCGGTATTTTTTTCGCAATAAGGTCGGGAAAAACATCTCGGCCAAAATCACAATCCTTGTCTGAAGGAATATGGGAAAAAATCTCCGGCTCGACAAGATAAACCCCGGCATTCCCAAGATTAGTAGTTACCTCCTCGGGTTTCGGTTTCTCCTTAAAACGCAAAATCCTATCATCACTATCCATTTCCACTATACCCTTAGTGGTTGGGTTCTCCCACTCACGGAGTGTAACAGTCACAACAGCGTTTTTATTTTCATGAAACAAAACTAAATCCTTCAAATCCAATTCAAAAATGTTATCTCCGTAAATAACAAGGAATCTGTCATCTCCGATAAACTCCTCGAAACATTTAACATCTCCTGCTGTTCCCAAAAGCTTTGGCTGAACAATGTAATGAATACGCACGCCGAAACGTGAACCGTCTCCAAAATAATTCTTTATCGCTTCCGGCAAATAAAACAAATCAAGACCAATGTTCCGCACACCCATTTTCGCTAACCATTCAACGTGGTATTGAAGCAGGGGCTTCCCACCAATATCTACCATAACCTTCTGAATTTTTTCAGTTAACGGCAATAATCTCGTGCCCAATCCACCGCATAAAATAACCGCTTTCATGAAGAGTAGCCTAGCATGAATTCACTCATAAATCATGTAACTTCCGAAACTGGTTTTTGGTTATCAAGTGGTATAGTATTATCCCCATGATTATCACCCGAACCCCGTTACGAATCAGTTTTGCCGGTGGCGGTTCTGATTTGGCCGAATTTTATAAAAAAAATGATGCGGCTGTTTTGAGCGTCACGATAAACAAATACGTATATCTAGCGAGCCATCCCAATTTCAATCCGGAAACCATTCTTATTAAATACAGAAAAACTGAGGAAGCCAAAGATCCGCGTGATTTTGAGAACATACTCGCAGGCGATATTCTTTCGGAACACGGCGCGAAAGGTATTGAAATCCAAGTGCTTGCCGACGTACCGGCCCGCACAGGACTAGGTTCATCAAGCTCCTTCGCGGTGGGGCTACACCACTTGATGTCCGCTTACAAAAACAAAAAGATTAGCCCGGAAAAGCTTGCTGAACTTGCCTGTCGGACCGAAATAGAACATCTGAAAGAACCTATCGGCAAACAAGACCAATATGCCGCTGCGTATGGTGGTTTTAATTTTATACGTTTTTTACCGTCTGGGAAAGTCATCGTGGAACCGTTAAAAATAAAACCGAAGGTACTTGAAAAACTTCAAAATAACCTTCTCCTCTTCTACACCGGAGTGACACGTCCGGCCAAAACAATCCTTGAAAAACAGAAAGAAAATA
>CAYHDB010000039.1:5658-6896 GCA_964355335.1 uncultured Candidatus Saccharibacteria bacterium
TACACCGGAGTGACACGTCCGGCCAAAACAATCCTTGAAAAACAGAAAGAAAATATTCAGAAATCTAAAGAAACCATATCGACGCTTAAGCACATGGTTGGAATGTCTTACCATATGAAGACAGAACTGGAACACGGAAACCTCAGTACATTCGGAAAACTCCTTCACGACGGTTGGATGCTGAAAAAATCCGTAGCCAACACAATTTCAAATCCTGAAATAGATTCGACTTATGATACAGCTCTCCAAAACGGCGCGACGGGTGGTAAAATCCTGGGCGCAGGAGGTGGTGGCTTTTTCCTATTCTATGCCGAAAAAGCAAATCACGCGCGTCTTCGTCGCGCGCTCCATACTCTGCGCGAAATACCCTTCACATTCTCACAGGAAGGTTCCACTGTCGTATTTGATGACAGAAAATAATTATCTATGAAAACACCTCTAGTAAGTGTGGTAATGGCCGTGCGCAACAACGAACAATATGTTGCGGAAGCTATTCAAAGTATTTTAGACCAAAGCTACGCAAACTTTGAGCTTATCATCATAAGCTCATTCGATTCAAACAAAGCAAGCTTGGACATAATCGATAGTTTCAAAGATCGCCGTATTGTTCACACAAGAGGAACGCCTGATTCTGCCATGATATCGGATGTGCGTAACCTGGGAATTGATAGCGCTCAAGGTATCTACATTGCATGGATGGATAGCGACGACATTTCTTTACCAGAACGTCTAAAAACAGAGGTGGAGTTTATGGAAACTCACCCAGAGATTGATATTGCTGGTAGCTACGCCAAAACATTCGGCAAACGTGGTGGTATTGTGATGAGAAACCCAGTATCAAATGATGAATTAAAGGCGAGTGTACTGTTCAACGCTTCGATGGTCAATCCGACAACAATTATGCGTTTGGAATCTCTGAAAAAGACGGGGTTTCAATACGCAAAAGGTCTAAAATATTGTGAGGATTTAGATTTTTGGACCAGAGCCGTACGTGTTTTTAAACTTAACACTATTCCAAAAATCCTTCTGCTTTACAGAACCCACGACGACCAGGCAACGCATCGAGACGAGACATTTCAGCTTAGCCTTAGAGATTCAATCTTCCAGAAACAACTAGACTTTCTGGGCATAAACGAGAATGATCCAAAAAGGCATACTTACAGCAAAATCAGAACGTTTAGTGCTGAAAATGAAAATACCGATTTTCTTAAAACCGCGGAAGGTTGGTTTAAGGAAAT
>CAYHDB010000040.1:0-6619 GCA_964355335.1 uncultured Candidatus Saccharibacteria bacterium
CGCCCAGTTCTTTTTGGGCTTAAGGCGTTTTGAGCCTTCTGCACACAACGGACATGTTTCCGGTCCAGGTTCCCATGTATGGATGTCATAGTGGGCAAACGGGACGATTTCCATACCATCGACGTGTTTCACGTCTGATCGGTGCACAAGTACCCCTGCAACAGAAGCGAAGGTTATTGGTCCGCAACTCCCAGCTAAGATGCCGTCGCGGACTTCCTTAAGTGTCGCTGCAGTGGTCATGAGTTCTTCGATCTGTAGCACTACACTGCCCGGGTCAATTGTGAATCGTTTCCAGAGCTGGGTTTTGTCGGGTCCTTTCTCAGTGAAGTCGTGAAGGGCGCCGATATGAAATGCGAAGTTCTGAGAGAGAACCGCGCCGGCATGATCGGAACCGATGACCCAACCGATTGGTCCTCGATATTTTTGTTTGACTACTCGAACAAGTCCGTATGCCGCACCGAAGCAGAACGGGGTATCTCGAAGCGCTCGGAGTACGTCAACGAAGCCATCACTACATTTGCCGGAATGCAATTCCGCGTGCGGGTCATCCGGATTTCCCGAGTGCATCCAGAACGCCTGTCGTTCGCGTAGCCTTTTCGCAAGTTTGTCACTCCGTTCCCCAAGTGGTTGATTGCTGAGGTTTTCAAATTCATCAAGATACATTTGAGCTGTAGCTGATAGATTAACCATATGGCAGCGTCCTTTCTGTTTGTTGATGTTGCTAGCTTATCCACTTTGTATATTATCCGTTCGGGAAAAAAGGGCAAGTGATTTTAAAATTAAAAAACACACCCGAGAAATGGGTGCGTTGTGACTTTGTTGCGAACCAGAGAGGTTAGGCCCCGAGAGCCTGAGCGATCTCTTCGTTGAACCTGATTGTGGCGGAAACGGGGTCCTGCGCCTCACAGATGGGGCGCCCGATGACAAGGAAGTCGGAACCCCCGGCAATTGCCTCGGAAGCTGTGAGAGTGCGTTTCTGGTCGTCAGGTTTTGCGTCTTTGTTCCGGATGCCCGGTGTGGCGATCAGAAAATCCGGACCGCACGCTTCACGAATCATTGATGATTCTCGGGGGGATGCGACTACACCGTCAAGGCCGGCATTCTTCGCGGCAAGGGCGAGATTCACGACCAACCGATTCATAAACAGGACCTTCTCGGCCTGGATGTCGGCCAGATTGCTCCCGGTTATGCTTGGAGCGAGTCCGATCGCAACCAGGCTGTCGTAGTCGAGGCTGGTCAGGAGTGTAACTCCAATGCCAAGTGGTCTGCCGAATTGTGCAGTTGTCATTCCTGCTTCCTCCGCTTGTTTCAGGGCGACGCTCAATGCCGTACTCGCTGCGGTACGCATCATCAGGGCGCCACCACTGCAATGCACGTTGAACAGCTCAACTTGATCTGCGACTATCCCTGTCACTGCTTTGGACACTGTTTGAGGGATGTCGTGGATTTTCCCGTCAAGGAAGACAGCCCCTCCGTGATCATGGACGCATTTCACAAGTTCCCTGGCGCTATGTGCGTGGATTTGCTCGTATCCGATTTTGAAGTAGGCGACGAGGTGGGCCAGCTCTTGGATGAGCCATACTGCCCTCGCGATAGGAACATCGAGCGCTAGGATGATGCGTTTTTTGGATTTCGGGTCAGGGTGTTTGTACGGCATAAGTACTCCTTATTGGATTTTGGTGTTCACATTTCGTCTTTTTGGGACGGTAGCTCTACTCGAGCAACTATGGGTAGCATAGTCAAAAATCGACAAATGGGAAGTTGTCTTTTTATTTATTGATGTTTTAATGATTTGTTTTCCACAGAAAAGTTTTACGTAAATATAGTCCGTGATATTCTTTTCCTGGCAGTTTGAGTTCTTATGAAAAACCCATCATCGACTATGGAAGCAGTGTCAGGAAGAACCGCATTGGATAAAAGAAAGAATTCTCGACCGGAAGACGGCAAGCGAGAGATTAGTTTCCTTCATCGGAAAGGCAAACCGCGAGGTGTCCGTAGTCTCGGCCTGAAGAGATGATTTTGTGATTATTCCCGCGCTATGTGCGGGCTTTTTGTTGAATATTTTCTGCAGAGTGCTACACTTCACGAAGTTTGAAACATCGTCTTTCCGGTTTGGTGCCGGTCGCAAAAGATGATTTCTCCACTTTTTGCTCCAAGTTTCCATGAGCAACAAAAATGACAAGCATAATGTCGCCAAGCATTTCGGTCAGGGACGTTTTCTGACCAGGAAAAAATGTATCCATATCATTGTTATTGCCGGTCTTAGCGAGACGGCTCAGAAACATTGTATGGACCGTATTGACTGTCGCAAGTTGATCAAGGCCTCTGTTTTTCTGGCGATAATAAACGAAGCTTAGCCCGATTTGTATTTACCTATCCGCACACCTGTGCGGATTTTCTATTGGTTATCCTAGGTTTGCCAAAGCTTTAATGAGTTCGGCAGCCCATCGGTAAATATTGTAATTTTTGACACTATTTCGCATTGTTTTCATTCTTCTGGTCTGCTCTTCTGTCGGCATGGTGATAGCTTTGTGTATGGTCTCGGATATCTCTTCGGCGCTGTAGGGATTTACGATAAGTGAACCCGTGAGGTCTCTCGACGCTCCGGCAAACTGACTCAAAATGACAACTCCTTTTTCGTCGTTTCGCGCAGCGACAAACTCCTTTGCCACAAGGTTCATGCCGTCGTGGAGTGAAGTGATAAGCATAAAATCAGCCAGTCCGTAAAGAATGTTCAGTTCCTCGTGTGAGTGGTAATTTTTTTCTAGAAAAATCGGTTTCCAGTCGTCCGTCTGGAACTTTTTATTTATTCTTTCCGCTTCTTCTGTTACCGATTTGTTGTATTCCTGGTTTTTTTCGCCGACCTCTCTGCTCTCCGGTGCAACCTGCACGAATGTAAACTGTTTTATATAGTCGGGGTAGGTATCCAGAAAGGTCTCAACTCCCTTAAATCTCTCCATAATACCTTTTGTATAATCCAGTCGGTCTACTCCTAGTCCCATATATTTTGTTTTCACCTGGAGCCACGGCAAAGTGGTACTGTCTGGGTCAGGCTTGGAGCTATTCATTGTGCTGTTCGTAAAGTCCACACTTACCGGGAAGGGTTTTATATATGACGTGTGGTTTCCACGTGTAATGGAGAATCGTTCAAAGTCGACCAATGACTCCACTTCTTTGCCTACAGTTTCAATAAAGTTATTGCAGTGTTGCTGTGTGTGAAAGCCTATAATATCCGCACCGAGCATTCCCTCGATTATTTCTTTTCTCCATGGGCAGATGCTGAATTGCTCTGCAGAAGGCCAGGTGATATGCCAAAACAAAGCTACGTGCGCGTCGGGTCTCGCCTTTTTAATCATGTGAGATAAAAGCGCAAAATGAAAATCCTGAATTATTATCAAAGGCTCTTCAACACTCTTAATTTCAACAAGTAGGTTATCTGCAAATATTTTGTTTACCTTTTGGTATGCAATCCAGTCTTCCTTTCTGAAAATCGGTCTTGTGTGAGTGTGTAAGCATAGAGGATATAGAGCTTCGTTTGCAAAGCCGACATAGTATCCCTTGATATCCTCGTCACTCAGCCAAACTCTCTTCAGTGTGTATTTAGGGTCATCTGGAGGAACAAGTATTTTGTTGTGCTCGTCCACAGTCTCTCTATCACCTGTACCGCTCCCGTGAGCAAGCCACAGACCTCCGCAGGCCTTCATCATCGGTTCTATCGCAGTTACCATACCGTGTGCTGTCATTGAATAGCTGATTTTATTTTTTGTTCGACTGTGGATGTAGGGTTCACGATTTGAAACAACAAATATTTCACGCTTTTTCAGGTAAGCTTTTGTAAACTCTTTCAGCCTTTCCGCCGTCCACGGACTATCCAATTTCTCCAATCTCATTCTAGCCTCTTCACTCGCGGAGAGACGTGCGTCGGAAAGACTTTTCGTCATCTTGAAGATTTCACCTACAAGTGGCTTGAAAAATGCGTGTTCCTTAATCTTTTGCAGTGCTTGATCTGTTTCACCTTTCGTCCGGGCATTTCTTACGGACTCTACCATTCGTATCAGAGGTTTAACGATTATCCATCTAAGCAACGCCCCAAGTAACAGGGTAGAGATGATTATTTGCAACAATAGTTTAAGTAGATTGCTTTCCCAGATTTTTCGGATGCCGGAATCAATATAGCCTGCATTTTGGGCCACCAGAAAAGCACCAATGACTCTGTCTACTTGTCGGAGAGGCTCCACAAAAACATAGTAGTTTTTACCGCCATCTCGTATAAATTCCCCGGTCGGTTTATCAGAATCCATTACATTTGAGACCAAGGGCAGATTTGAAAGAAAAGTTTCAGGCAAGTCAGCGGAGGTAGCGACTTTCACTCCTTTGTTGTTAAAAACAGCAAGTCCGACCACGTGTTCTCTGTCCGCGAATTTATCCACAAGTTTTTGAAGTTCCGGGACGGAGTTCCTGCCATATATAGGCTCGACTGATTCCCTCAGACTGTCTGCCAGTAGGCGAGTACGGTATTGGAGGTCCAGAGAAAGTGAGAGCTGTTCTTCGTTTGCCTGCTTGATAGTCGAGTTGAGAACAATAAGGACGATAACCAGAACAATTCCCAATATAATAAAAAAAATGTGTTTGGAACGCATAATACCGATAATTAGAGAATAAATAGGTGGAAAAGGCCCGTATTTAGATGCCGACAATTATATCAAGTTATTTCTATTGCCAATATCAATCAATGTGTTCTAATTTTCCCATATATTCATAACTGCTGATTTATCAAAAAAAGTGACAGATTTTTTCTGTAAGTAAGTGATATACTTTCGGCATGAGTTTCGATTATAAAAAAGTATTAATTGTTTTAGGGGTTACTATAGCGGTCGTATTGTCCTTTATCGTTGGCTCAAATACGGCCGAAAAAGACAGTATATTATCTAAAGGTCACCTCTCGGAAACCATACCGGTGTCTATAGGACACACAATTCTCAACGTATTTGTTGCAGATACAGACTATTTCAGGAGACTTGGATTGGGTGGAAGAAAATCTATTTTGGAGAACGAAGGTATGCTCTTTGTTTTCGATAAATCAGCACTACATTCTTTTTGGATGAAGGACATGCTTTTTGCAATCGATATCATCTGGCTGGACGAATCGAAACGAGTTGTTTTTATCGAAAAAAATGTTTTTCCTGATTCATATCCCAAAAATTTTGTTCCGACTGTTCCGGCAAAGTACGTTTTGGAAACTAATTCCGGTTTTTCCGATAAAAACGGTGTATTAATCGGAGATTCGGTTAATTTTTGATTTGTTTCCCAAAAAAATTATATTCTGCAAGCTTTTTTGACGGAGTGTTTTACACGCAGATATTTTTGTAGTTTAAGTCTGATTTTTAGCTTGTCCACATATTTTTTATCAGGTCATTTGGAGTACAATAAAACCCACGAAGCGAATAAAAATTAATCATTATAAATTAAGTTGTATGGTCAGCAAGAAAACACCAGAGAAGGAAAATATTTTTGTGAAAAGCGTTTTGAAACGCGACGGTTCTGTCGTTCCGTTTGATTTTGAAAGAGTTGTCACTGCGATAAACAAGGCGATGATTCAGACAGGTGAGGGTTCTCCGGAAGAAGCGAGGTTGGTGGCAAATAAAATCCTTGCTGATTTGGTACGCATCGTCAAGAAGCACAAAAACTTTGTTCCAACAGTCGAAGGCATACAGGATTCCGCGGAAAAGGAACTGATTTTGAGCGAATATGTAAAGACCGCAAAGGCCTATATTTTGTACCGAGAAAAACGCTCCAAACTTCGCGAGAAGGGTTTCCATGTTCCTGAGAAGGTCAAGAGAATGGCGACCGACAGCAAGAAATATTTTCAAAATCCTTTGGGGGAGTTCATTTACTATCGAAGTTATTCAAGGTGGATCGATGCGGAAGGCAGACGCGAGACATGGATCGAAACCGTCGATCGCTATATGTCATTTATGAAGGAAAATCTCGGAAAGAAATTGAAGGATGCTGAGTACAAGGAAGTACGAGAAGGAATTCTAAATCACGAGGCGATGCCGTCGATGCGACTTCTCCAATTTTCCGGAAGTGCTGCTCGAACCACAAATGTTTGCGCGTACAATTGTTCGTTCATCGCGCCTGAAAGTTTTCGTGATATTGCAGAGGTGATGTATGTATCGATGTGTGGAACTGGCGCGGGCTGGTCAGTGGAAAGTCAGAATGTTCAGAAGTTTCCCCAGATAAAATTGCAGGTTGGGAAGAAATTGCCGACTCACGTTATAGAAGACAGTAAGGAAGGATGGTGCGATGCATTTATTTTCGGTACGAACGTTTGGGTGAATGGCCAGGATGTTGATTTTGATTTTTCAAAACTTCGACCAGCCGGGGCGCGATTGAAGACTATGGGAGGAAAGTCTTCAGGACCTGAGCCACTTCGACGACTTTTGAGTTTTACTCGAGAGAAAATCATGAAGCGACAAGGAAAGCGTCTCAGTAAACTTGATGAGCACGAGATCATCTGTATGGAGGGAGATTGCGTGGTTACCGGAAGGGTACGCAGAAGTGTCATGATTTCTCTTTCCGATCTTGATGATCAGGATATCCGTGATTCCAAGAAGGG
>CAYHDB010000041.1:0-6484 GCA_964355335.1 uncultured Candidatus Saccharibacteria bacterium
ACGATATTGAATTTGAAAGCCATTTTATGCATATCTGTTCAGTCGCTTAAGAGTAACCTAAATCGAGATTGTCGTCAATTGACTGTACTAGTTCCAATGTTGATTTCCCCCTCTTATTTTAAAAGCGCAATAACCCCAGGATTCCAATATTAACCAAGTTATCAATATCGTAAAGAACAAAACATTCATCTCAGACATCTGCAGATTGACGTAATAAATTAAAAAGTAGCCCACCAGACCTAGGATAACGTCAAACGTCATGTTGAATCTTGTTTCTTCGATCTTTTTCATTATCTCGAATACCTCCCAACCCAACATCAAGCAAAGTGCGATAGAAAAATTGACCCAGTAATCCATTCCCACTAGTATCCCGGCCAAAGCCAACAACAATCCTGCCAAGAAATGATTCACATGCCACAAATCAAAATACCCACCATCATTCCATATTTTGATTGCCCAATGATTTTTATCCATTTTTATTGTCATTCCGAGTCAAAAACTAATTCAATTTACTGCCTAAATCTATCACGTCTTTTTTGGGCTCAATCAGTACCCAACCGTCTCCGGCATTGTTTTTGAAACCAAGAGTGAGAACTTCGGATGAAAATGGTCCGACTTGCTTAGGTGGAAAATTGACCACGCAACATACGAACGAATTCAATAATTCTTCCTTGGTATGAGCGCCGACAGCCTGCACACTTGAATGTCTAATCCCGATTTCAGATCCAAAATCAATCTTGAGTTTGTATGCCGGTTTTCGAGCCTCGGGAAAATCCAAAATCTCGACAATTTTGCCGACCCGTATATCCACCTTTTCAAAATCTTCGTAAGTAATTTGGTTCATATGTGATGGGGTTGGCCCTGATCTTTCTATACTTTGTTAGGCAATAAATAATTCAAGACACTTTCCCAATTGGGAAAGGCTTCAGATCCAAAATGGATAAATTCACCCGCAAACTCAGCCGCTCCATTTTTAGTGCGGTCATCAATTAGATAATCGCCCCTATTCAAATTTTTATGATGAGTGAGAATAAGTCTTTTATATGCAACTTGTCCGAGATGTTTTTTTACCCACTCCAATTTATCAGACCATGCAGACGGATTGTTCCATGGTGAAGTCGATAAAATATACGCATCAAAGACTCTCGATAATTCCTCAAAGGCGCTAATCGCTCCATCTACCGGCTCCATCAATGCAAATATCCCTGGAATGTCGTCTTTATTCTCATAAACATCCAAAACACTTTTATCCAATTTAGAAAATGCCGAGGGAAAATTTACCAGCACATTATCTAAGTCAATGTAGAGAATTTTTTTCATAAGGTAACTGTATAACTTTGCTGGGGGACAGGGAATCGAACCCCAATTAAAGGCTTCAAAGGCCTCTGTCCTACCGTTAGACGATCCCCCAAAATTAGTTGTAAGTTGGCAGATTCAAGATTTAAGTAAGAGCTGAAAGAGAAAATCCTTATTTATCCCCTATTGTCTTACTATAATCTTACAACCTTAATCTACTAACTGTGCTAGTACGATACCCGAAAAAACGGTTTTATTCAACCCTAACTACCCGACAGAAAATATAGGAGTATAATATAACCATTATCAATAGCTCTATTATTATGCATACAATTTCTCCTAAAAATGCCGGGCTTGCCTTAGGCGCAGTGCTCGGACTTTTCCACGCGGTCTGGTCCGCACTTGTCGCACTCGACTACGCGCAGACGCTCATTGATTTCATCTTCAGGATGCATTTCATCTCTCCTGTCTACGCCATCGAGGCCTTCGACATTACCACAGCAGTAATTCTCGTCGTCATCACGGGAGTTATCGGATACGTACTTGGCTACGTCTTCGCGGTAATCTGGAACAAACTTCACGCCTAGTCCCCGCCCACCAAATCGCAACAATAAACAGGTAGAAAAAACTAATCAAACCTCCCTGTTTATATTTCTTACATTCAAATAGGCTAATTCGTACGAATTAGCCTATTTGACAACGACAAGCTACAACCGTGAGATAACATGACTGGCCGTCTGATCCTGACGATTTGCAATTCTATAGTAAACCTCCGTTGATCGTTGTTCCTTATCCAGGATGTTGGCATGCGACAGCACAGCCAGATGTCTCGATGTAGAGCGAAAGGAAAGATGAATCGCCTCTGATATCTCCCCGACTGTTGCTTCCTTTCTTTTTTTAAGAAACTGCAAAATCGCCAGCCTTCGCCTGTTTGCCAGCGCCTTCAATAATTGTTCGTAGCTTTTCATCGCTTTTTGTAAAATAGTGCCTTTTCTAATCGGCTAATTCGTACGAATTAGCCGATTGTAATTCTAACACGAGCGCATGGTTGAGTTACTTATTGATGTGAATAAGTTACTTACTTCACCGATGCTACCATTCTTACCAACGCGTCATGGGTAACACCGTTTGATGCGAGAAAATAATTCTGTTCAAGTCCGCACGGCTTGCCGGAAAAATCGGTGATAGTTCCACCGGCCTCCTTCACTAGCAAAATCCCGGCTGAATAATCCCACTTCTCCAGACCCAAGCAAGCAAATGCTTCCGTACCTCCCCTAGCCAAAAGGGCCAGCTCAAAGGCGGTGCAACCCAAATATCGCTTCGACTTAAAAAAGGAGTCAGACGCAGTTATCAATTTATTCAAAAGGGGTTTCTCAGTTCTACCGGGACCAAAAGTCACCAATCCGGTATCTGGTTTTTCTGAAGAAACTCCGACAGACTCTCCGTTCAGCATAGTTCCCTTTCCTTTTTCCGCGGAAAAAAGAAAATTAACTGCCGGGTTAAACACCACAGACACAATCGGCTCGCCTTTATACACCACAGCAATGGATACGGCAAAAAACGGTATTCCGTTCACAAAATTGGAAGTGCCGTCAAGTGGGTCAATCACCCACAAATATTCAGATGGAGTCGCCTGCGCTCCCCCCTCCTCGCCCAAAATCCCATGATCCGGAAAATGTGCTCTTATCTCCTCAATAATCGCCTTCTCCGCATCCTTGTCCGCCTTAGTCACAAAACTTTTGTCTTCCTTCAACTTGCATTCAAGTCCATCGCAATCAAAATAAGAAGAAAGTATTTTACCTCCTCTCCTCGCTCCCGATATCGCCACCTGTAATATTTTTTCATCCATCTGTTTTGGCATTAACTCGTAATTCCTAATTCTTAATTCATTATTCTATTTCTCTATTTCTGCCGTCCACTGCCCCTCACTCGCCAAAGCGGTCGCAAGTACCCTCCTTCGGAAAACCTCCTGTGCTTTACCTACATTCTCCATTTTGCCAAGCCACTCTGCCATTACTGTATCTTGGAGCGCGCGAGAATATGAAAATGTCAGCTTCCATGGTTTGTTTGGAATCTTCGCCATCTCATTGAGATTTTCCGTAGCCTGTGTTGGAGTCTGCCCTCCCGAGAGAAACACTATTCCGCCCACTTCTTTCGGTACAGTGGCCTTCAACACGCGTACCGTCGCCTCGGCAATCTGCTTCGCGGTAGCGGTCTCACCGGAATCCTTACCAGGAAGTACCATACTGGATTTTAGTATCAATCCAGGAAGATTGACGCCTTTTTCAGCAATTGCGGAAAAAGTTTCTTCCAAAGTTTCCTTTATCACCTCTTCACATCTTTTTAAGCTGTGATTTCCGTCCAACAACACTTCCGGCTCAACTATCGGCACAAGTCCCGCCTTCTGACTCTCAAATGCATACTCGGCCATACGCTTGGAATTTTCCTGCAGACAGCTTTTTGTGGGCAATCCATTCCCAATGCGAATAACCGCACGCCACTTGGTAAACTTTGCACCCATTTTCGCATATTCAGCAAGTCGCTCAGGTAGTCCGACAAGGCCATTGGTGACTTCTTCTACCGGTGAACCGCCAAAAACTTCGGTTTTTTGGTCCACCTTGATACCAGGGATAATCCCACGACTCGCAAGAAATTCGGCAAATGGTGTGCCATCACTTGTCTTCTGACGGATAGTTTCGTCAAACAAAATAATTCCCGAAAGTCCTTTTTCAATCTCCGGTGAGGAAAACAACAATTCTCGCCATTCCCGTCTGACTTCCGCGGTTTTTGGAATACCATATTTATCAAAACGCTTTCCACAAGTGCTCTCACTTTCGTCTGCGGCGAGAATGCCTTTGCCTTTTGTGACAAGCTCACCTGCAATTTTTTGTAAAGTTTCTGTTTCCATATGTTAAATAATACAACTATTGGTCCTAATCTTACGTTACATCAATACAGATAAGCAAATCATTCCGACACTTTGTTGACACAAACAAAAGAATCTCGTAAACCACGAACAGAATTATCTTATCCACTATCGCCGGCTAAGAAAAACGTGCTATATTGAATCGGTCATTCTTTTTGCTCCTCCGGTATAAACCGGCTAGTTTTTTGCCAAAATAATATGGGCGATTTTTTTGCACCCACGATAAATCCATTCCGAAACCCTTAAAAACCCGAAACCCATTCCAAAAATATGAACTCCCTCATGCTTGAGGCACCGCCCGAACTCCAACGCACATTCGCAAAAGCGACTGTGCGGACAACGGTGGCGAAAACAGAACCACGCCACACCGCGCACAGTCACTTATCAGCCTACTCGGCGCTGATGGAACTCTTCGATATCGGACGATTGTCCAGCATTGCCATTCGCACGCATGATGGCGAACACCTGGCTTCTCCACTTGTGATGACTAGGGAAAATCTCGCAATCGTGTCGACAAATCCGCCAAAAACCGAGGATGAACATCTGATAGTCTACGTGGCCCAAATGTTGGATTCGGCCGTCGCCACATTCAAGCTCTCAAAACCCTATCGCGTGAATAGTTTTTTCACGGATGTATCGCGAGTGCTGACGGAAAGGCTTATCGAGCTTCACGAAAGCAGAGACTTTGTTGTTCGTGAAATCTCCATAACCTGGCTCGACTATCGCCCATAAATCGAAATGGTAAAATCCGCGCCGACGCCCAAATCCTGGTGATTTGGGTTTTTCTTTTCCGGAGACTCAGCTAGTTTGCTCCGAAGACTCGGATCAAAGCAAGCTCTATTGGTAATGCCGGTATATATGCGCGTCCCGAAGCATCGTAGGCCGACAACAATTCCGACAAAAGTGTGGAAGAAATACCGTCTGCAGTGGAAGACTTGGATGTGGCAATCTGCTTTAGAAAAGCCAAATCTTCTCCGGATACCTCATCCGCCAATTCTTTCTCCATTTCCGGTGCATATCGCAAAAGCAAAACGAAACGAAGTTTTTGTAGCGCAAGCCTTATAAATACTTTCGCATCCACATTCGCTCGAAGCGCTTGATGCAAATGAGAAATCGCTTCATCAAGCTTTTTTGTCTCCAGACTCGTAATAAAACGATTCACCTGCTCTCCGCGAGGCGCGCCGGTCACCATTTCCACTTCAGCGAGTGAAATTTTCTTGTCTTTTGTAGCACTAATAACTTTTTGTAAAATACCTTGAGCGTCACGGAACGAACCGTCTCCCAAAAGTGCAATGAGTTCGCTGGCTCCAGCCTCCAGAGAAAAACCTTCCTTCTTTGCCACTGTTGTCACACTCTGTCTCAAAATCTCGCGAGTCGGTTTTTTCAGTGAAAACACCTGACACCTGGAAAGGATTGTCTCGGGTACTTTCTCAATCTCGGTGGTGGCAAGAATAAACACGACGTGGGATGGTGGTTCCTCCAAAGTTTTCAAAAGCGCGTTCCAAGCTGACTTGGAAAACATATGAACCTCGTCAAATATATATACCTTATATGGCGATTCGAACGGCATAGTGCTTACAGCCTCGTTGATAATACGCATCTCATCCACACCATTGTTCGAAGCGGCATCAATCTCATAAATATCATTTCCAGTCGCGCCAATCTCATGCGCTACGATACGCGCAAGCGTCGTTTTTCCCGTACCGCGACTTCCGGAAAAAAGATAAGCGTGAAAAATATTCCCAAGCTTCAATGCCCCTTCAAGAGTTTTTACGATATTATCCTGACCGATGACTTCCTTAAAAGTACTTGGTCGGTATTTGCGATAAAGCGCGGTTAATTCTTTGGACATTTCAGTAGTATACCCCCACACCAATCATGCAACAAGGTAAGATTGGTGTGGGGGTATAACAAATTATATATGCAAGGATAGAAAAGAGCCCCACTACAAGGGCTCAGAGAGACACAAGTGACTAAGGAAAAAAGCTGGAAACACGTTGGGCAATTACGGAAATACACCTTCTTAGAGCAGACGGTGGCGGAATCGGCATTTCCTCAGGTTCGTAGGCGGGGTCAGGATGTTTCCTGTCATACTGAGCCAAACAAGCGTCACTGCAATGTACGCTTTGTTCATCCCGAGACCAGACGGCCTCATTGCTTGGAACATTTTCTCCGCAATTATCACAGCTTGTGGATGAATCTACTGGAGACATTATCCGCTCCTTCCTTTGGGTTTAATTTAAGTTGAGAACGAAAATACTT
>CAYHDB010000042.1:0-5589 GCA_964355335.1 uncultured Candidatus Saccharibacteria bacterium
TCTGGAGAAGCGCCCCGACGACCTTAACTAAAAACTACAAACTATAAACTTCTTAGGATGTCCAAACTTTCCACAAAAAACGTTGCCGAAGCTATCTACGCTACCGCCAAGAACAAAAGCGGTACCGAGCTTGAACACGCGCTCAAAATGTCTGTGGAGTTTTTGGCGAAGAAAAATCTGCTATCGAAGGCTCCGGAGATTTTGAAAAATCTGGAGCAACTTCTGGATACCGAGCACAATATTTTGCGGGCAAGAGTATTGAGCAGAAAACCTCTCTCAAAAAAAGCGACCGAAGAAGTGGAGGGTTTACTCAAGAAAAGATACAAATCAAAAGACACGGTACTGGAATGGATGGAAGACAAGACTTTGATTGGAGGAATGAGAATAGAGACAAACAACGAGATAATAGACATGTCATTAAAGAATAAGTTGAATCAATTGCAAGCTCATCTTTTAACAAACTAAACGCCATGGCAAACAACACAATAGTAGAAAACCTAAAGAAGCAAATCGAAAAGTTCCAGTCCGAAGTAAAGGCAGAAAAGGTGGGACATGTCGTGGAAGTTTTCGACGGTATTGCCAAGCTTTCCGGCCTTTCCGATATCAAGGCTTCAGAAATGGTCACCTTTCCGAACGGTGAAGTCGGTGTGACCCTAAACCTTGAGGAAGATTCTGTCGGTGTCATTATTCTCGGCGACTTCACTCACATTCACGAAGGTGATGAAGTGAAGGCTACCGGACGCATTCTCGAAATCCCTGTTAGTGACGCAGTCATTGGCCGAGTATTGAACGCATTGGCAGAACCAATTGACGGCAAAGGTGCTATCAAAGCAGATAAGACATACCCGATTGAAAAAGTTGCTCCTGGTGTTGTCACCCGTCAATCAGTTGATCAGGCTGTTCAAACCGGTATCAAAGCCATCGACGCCCTTATTCCTATCGGCCGTGGTCAGCGAGAACTTATCATCGGCGACCGCCAGACCGGAAAGACAGCCATCGCCATTGACGCAATTTTGAACCAGAAGGGTCAGAACATGATTTGTGTGTATGTTTCCATTGGCCAAAAAGACTCCAAGCTACGAAAATTGCAAACACGTTTGGAAGAAGGCGGTGCAATGGAGTACACGGTTATAGTTTCCGCAGGTTCATCCGAAAGCTCCGCTCTTTCATACATCGCCCCTTACACAGGAGTTTCAATTGCCGAATATTTTATGGACCAGGGCAAAGATGTACTGATTATTTATGATGATCTTTCCAAACACGCCGTCGCCTACCGAGAAATCTCTTTGCTTCTTCGCCGACCACCAGGCCGTGAAGCCTATCCTGGGGATGTTTTCTACCTTCACTCAAGACTTTTGGAACGTGCTTGCCGAAGAAACAAAAATTACGGAGGTGGTTCAATCACCGCTTTGCCTATTATCGAAACACAGGCAGGAGACGTGTCTGCCTACATTCCGACCAACGTGATTTCCATCACCGACGGTCAGATTTTCCTTGAGACCGATCTCTTCTACAAAGGTGTTCGCCCGGCTGTAAACGTAGGACTTTCAGTGTCTCGTGTCGGTTCATCCGCCCAAATCAAAGCCATGAAGAAAGTTTCCGGAACTTTGAAACTCGACCTCGCACAATTCCGCGAGCTTGAGGCCTTCTCTCAATTCGGCTCTGACCTCGACGAAAGTACAAAGAAACAATTGGAGCGCGGGAAACGCGCTGTGGAAGTTTTGAAACAACCGCAATACGCTCCTGTGAAAACTGAGCACCAAGTCGTCACTCTCTACGCTTTGACCAAGGGCCTTATGGATGATGTGCCGGTAGCCAAAATCAAAGAGTTTGAAGCAGGACTAATTGACTACACCGAATCAAACGCAAAAGTTTTCTACAAAGACATCCGCGAAACCAAAATGTGGACCGACGCAGGAGAGGCGGAGTTGAAAAAAGTGATTTCTGAATTTAAAGCAAATTTTAAGTAATTATTAAATGGCCGGTTCAAAAGAAATCAAAAGACGCATTAAAAGCGTAAAAAGCACGAAGAAAATCACGAAAGCCATGGAGCTCGTGGCGGCTTCGAAGATGAAACGCGCGGTAGCGTCAACGCTTGCTTCGCGTGCTTATGCCGAATACTCATGGGAAGTTTTGGTTTCTATTGGAAAAAGTGTGGAAGAAATCACTCACCCACTTTTCATTGAACGTCCTACAAAGAAAACTTTACTTATCCTTATTACTTCAAACCGCGGACTTTGTGGTGCCTACAACGCACAAGTAATCAGGAAAAGTCTAACCTTCCTAAAAAAGAAAGCTCACGGTGAAAAGGTTGACATCATGACTATCGGTAAAAAGGGCGATGTTGCCATGTGCCGAGTAGGTGAAAGAATTTGTTCATCATTCATCAATCTTCCTGACAATATCTCGCTTGCAAATATAACTCCGATTTCCAAATTGGCTCTCCAAGAATATTCCGCAGGCAATTACGACAAAGTTTTAGTGGTCTACACCGATTTCATTTCGGCAATGACCCAAACGCCAAACATCAAGCAAATATTGCCAGTTTCAAAAAATGAACTGAAAGATTTCATTAACGAGCTTGAGGAGATCAAAGATGTTGAGCATCCCAAAAGCGAACCGACTCACCTGGCGAACGGACAGAAAACAAATTATTTAGTAGAGGGCGACAAGAATGTTTTACTGGGTTCCCTCGCCGAAAAGCTCGTCAGAATGCAAATCTATCAGATGCTCCTCGAATCCAACGCCTCCGAGCAATCCTCCCGCATGATCGCCATGAAGAACGCCTCAGAGGCCGCCGGCGAGATGATAGATGACCTGACGTTGGTATTTAACAAAGCACGACAGGCCAATATCACCCAAGAAATTAGTGAAATATCGGCAGGTATGGCAAGCGTAAGTTAAAACTTTATGAAAAAATCACTTATCATTTTAGGAATACTGATTGTAGCCATAATTGTAGTCTTGGTTTACAATAGGTTTTCTTTTAAAGAACTACAGATCCAAGGCTTCGATTCCGAGGCGGAATGTACTCAAAATACAGGCCAAAAATGTCAGTTCCAATGCGGAGGAGCAATCGCCAACAATGACAGCACAGGAATGACTTCGGGATCATGTAATTTTGCAAAGTGGATACCAACAATAAATTAACAACCTTACACACATGAAAACAACAGGTACAATCAAAAGAATCATCGGACCGGTCGTCGACGTCGAATTTGCCGATCACGTGCCGGATATTTACAGCGCCCTTACCGTGATGAATGGTAGCAAGATGCTTACACTCGAAACCGAACAACACATCGGCGGAAATACCGTGAGGACTGTGGCCATGGACTCGACCGACGGACTTTCTCGAGGTATGGAAGTGACTGACACAGGAGCACCTATTTCTGTCCCCGTCGGCAAAGAAACCCTTGGACGTATTTTCAACGTGTTGGGTGCCGCCATTGATGATGGAAAGGAAGTCACCACGACGACCAAATCCCCTATTCACCGCAAGGCTCCGTCTTTCGTTTCTCAAGCTACCGAAGTCGAAATCCTAGAAACCGGTATCAAAGTCATCGACCTCATCTGTCCAGTACTCAAAGGAGGTAAAGTCGGTCTGTTCGGAGGCGCAGGTGTCGGCAAGACCGTTGTCATTCAAGAGCTCATTCACAACATCGCCTCAAATCACGGAGGATACTCAGTATTTGCCGGTGTAGGAGAACGAACGCGCGAAGGTAACGACCTCTATCACGAAATGAAAGAGTCAGGCGTTTTGGACAAAGTAGCTATGGTGTTCGGCCAGATGAACGAACCGCCGGGCGCCCGTATGCGTGTGGCTCTCTCTGGACTTACCATGGCCGAATATTTCCGCGACGTTGAAGGCAAGGACGTGCTCTTCTTTATCGATAACATTTTCCGCTTTACTCAGGCAGGTTCGGAAGTGTCAGCTTTGCTCGGACGTATTCCTTCAGCCGTGGGTTACCAACCGACACTCGCGACAGAAATGGGAAATCTACAGGAACGCATCACCTCTACCGACAAGGGCTCTGTGACCTCCGTCCAAGCCGTCTACGTACCCGCCGACGACCTCACCGACCCCGCTCCAGCTACAACCTTCGCTCACCTCGACTCTACTGTGGTACTTAACCGTTCACTCACCGAAATCGGTATCTACCCCGCTGTGGACCCACTCGATTCTTCGTCAACAATTCTTGACCCAAACATTGTCGGAAAAGACCACTACACCACTGCCCGTGAGGTTCAGCGAGTTCTTCAGCGTTACAAGGACCTACAAGACATCATCGCAATTCTTGGCATGGAAGAACTTTCCGAAGACGACAAAGCTCTCGTCGTCCGCGCCCGCAAAATCCAAAAGTTCCTTTCCCAACCATTCTTCGTCGCCGAACAATTCACCGGTGCCAAGGGTCAGTACGTTCCCCTCGCCGAGACTATTCGTTCATTTAAGGAAATTTTGGAAGGCAAACACGACAGCAAGGCGGAGAATGAGTTTTATATGAAGGGGGCACTTTAATCAAACTTCTACTAACAAATAATGAAAATTATTAAAGTAATATTACCCATATTTCTAATCTTAGCAGTTGCTTACTACGTTTATATGAGAACGACTTATTTTTATGCTAGCGGCGCTACGGAGGTACAAAAAGTTGCGCTTGTTGCTAGAAGCGAAAATAACCCTAAGTTGTGTAAAAAAATAAAAATCCCTCTTCTTTCTATTCCTTCAGATTCTCTATCTTCTTTGGTAGAACAATGTTATTACAGATTGGCTGTACTTAAACAGGACGAAAAAATTTGTGATTTCATTTCAGATGATGCTACTTATAAATCAAACTGCATTTTAGAAAGTCATAATGACTTGAGTCCGATTCTTTGCCAAATAGGCGATAGCGCGACTATTAGCAAATGCTACACGGGACTACAACAAAAAGAATTGGATAGAAATAGTGAAAAAATATAAAAACAAGCATAATTTTTATTATTCATTAAAATGTCAACTAAGAAACTAAAACTAAAAATCGTCACTCCTGAACGTCTTATCCTTGAAGAAGATGTTGACCAAGTTACTTTCCCTACCACGGAAGGTGAATTGACCATACTACCTGACCACATTCCACTTATCGCAGGACTCTCTTCGGGTGATGTTGTCGCTGTGGCAAATGGTGAACATATGCCGTGGGCGGTCTCGGGTGGATTTGTAGAAGTTAAGCAGGGAGAAAACGGACAGACCACTGTCGCGGTTCTTGCCGACTTTGCCGAGCACGTTTCCGAGCTTTCTGATGCCACGATAGAAAAGGCCAAAGCCCGCGCAGAGGAATTGCGTAAGCAGATGGAAAACACCGAGCATGTAGACTACGAACACTTCGCCGCAGAACTCGAACGCTCCCTCACTCGAGTTAGAATTGCAGATAAGTGGCGTACAAAAAAGTACAGAAAATAATTGCGAGACATTAAGCAATTGCTAAACCCCTTACGGTTTGGTCTTTTTGACATGCTACATTTTTTCTGCTATCGTACTCAAAGTAGGCCCAGCCTACCGGAGTCCCTCAATCCGAACACTCACTCTCACGCGCCTTGTCGGCGTTT
>CAYHDB010000043.1:0-5263 GCA_964355335.1 uncultured Candidatus Saccharibacteria bacterium
TTTTAGGTGTTCAAGTTCGGCCAGAATCACTGTTCAAATTAATCAGAATACGCAGCAATTTGAGATTGCAACCTCCGTACTGTCAGGCAAAGCTCGAAGCGTCTCGAATTTTAATGATTGCAAAGAAAAACTGGAGGAGTTCTACAAAGAAGAGCTATGGAACCCTATCAATGCAATCTCGACGAAGGAGAGTATTGGTGAGAAAAATACTTACTCGAAAATAGAAACCTTTTATTTCGTTCTTGCCGCAGTTGTTGGTGGGATCAGTGAGTGGTTTTTCCAAGCCGGTACTTTACAAGGTTCTGGTACAGAACCTTATGTCGGTACAAGAGGATTTTTCGTTGCGTTATTTATCTCGTTCTTATCAGTACTCATGACTATGGGTATAAAGGCGTTTTTGAATCAAGTCCCAAAGTCAAGAATGCCTAGTGTTTGGCGGATATTATTAATATTGACGTTAGTGTTGTTTGTACTATGGGGAATCTTATTCGTGGTGAATTATCAACCACCCGGTGAAGGCGAGCCGTTTGATAATCCAATTGTTGGAATGGCCGTAAAAGCCCTACAAATCTTCGTTGTTCCGTTACTGATGAACATGATCTCGTTGCAATTGAAAAAATCCTCTGAAAGCTTTTCCCGCAAGCAAGTTAATTATGACGCCGAATCTTTAGCGGTGGGTGAAGAGATTGGATCGATGGAACTTCGTTTGCTTGATGTTAACAAAACTTTAGGTCATCTCAATGATGCAATCGTTCGATATGAAAGTTCAAAAAACACTTTCGTGACCCACACTATGACAAGAATTAGCATAGTGCAAGCTAAAATCGAATCAAACTATCTGCTACTTAGAGTGGATATGTATGCTAATGCGCTTGAGAAAGCCCAACAAACTGTAACGCCTAAATTAGAAGTGGTCAGGTAAATACAAGCTTCCCAGCCGCTGGTGCGACTGGGAATTTTTAAATGAATGGTTATAGAGGTTTCTTCTCATGAAAAAGTATATTTTTGCGCTTGTTTTGACCTTTTTTTCAAGCCACACTCAGGCAAGCATAAGCTACGTCGTGGTTATGGCAAAAGATTATCCTGCCAGTGTCGACAGAAGTAAATTGTTTGAACAGTTTTCCGGTATCGTCTTTAGCACTCTGAAACAAGGAGATTCGCTTTTGGTTATGTCTGACGGACAGAATACCTTGGCTGAATTTAAAGTGCCCGATCAAGATGGTTACGATGCACTCCCAGTGAAGAGGCGGATATTTTATAAGCCTATGCAAAGCCTGAAAACCATTATTCAATCTTTACCGCAAGGTGCAGAGGCAGGGAGCGCACTTCTCCATATACCGCAAACACTTAAATTTTTATCAACACAAAAGTTCGATAATACCGGTGGTGATCGTAAGGTTTCCGTTCTCCTTGTTGGTAGCGCATTATATATTGACGACAAGGAGCAAAGCTTCAATATGAAAGATGGAATCTTTCCTTCTGATGGTCATATTAGAGCATCTGAGCGACACACTGTCTATGGCACAGATGACAAACGCGGATTCTTGAATGGTTTTACCATTCATATGCTTATAACTAATGCCGAATCAGATTGGGCGAACGATCTTTACAAGTTCAGGATCAAGAGATTTTGGAGTCTTTTTTCTAAAAACCAGGGGGGCGTTCTAGCTACTTTCACCAATGATCGTGATACCGCATTTGACCGTTTTGCTCAATCGGCTAATACACAGATTGAACCAGTTGAATTTGACTATACGGCTAATAAGGTCGAGATGCTTCGTATAACACGAGATGTATTGCCGGTGAATGACACGAAAGAAGCTAGAATTGCTGATTTTATGAGTGATGGTGTTATTTTATCGAACATTCCGCCTAGTAAAACTACTGGAAAACTCAAAATTGGTATCCGTTGGCCATGCCTAGATTGCGACGTTGATTTATACGCGAAGAGCGCAGCGGGAGCCGACTATCTTTATTACGGTAAATCTTCGACTGACGAAGGGACTTATTTCAAAGACTTTCAAAATTCCCCGGATACTATTCACGGTCTTGAGTATATTGAATTTACGAAAGAGGTCGATGCAAGCAATATTAATGCAAAGATTAATCTTTATAAGGGAAATACCGATAAGCCGGTTAGTGGGGTTGTACGAGCAGAATTTGATGGAAAGGTTTATGAGAAACCTTTTATCATCAATGCAACTCAGGGTAATAGCGGTGGAAATGACCCTAACTATTGGACATCGGTTGATGTCAAAGAATTGCTCGGTATGAAGTAATCAGAATAGAAAGTTAAAGCCGTCCCTCCGGAACGGCTTTGTTTTTTTCAACGATCTATCGTGAAATCAAAAATAGACATCTGAAGATCATTTTCACAATTTTTCCCCTTTTTTTGTTTATTGGTTTTGATATTGGTTGCCGGCTCGATCAGCGGCACAACGACTTCGATAGCAATTTGTGCCGGCTCTTCGATTTCCGCATCTTGATCCCTGGTTTCTTGGAACTCCGGTACGAAAACATCATGATTTTGTGTAGAGTTTTCGGCTTCCGGTTCTTCTGTCGATCCAAAGAGGTCGGAAACCGACTCGGTAAACTTTCGTATCCGTAACCGAGTGTCCCAGTCGCCCATGTAATACGATGGCGTGTAATACACTTCCCGAAACTCCATTGTCAGCGTGTCCCCGATAATAATCTCCGCCGGCACATGCCACAGACTGAGTTGCAAATAGCACATAAGGCCGGCAAGCCGGTCAATGTCTATGCACTGAACATACAGCTTCTCTGCCGAGTTAACACCCTTCTTCAGCATCTCGTTAACGAATGCCAAAACCATGCCGCCGGCACCGCAAGCGGGCTCGCTGAGCGTTATAAAGGGCTTATTCGAACTTTTCATGCTGTCCAGTACGTCTCCATACGTCATCCTCGCCAAGAGCAGCGAGAGCTCATGAGGCGTAAAGAACTGGCCGTTGTTCAGGTTGCTGACTTCCAGCTCCATGTACAGACTTCCGAGAACGTCCGTCGGTTCCGGTTCCATCAACTCTACAAAGTTTGCGAACAGCTCGCAGAATTCATTGACCTCTTCTTTCGAATACCGGGCAACAATAGCCAGGTATTCGTCTTCGAGTTTTTGATTTTTGTTGACGGCATTGTGCAAGGCGATTGCCGACATGGTGACGAAATCGGAAAAAACCGAGTATCGGTGTTTGTGCCTTGCAATGGAATTGAACAGGCTTATGAAAGACTGCTTGTTATAGTTTTTTGTTTTTGCTTTTTGCGACATACAACCTTCCTGTAAGAAGGTGCATAGAGCTGGCCGATAAGCCAGTTTTATGCACTGGCTCATCGTTACGATGAAATGGATTTTTACCGGCTACAACTTTGCCCGGCGATACCCCAAAGCTTCGCTGAGGGGCTTTGATTTTTCCGCATCTCTTGGTTCGTCGAGAGGGGAATACCGGATCAGTATTCCTCGGGCAACAAGATCGTCGTTGTCGATCTGTCTGCCTCGGTAATGACCCAGATTTTTGTATTGTCGGGCGGAATCTTATAGGACGAAAACACGCGAGAGCCTTCTTTAAGGGCTTGCCTGTTCGCCTGTTGGTCTTCCTTGTCCATATCCGACCAGTCGCCGGCTATATGCCGATCCAATAGGGATAGGGGCGTAACACCCAGCGTTTCGAGTTCTTTCAACGCTCCGGGAGTGGCGACCACCCGACCGAGAGAAAATAATGCCTTCATAACGTATGCTCCTTTTCAATCCCTGCCTCTCACCATGAGAAACAGGGAAAAAAAGGAGAAAGCGCACGATAAGCATATATTTGCTATATGGTTTATATATGATAAATATTTTTCCGAAAAATCAAGTTTTTGAGCTTCTTGAAATTTGACACCATCCGCCTTCTCTATATACTGGAATAATACTGTTCACGATAGCGGGTATATTGAAAACGAAAAAAGTCGAGCTGAATAGAGAGCGAAGCTCCCGAAGAAAACGGGGTGAGGGCTAGGGAAACAATACATGGTACTTACCAATAATATCATTATATGAGCACACAAATTGACACCCAATATCTTCAGGAAGAAGAGCGGAAACAAAAGAGAACGGATGAAATCCGATCTCTCTTTGTTGAAAAATATTTGCTTATCATGGAAAACATTATGGACGTACAAAATATATTGATTCAGGCTTTCCCCGATACGGAAGATATGCCGGCGGCTTTACGGCAAGTGGACGACTTGAAGCGGTGCCTGGATAGCTTCCGCCCTTTAAACCAGGGGCAGCTTGAGAACTTGCAAGAGGCGTATGATACGGAATATACCTATGAGAGTAACCGCATAGAAGGGAATACTCTTACGTTGCAAGAAACGTATCTGGTTATCGCGAAAGGCATGACAATAAACGGTAAGAGCTTGGATGAGCACCTCGAAGCAAGAAATCATAAAGAGGCGATTAATTATATTCGGGATATTGTCCAGCAGAATATCCCATTGACCGAAAGCCTCGTGAATTCCATTCATAATATCATTCTTGGCGGAATAAGGCCCCGAGATGCCGGCCGCTACCGTTCTGTGCCGGTAATGATTTCCAACGCGAAGCATGTTCCGCCACAGCCGTATATCGTGCCAAAACAAATGGAAGATATATTTCTTTGGTACAACGAAAATAAAAATAAACTGCACCCGGTTCAGCTGGCCGCAGAAATGCACGAAAAAATTGTCACCGTGCATCCATGGATTGACGGAAACGGGCGCACATCAAGGCTCGTAATGAATCTTATCTTGTTGCAGCAGGGCTACCCGATAGCCCGTATTCCCGGTGATGATACCTCAAGGTATGCTTATTACAGCGCCTTGGAACAAGCTCAATCGGATGCGAACAAAGAACCGTTTCATAGGCTTGTATGCCATTATGTGAAAGTGAGCTTTTTTGAATATCTTGCGATGGTTTCCGGGAGTATGGACGGTTCGCACGGCGGTAACGGCGCATACTTTTACGAGCGCATAGCGCCGTATTTATAGAAATACGTTGTTGAGTTGAGCTGGATTAATCTGCGCTTTGCTACTCAAAGTCTTATCTTGACAAATCAGATTTCGTGTATAAGTATACGTAATCTATTAATATTTGTTAAACGGAGAGAAGTGTGAACATTATTTCAATAACCGAATTGCTTATAGAAAAACTGAAAACGGAAATTGATTTTTATCAACAGGAAGCGGTTAAAGCTTCAAAAATGGGAGATAATAAAAAATGTCGGTCAGCTTT
>CAYHDB010000044.1:0-4989 GCA_964355335.1 uncultured Candidatus Saccharibacteria bacterium
CCGCTTTGAGAAAAACATGGACCGCCATAAAGGTCTTGAATGGGCTAAAGTACAAGCAAAGCTGGAAGCTAATACTGAAAAACTGTGGTCACTCAATGAAATGGAAAGAACTGGCGGTGAACCGGATGTTGTTGGTCATGATAAAAAGACGGGCGAATACATTTTCTATGATTGTTCAGCGGAAAGTCCTACAGGCCGCAGAAATGTTTGTTACGACGGCGAAGCGCTGGAGTCAAGGAAAGAACATAAACCGGAAAATGACGCTATTGATATGGCTGCTGCCATGGGCATTGAGCTTTTAACGGAAGAACAATATCGGGAGTTGCAGAAACTTGGAAAGTTCGATATGAAAACATCGAGCTGGATAAAAACACCTGCTGATATTAGAAAACTCGGTGGTGCTATCTTTGCTGATTACCGCTACGGCAATATCTTCGTGTATCACAACGGTGCAGAGTCTTACTATGGTGCCAGGGCATTCCGTGGCTCGCTTAGGGTCTGAATTTTGCACAGACAGCTTAAGTTTGAATTTGAAAACGGATCACCTGAAAAAAGAAAGGAATGTTCGCAGATTCAGGTTCTAAACTCGCCCTCACTTTCGGAACTAACAGCTATCTCAATTTTCCTGTTCCTGAACGTGTCAATCAGGGGGAGCCACTCACAGTCCACTTCTCGTTATCCGCCGGTTTTCGAACTTGTGTAAGTATTTGTTACACTATCCCATTTAATAAGTCCCAATTTTTTTAAACGCGACTCGATTCCGCCGGCCTGCCGTCCAAGCATTTCTGCAAGCATGTCCAAAGACTTGCCGGACTGGAAACCGCTGACGAGACTGGCTTCCTCTTCCGCAGTCCACTTTTTATAAGCAGACGAGTGTTTTTCCCTGATTTTTTCTATCGGAGATTTTTCCAGGTATTCATTTTCTTTAATTATGCGCTGAGCCGATGAACCAATTTCAACAAGGGCATCTTCAGAACTTCTTTTGAGTTCCTGGTCAAAGACAAGAGTTTCCTCGTCGACCTTGAGCGCTAAATCGTTGAACGCAAGCACTCTAAGTCCTTCAAGAGAACGCACCCGTGACAGAGCGACGTATCCCATACCCCGCTCGAAACATCTTGAAAGGTCCACCTGAGCGGCATCGAGCGTCATCCCCTGGCTTTTATGCACAGTCATTGCCCATGCCAGCCGGATGGGAATTTGTTTAATCTCTGCAAGCGTTTTACCATTTTCTTCAACACTCCAGGTGGCATTTTCAGCAATTATTTTTCTCCCGTTCAGCAAAGTTATTACCGGGAAGCCGCTCTCATTGAAGCTGCTGACCGTTCCCAAAGTCCCATTGACATATCCCTTTTCAAAGTTATTTTTTACAAACATCACCGCAGCGCCATGCTTCAAGACCAGTTTCTCCGGTGCGAGACAACCTCGTTTTAAAGATTCGGCGACTGCCGGCACACCCTTCATTTCCATCAGGTACTCATATTCTTTCCCGGGAAGCCCCGCAAGTTCGCGCTCGTTCTCCAAATCTACATTTGTGTTATGCGAATAAAGCTTTACGACTCGGCTCACAGGGGTTGACGGAAAAACAGTATTGCGGCATTGAAGTAAACGATTCACCACTGCTTCATCAACCGAGG
Source organism: uncultured Candidatus Saccharibacteria bacterium (assembly GCA_964355335.1). Classification (GTDB taxonomy): domain Bacteria; phylum Patescibacteriota; class Minisyncoccia; order Phycocordibacterales; family SIBU01; genus SIBU01. Next base: position 1,635 of record CAYHDB010000044.1, read on the forward strand.
CATTGCGAATGGCATTGAGAATCCCGAGGAACTCATCATCTCCTTGCCTGAACTGCTCATGGAGATAACATACTCTCAAATTCATATTCTGCCAGTTCGAGGACTTATACACAAACTCCGGGAGAGATTCATTGGCTCTGGCAACCGGCGGGAGTTGAAAAAAATCACCGCACAGCACTACCTGCATGCCGCCAAAAGGCTCCCAGCTCCCCCGGGCCAGCCTGGCCACCTTTTCTAGTAGATCAAATCTGTCCGCATCAAGCATGGAAACTTCATCGATAATGAGAGTGTGCGTATTTTGAAATCGTTTGGCAATTCGTTTATTCTCCACAATTGCCTGAATTTCTTTATCGGAGGCAGTACGCAATAATCCGATACCTGCCCATGAATGAATGGTAATTCCCTCCATATGGGTTGCCGCAATGCCGGTTGAGGCGGTAACTCCAACGTTAACTCCTTTAGCTTTAAGATATTGGATATATTTATTAAGGAGATATGTTTTCCCCGAGCCTGCGGCGCCTGTGAGATATACATTATGCCCGTGTTTGAGTATTTCTAACGCTTCTTCTTGATTCATGGCTAAGAAAGCCTCCCGGGAAGGGATTTTACTGCTTAAGAATAGCGGATTACTGGTAATATGATAAGCCTCCCTCAAGCCAGCGTCAATGTCTTTCCTAGTATCCTCAAAAGGTGTGGAGAGGTCTCCCCTCTCCCTTGATGGGAGAGGGGTAAAGCCTGCCCTGAGCGAAGTCGAATGGGGTGAGGGTGACACAAATCGTCACGCCATTGTTGCCTTATGCTATTAAATTGTTTATTGTTTCGTTTCAAAAAATCTTTTTATTTGGGAAACAAAGGCCGATTTTCGTGCGTAACTTGTACATAACGGCGGGAACAATCCCTTTTAACCCCGATACAATTCAAAACAATGGCTGATTTACCAAATTCAATTGGTAAACAACGCTTGTTAAAGCACTCAATTCGGTTTGTGGAGTTCATAGAGTCCCGATAAATGCGGGATGCCGTATTCCTACCGGCGTTTGTAGGGTTCATAGAGTAACGATAGCACGGGTGTTCTAGTTTGGCAAGGGGGGTTTGACGTTACTAAGAGAGAAGTGCGGCATTGTCCCTGAACGAGGACAAGGTGTATAATCGGCATAACCAAAAAGTCTTAATAGGATATATTTGGGCATGATTCAGACGCTACAATCTCAGAGTGAAGACACTTGCATGGTGAAAAGTAATGGGTGAAGATTGGAGTCGTGAGGAAGTAGAGACAACAGCTGCTGACTACTTCGCCATGCTGGACAAGCAACTGCGGGGACTTGAATATAACAAGACCGAGCACAGGCGCCGTCTGGCAGGTATACTAAACACACGCTCTCATGGAGCCATAGAACGCAAGCATCAAAATATTAGTGCAATTCTTATTAAACTGGGGTTTCCATACGTTATCGGCTATAAACCGCTGCGGAATTATCAGCAACTTCTCTACGACGTTGTATCAAATCGCCTTGAAAACAATCAGCCTCTCGTAGATATTGTGCGATTTCAAGTCCATCAGCCTGCTTCTATGCCAGTTATGGATGATATATTAGCAGCATTGGTCAATCCACCTTCTCCCGACCCGCAAGGGCATCATGATACCGGAGCTAAGGTAAGAGAACCCTCTGTGCGATACGGGGTTGATTATCTCGCTCAGGAAGCTAGGAACAATTCACTTGGAACAGCAGGAGAACAATTTGTTGTTCAATTCGAGAAGGCCCGCCTCATTCATGCGGGTCAAGAGAGTTTAGCATCAAAAATCGAACACGTGTCGGCAACACAAGGCGATAGCGCCGGCTTCGATGTGCTTTCTTTCGAGATAACGGGGCGCGAACGGTTCATCGAAGTTAAGACCACCGCCTATGGAGCTCTTACGCCGTTTTTTGTAACTAGAAATGAAGTGGCCGTTTCACGAAAGGCCGCCTCCGGCTATTATTTGTACCGAGCCTTCGATTTCCGCCGTCAGCCAAAGTTATTTACAAAACAAGGAGCACTTGACCAATCATTTAATTTGGACCCTTTACAATACGTAGCGAATCTCATGTAATGCAAAGATGCGAAGCCGTCTACGACCTTTATGGCTTTACAGAGGAGGTGATGTGGTGGGAGGGAAAGACGAGGTAGCACATGGTAGGGGCACGGCGTGCCGTGCCCCTACGAAATTGTAAGGAAATATGGTATTATAATTGTAAGGAGGTAAGGAAGTATGCTTGCAAAGAAGACATCCAAGAATCAGATTACTCTTCCCAAAGACATAGTCAGGAATTTCCCCGATACCGTATACTTCGATGTCCTTTTGAGTGATAATCAGATACTGCTCAAGCCTGTTCAATTTTCACCCGCAGGCTCCGCTCTGGAAAGAGCGAGACTCAAAATGAAAAAACTTGGTATAACCGAACGCGATGTTGAAGAGGCCATAACTTGGGCGAGAAAAGGCGCAAAATAAGACGGGTAGTCCTGGATACCAACGTTTTTGTTTCGGCTTTACTTTTCGGAGGGAGGGCATCCGCGCTCGTCAGCCTTTGGAAACAAGGCGAAATCATCCCTTTGGTTTCTAGAGAGACTTTAAAAGAGATAATTAGAGTGTTGGCATATCCAAAATTCGATTTGACCGAAGAGGAAATCAAGTCCATTATAAATGAAGATATTCTACCTTATGTGGAAACGGTAAAAATAACGAGGCAAATTCAAGGCGTCAGTTCCGATGCCGCGGATGATATTTTCCTGACTTGCGCTGTAAACGGAAAAGCCGGGGCAATTATAAGTGGCGATGTCCACCTGCTAAGTTTGAAAAGGTTCGAAGGTATTCCCATATCAAGAATTGCTGAATTCCTTATCTGAGGGCCAGAATCTCTGATGTTTACCAACTTACAGGGGGAGAGGATTGGGGCGGTGGTGGGTTTATCCTGAGCGTAGTCGCAGGGAAAGACGGGTAAGACTGGCAAAACTGTAACACTTGTGGTTGAGCCAAGCCGAAACCAAAAAACCCCGCCCCCGCCAAAATCCCCTTGTCAATTCAGCACATCATGCTATCGTACTCTACAAATGCCGATTAACATGCGGCACCCCATTTATCGGGACTCCATGAACTCTATAAACTTTATGAACTCCAAAAACTCGAAAATCAAGAATAACTGATAAAACTAGCAAAACGAATCGAGCGTACTTTAACAATTGTTCCCAACCTTATGTAACTAACTAGGCACGAAAAACGGTAATTGTTTACAGAAAAAAATAAATTCGTACAAAACGAACACTAATCGGCGGTCGCCCCTGCTGGACGAGGTTTGCCGCAATGCCTCGTCCTCTTGAT
>CAYHDB010000045.1:0-4900 GCA_964355335.1 uncultured Candidatus Saccharibacteria bacterium
CTTTACTTATAGACTGGACAGAGGTATCTCCTACTCTTGCTCCTGACTTGTTGGAAGTCCTTGATCGAGTAGATAGCATTCTCTACAAAAACGAAGATGCTTTACGTTTTGTTAGTCCTTCTTCTGTAAGAGAAATAGATGTTCAAAATTGGAAAGACGGTAAAGCAATTTGGCCAATGGGTCCAAAAAGTTTAATGGAAAGTTTTGAAAAAGTTGACGAAAGTAAATAAAAGTATCGAGTTATTTCTCTTTATACCTACGAGGGTGTAGAGAGAAAAATAGTCGGTATTAACCGAAATTTACTTATAACATATATAATATGTCAGAATTTAAATCATTTGAGCAAGAAACAATTCTCCCTGCGGACGTTCGTGAAACTGGAGATTCAAAAATAGAAGGTGGAAAAGAAAAAATGTGTCGAAAATACGAAGTCACTGTGAGTGTATGGCACCCAGACTGGGGATCAGGACGATTTTCTGCGGGTGTATGTGAAAGTACACGTGATGCAAAGAGTTTGGTAGACGCTTTTCAAGCGGCATATCCAGAAGCAAATATTTCTCATGCATTTATTCAAGAGGAAGATTCTCAAAAACCTGAAACCTGTTTTTTTAAAGCAGGAAAATAAAGTATCGAGTTATTTCTCTTCATACTTACGATGGTTTGGAGAGAAAAATAGTCGGTATTCACCGATCGTTCGTTGAAACAATAGAATAAAAAATACAGCGTAGGTTTACCAAAACGTACGTTACACATAAGCTTGAATAGCTTCTGTTGGTGAGAGAATCCCCAATAGTATGCTGTTCAAACTACAAGGAGAGAACAAGAATGCGGATCGTATTGTGTGGTCCCCCGCGCAGCGGAAAAAGCTGCCTGCGCGAGGGCCTCAAGCAAGCGATCCGGCAAATTCCTGGTGCGCCGTATCCTTATGTGATCACGGCGTGCCCGGATGGCGAGGGATCTTGGTTCCAGGCAACTGTGAACCAGGATCCGGACTTGGCAGCTCGGCTGAAGGCTGACTATAAGGCCAAGTTCACTCCGGAGTTTGTCCAGCGGATCGCGGCGAGTGTGAGCAATTGCACTCTCCCGCTGACTCTGGTGGACATCGGCGGAATTCCGTCCGTGGAGAATCACGTGATTTGCAAGGACGCAACTCACGCGGTGCTCCTCGCGGGGAACGACCCAAAGTCTGGCGAAAGCTGGTCTGACCGGTTGCCCCCGTGGCGGGAGTTTTGCCGAGAAGTCGGTTTGACTGTGGTGTCGGAGATCTTTTCCGACTATCACGGCACGGAGGACGAAGTCCTTGGCCTTGGCCAGGATGGAATCCTTCGGGGTTCGGTCCATCACCTCGAGAGGGGGGAAGCGATCGGCACCCGACCGATGATCCGGAGTCTCGCTGAGCATTTGGTCGAGCTCTCCAAAGAGCAAGGCTAGGCGCTCGAGCCGGCGGTTCGAAGAGTCGAGACCGTGAGTGGGGATCCTGGGGAAACAAATAAACCAGGGCGAGACCACATCGAAAAGTGAAGAAAAAGTTTAAGACGGGTTGTCGACCCATATAAATCGGCTAAACGGACTAAATCACACATCCTTCCTGCCCCGTCGTCATCGGGGGTCCGTCAGGAACCACTCCATCGAAGGAGAAATCACATGGCCCGCACGTACAACATCGCCGCCCGCACCGTGACCACCCCCGCCACCGGCGTTCTGTTGAAGCTTTCCTTCGGGGAAGCCGCGCAGAACGACGAGATCGTGCGGGACGCGGTCAGCACCCTCGGCGAGCAGAACCTGGTCGGTGGGGAGCTCATCCTCCTCAACGGCCCGGCCAGCCTGCCCGTCGCATGTGCGATCGCCCACGGTGTGGCCCACCTCTACAGCGGTGTGGCCTGCTTCGACCCGAAACTCGGGGGCTACGTGGTGTGCATCACCCACAACCCCAGCTTCGTTCTCGGACAGATCATCCCGGCGGCGGAGGTGGTGGAGGGCTGATTACCCTCCACAGGTGGCAAACAATTCCTGGTTCATCACCAGGTTTGAGCAAAATTGCGGCGTGGATAATTCCATATCTCTGGATGCATCCATACCGGACGAGCCCTGCTCTAGAAAACAACAGGCAACACCCACTCGGGTATCAAAGGCAGATGGAGGCAATGCACAACGCAGCCATCCGCCCTTCGATTCTTCACTTCAAAAATATTGGAGTGGAGTGAGAAGAAAGTTCATTATAAAAATATTTCTTGGTTGCAGTGAGTTCTTGAAAAGAGAATTGACTGCAACTAAGGAAAGGATCCAACAACATGCTCGAGAAGATCGAGCACCTGATCGCAGAGTGGCAATTCGCCCTCGGCGACTCGGTGCAGGTCCTGCTCGGCGGATCCCTCGTCTCTGGTCTCTTCGTCACAGAAGGGGCCGAGGTCATCGACGTGGACGTGAGGTTCCTCGTCGACGACCCGACAGACGAGCGGGTCCGCGAGCAGATTGAGGCGGTCACGGGGTTGGCTTATCGCAAGACCATCCCCGTGGCCGATTGGCCCTCGGGCGAAAGCCTGGGGGTCATGGTGGAGGGCCAGCTCACGCATCCCGAGCTCCCTCTGCCCCTCGACGTCGAGGGGTGCATCCGGAACAAGGCCTACATCGGCTGGGCCAAGTTCTACCGTCTCGTCCTCACCGAGGCGGAACTCGCGGATCTGCTCCGCCGCAAGGCAGAGCTTCGCTCGGACAAGAAGGCCTACAAGGCTTTCAAGTCCGAGGTCCGCGATGAGGTCGAACGGCGAGCAATTGCCGCTGGCCTCGTCAGCCGATAAGCGCACTGTGCGCACAAGCACGCTACGATCCGCACCGATCGCAGCTCCCATTGCCCTTTCAAAACTTTGAAGTGGTATAGGAGAAAAATTATTTAAAAAAACATAAGAAATATGGAAACAGGATTTGATATAAAACACACACTTCAGTCATGGCGTTTTGCCTCTGGTGAAGAAATTCGTGATCGTGAAATTTCACACCTTCATCCAAATGTAAAAGAATTTTTGGGCGAAGTCTGTGAAAAAATTCAGAGCAATGGAAGAGAAGTTATTATTGAAGAGGTTGATCTCGGACGTCCTGTTGGACTTAATATGCGTGTAAAAACTACGCAGGAGGATGAAATTGTTTTTGCACAGCGTCCAAATCGTGAAGGACTTACTCGATTTGTAAAAAATCGTCAGCCAGAAATGTGTTCCCAAGTAAGAATTGTTTTGAAAAGAGCAAAAACTTTTGATGGATACGAGATTAGTACTGCATTTATTGGGACCGCCGCAACTCTTGAACCCTGGCACAAAGATGCGACTCCTGATTGTATTGAATTTTGGAATACTGAAGCAATGATTTGGGGAAGCGAACCAGTGATTGAAGGAACAGAGACAATAGAATGTCCTTGGAAATAAAAAATATATATATGCAATCAATTGAAAAACTTTCACTGATCCACCAAATCTTTGAAGAAAATAGTGCTCGAACAGAAGGCTCTCCACTTGAGGACGAACTTCGTCAAGCAGTACTTGAAGATTTTTACAAAAATAAAAACGCGATTGAAAATAAAAAATAATTTTTATCTCTAGCAAAAACATATGTCTGCAAATTCACACGAACTCGAAACACCACAAAGAGAATATGAAAAACTACAAGAAACCGTTTCTCTTTTAGAAAAGGCTCTTTTAGCGACAAAAGAAATACAATTTTCTTTGAGTGGAAAAAGTAATTTTTATCGCGATTACGATGGAAAAATGCAAATGGATCCGACAAAAACATATACACTTCGCACAGATAACTTGAGTTGGAGTGCTATTGTCTCTGCGAATAATAACGATACGGTACATCCATACTTTGGGACAGATGACCTGAAGCCACTTGAAGCCCTTCGCCGATTTATTGCGGCCAAACAAATTGAACTTACTGACGTAACAGTCAAAGCGGCAGATATGCTGAGTAGTGAAGCTCGCGAAAAAATTCAAGGACTTACAGGAGAGGCTGCCAAATTTCTTGCTGATACAGATCTTACAGATAAAGCTGCATTTGTGGAAAGATGTAAAGCAGAAAGAGATAGTATTGTCGACTTTTTCACAAACAAATCAGCTGCTTTGATGTATAGAGCCGACAAAGACAGCATAAAAATTACTTTACAAACACTAAAATACAAATGGGAAGAGGCTGAAAGAATTAAATACGAACGTCCAGATCAATATCTTTCTTTTGTTCGGACATTTACGAGTCTGCCTGAATATATACAACTCCTCGAAGAAATTGAAGGAGAAAAAACAGGAGGATGGCAATATAATATTGAAGGTCGTGTTCGTTATAGTGGAAATAGTGGTATGCGTTATATCTGGGTGATTGATACAGAAGGAAATCTTGTCGCAGCACAAAGAAGTAACCTCTCACGTAATGGAGACGGAACTTTGGTCTGGGATCGTATTCCACAAACTTGTTTTATTGCTGAGTGGGACAAATCCGACAGCAGTACCGGTCATAGCTTTGTTGATTATAGAAATCAGACAGCAAGTCCCGCTCAAAAAGTGACGATGCAAAATCTTATGAGAGAAGTATTTTCTAAATGGGGATACTATTCAAGCTACGAATTGCAATCGACACGTAACGTTTGGCCTGTGGAAATCCCTCGAGAACTTCTTGTGTTAAAAGGAAATGAATCTCTCACTCCTGCATTTGTACCAGAAGTTGTTGCAGTGCAAGAACCCGCAAAGCAAGAAACTCCAAAAGCTCCTGAACTTAAAAAAGAAAATATTTTTACCAGCAAAGGGGATCGTTATTTTCAATGTGAATGTAAGAATATGATCCGTGTTGGAAAAGGGGAATGGAATGCAGCAAAAAATGGGGATAGCATCACTGTTTCGTGCAATGCTTGTCCACGAGT
>CAYHDB010000046.1:0-4764 GCA_964355335.1 uncultured Candidatus Saccharibacteria bacterium
GAACCCCGATTCCAGCCTTGAGAAGGCCGTGTCCTAACCATTAGACGATAGGGCCATAAGGGAAATTCAGAAGTTAAAAATCAAAACTCAAAATTTCCCGAATGCAAAGATACAATAACATTTATTGGGAATATTTCAATTATTTGACTTCATCCGAACACGGAGTAGTATTGCACAAGCAAAGTCATAAACCCACAAAAGGAAAGGTGCCAGATGAAGAAAATCGAGGCAGTCATCAAACCGTTTAAACTCAGTGACGTCACAGATGCCCTTGGTGACATTGGCATCAAAGGCATGCATGTTACCGAGGTTAGGGGCTTCGGACGGCAAATGGGCCACACTGAGATATATCGCGGTAGCGAGTACACGCCGGAGTTTGTCCCAAAAATCCTTGTGGTGCTGGTCGTCCCAGACGACCAGACCAATCAGGTGGTAGAAACCATCATCAAGGCGGCCAAAACGGGAAAAATTGGTGATGGCAAAGTCTTTGTATCTTCGATTGAAGAGGCCTACAGAATCAGAACCGGAGAAACTGGCGAAGATGCTCTCGGTGCCTGAAATCTTATGAGTGTTGTGAAAACAAACACTCATTTTTAATTATTTGACTTATAAAATGCTCTGAGTAATATTTCACTCGGAAACCGGAAACAACAGGACAAAAGGAATGAAGGTATGCCGATTGTACTCATAACTGCAATTATCAAGCCGTTCAAGCTTGAAGAAGTGAAGGATGCCCTTTGCGAAGCTGGCACGGGCGCACAAATTGATGGAATGACTGTCACGGAGGTCAAGGGCTTTGGTCGCCATAGGGGACAGACAGAAATCTACCGAGGAAACCCATACGCTGTGGACTTCCTGCCTAAAATCAAAATCGAAATCCTTGCCGAGGAGGACAGAGTCGAGGGTATCATCTTCATCATCCTCAAGCATGCGAAGACCGGGAAAATTGGCGACGGCAAAATCTGGGTAACTCCTGTCAGCAAACTGTGGAGAATCAGAACTGAGGAACAGGGAGTGCGAGCGATTTAGCATAAAAGTGTTGGAGAATCCAACGCTTTTTTATTGGCAAAAAAGTTATCCACACCCTGGTTGACATGATTTAGGGTTCTGCTACCATAGAAACTAATGAGGAACGCAACACACAGCCAAACAGCCATGATGATGGCTATGATGAAAAACCTTCTCGAAGGCTGATTTTTGCGTTGTAGTCACTATTTAAACTTCAAAACAAAAACTGGCCTTCGAGCCGGTTTTTTCGTATTTGCACCCGATGTGCAAATACGGATTGTGGCCCAGAATCCGCAGTAGCGGAGTAGGGTCATAAGTCACCACGTGACTTGCGTCTCCATGGAGGGGCGCTACGTTAGTTCATTGACAACAGAATATAAAATATTATGAGCAATAAAACATACCACCTGATAATCGTCACTGATTGTGGCGGTTCGGATCGTGGCAGATACGAAGCGGCAGCTCGAAGAATCTTCTGGCCTGACCGGGTCGAAATAACGTTCTTCGCGACCGAGAGCATGAACACCCTGCACGCAGGCTTCACCGCCGCTGCTCACGCTCTCTCAACTATCGATATGTTCGGCCCTCTGGGGGAAGGCGAGCGCATCGGCCTTCTCGTGAACGCGGCTCCACGACACGGCAAGGAGAACGGCGTGAAATTGCGTGGTACTGAGCGAAAGCTCGACGGCGAGGAAATCTACGTCCTTACGCTCAAGAATGGAGTGAAAGTAGTCGGACCGAACTCCGGCGCGAACCTCCATTTCCTGAAGGAACAGATTGTGGATTCACAACTCCTGATCGATACCTCGGGACGCAACACACCATTCCGCTCAATGGAAGTGATGATTCCTGCCCTCGCAAAGGCATTCGGTATCCAGGAGTATTCTCATCTGGTACTCCAGCCGAAAAACCTCGCAGTGCCGGACGTTGAAGAAGGTGTCTTCGTCGCCGACTGGGACAGCCATGGCAACATCTACCTCGTATCGACTCTGCCAAACAACGATTGGATTCCGGCACTCGGAGAAAGCCGTGTGTACCGCGTCGGCACAAAAATCGCGCGACTGCACCACGTCAAAGGAATCTTCGCCGGGAACACTGGCGAGCAGACCCTGACTGAAGGCAGTCTTCATCTCAATGGCAAGCCGGTGTACTACATCGTGCTCGTCGGTGGCAACGCTCATTCCTCGCTTGGCAATCCGCCTGTCGGCACATCGGTAGAGGTTGAGGAGTAATCCCACTCAATAGTTCTTCGTCTCTCGTTTTATCTCATGCCCAATTCGCTTTGCGAATTGGGCATTTTTTTGTATGAAAAATCCCCTTCGAGATGAAGGGGTGTTGTGGACTGGGTCGCGCCGGCTACCGGCGAGCGACAAACTGCGACTGCGCGGAAATGCGCGGAACGTGCTGATGAACAAATGCGGGTTTCAAATTGGTTCCTTTCCCATTGGGTTTTCCGTTGTCCGGCGGAGGAGAAGAGCTAGCACCATTGGCTTTGTTGGTAAGACCGGCTTCGGCCTTAAATTGATCTTCCTTCCGTCCCAAGACAAACAGTTTTGCTGAAGACATAATATCTACAATTTTGGTTTTAACAGGTACAAGAATTTGCACACCATATACGTGCAAACACTATAAAAACTATATAACGACATTTCAATAAAAGCAAACGCCCTGAATGAATCAGGGCTTGGGGAGGGGAAGATCGGTCTGAACCGGTTTCTTCTTCACTTCACTTCTTCGCGGACCATCAGGTCTCAAATGAGGAGGGATGCGACCGTTTTTTTCCTCGGCCAGCTCCGGATTTTCCACCACCCTTCTCATATACTCAAAAGTAAGGGCCTTGTCGTTCATACTAAGACCACGATACCAGAAATCATCGATTTTTCCCAGAGACTAAAACAGGGACTCCGCAACCGCCTTTACGTCAGCTCCGTCCGCCTTTCCCTTGAGTTCCTTCATAAGAGTTCCCACAAATTGTCCAAGTTTAGATTTGTCTGTGATTCCTAGTTCTGCCTTCTTTGCTTCCGCAACTTTTTTGATTTCATCACGACTCATCATCTGTGGAAGATACTTCTCAAGCACCGAAAGTTCTGCGGTTTCCACATCCACCAAATCCTGTCTACCTCCAGCCTTGAATTGCTCGATAGAATCTTTTCTCTGCTTTACCGCACGTCGAATAACCGAAAGTACATCGTCGTCAGAAAGCTCCTCTGTCGGTTTGCGACCCTTAGCGACAAGCTCATTGGTAAAACCGGCGACAAGTCCTCGAACTACCCCAAGACGTAGCTGGTCCTTCGCAAGCATTGCTTCTTTTATCTGTCCTTTGATATCAGTTTGTAATGACATGGTTATCAAGTTATAAAGTTTATAAGGTTCATCAAGTTATAAAGTTGGGGAAAAGATAAGGCAATTCTACCATATTGAGTTTACGCTTGCTATAATGTGGTGTATGGAACAAACATTGCTCATTTTTATTGCGGTACTTATTGTCGGAAACGGCATACTTATTTGGTTTGTAATGCACAGGAACAAAGAAGTGCAGAAGCCCGACAACGACACAGGACTCAAGCTTATCCTCCAGCAGATGAACGAGCTTACCCGTACGGTAGATTCGAAGATAGGGGAGACGACACGTCAGATGACAGAGTCTGTACGTTCGCAGTTCGGAGAATCAGCCAAGCTTATCCGCGAGGTGACGCAGGGACTCACCAAGCTCGATGAGACCAACCGCCAAGTAGTATCATTCGCTGACCAACTCCAAAACCTTCAAGATATTTTGAAGAACCCGAAACAGCGGGGAATCTTAGGCGAATATTATCTGGAAACTCTCCTGAAAAATGTCCTACCTCCGGGACAGTATCAAATGCAATATGCGTTTAAGAATGGTGAGATAGTGGATGCGGCGGTGTTTGTAAAGGATAAGGTAATTCCTATTGATTCCAAGTTTAGTCTGGAAAATTATAATCGTCTGACTGAGGAAAAAAATCCTGCGGAAAAAGAACGTCTGGAAAAACTGTTTGTCGGTGACCTGAAGCTACGTATACAGGAAACGGCCAAATATATCAGACCATCTGAAGGCACGATGGATTTTGCTTTTATGTTCATCCCTCACGAAGCCATTTATTATGACCTTCTTATTAATAAGGTCGGGGCAGTCACAGAAGATACGGAAAATCTTATTCAACGAGCAGCGGGGAAGTATAAGGTCATAATCGTCTCGCCTACATCTTTCTTGGCATATCTGCAAACCGTGTTGCAAGGCCTTAAAGCGATGCAGATAGAGGAGACAGCAAAGGACATTGTGAAGCGTGTGGATGACCTAGGAAAACATTTGAAAAACTTTGAAGAATACCAGATGAAGCTGGGCAATTCACTGGCGACCACTGTCAGCCATTTCAACAGCTCCAGCAAAGAGTTTAAGAAAATGGACAAGGACGTTATCCGAATTACCGGTACTGCTGTCGGAATAGAGACACTTGTGCTCGAAAAACCTGAAATTGAATAAAACCTTATAATCGCCTATAATCACGAAGGATTCTTGGAGGTCTTGGTAGAGGTTCATCCTCTGCTCTTCACGCACCACGGCAATTTGCTCCGGTTAGGGTATCAGAGTAAAGGTGCCGACAAAAAGCCCTGGGGGACTTGATCCACCCCCGGGGCTTGATTATTTTAGGAAACATTGTAATGTACAAAACAGAAAGGAACCTACCGGAGTCCCTCAATCCGAACACTCACTCTCACGCGCCTTGTCGGCGTTTT
>CAYHDB010000047.1:0-4552 GCA_964355335.1 uncultured Candidatus Saccharibacteria bacterium
CCGCGAGCTGGACACATCGCTCGTCCGGAGACAAACGGTTCCAAACATGAGACACCGAGCGCAGAACGAATTATTGGTTTGGTGTGCGAAGCATACGGCGTCTCAAATGAGTTGATGACAGGGCAGAGCAAAACAGGACATGTGGCATTTGCGAGACAAGTCGCCATGTACCTGATCAGAGTCGACTTGGGCTGGTCATATCCCAGAATAGTGGAAACATTTAGCAGAAAGGCTCACCGTACAGCAATGGAAGCGGTCAGCAAAATGCACAAACTCAAGGAAAGCTCGCTGGATTTTCGTCTTGATCTAGCCAAGATTCGAGAGGCATATTGAACGGTGACGCCGGCTATCGCAACAATTTGCGATAGCCTATTTTTTTTCTGTGTATCCTCTTACAAAATCTTTATAGTTGATTTCTTTCTTGCCTTCAGGCACGACGCGGATAATCTCTAGAACACCGTCCTTATACTCGGCCGATTTTATGACCACTCGAATCCTACCACCCCTCTCATCCCCTCCTTTGAAAGGAGGGGAGGTGAAGAAAAAAGTCCCAATCGAATCATCGAACGCCTGTATTTTCAGAAAGTTTTGATATGCGTCCTTACCTAAATCAATTTCTCCGTCTTTTTTTTCAAATTTCTTCGTGTATGTGGCATTTGAGTGCACCTGGGGGACAGCCTCGATTTTTCCCTCGATCCATTTAGAGATTGTTTCTATGAGCAATTTCGCACCGAGCTCATTGCAAGCTTTACGCAATTCACTAGCCTTCATCGGCCACTCTTTATTCTCCAGTCGTTGTGAAGCAACGATTGGACCATGATCCATCTTGCTATCCATCAGCATTATGGTGACTCCGACATCCTTGTCGTCATTTAGAATAGCGGATTCCATAGGTGACGCACCTCTATACTTCGGCAAAAGAGAATAGTGGATATTGAGTGTACCTTTCTTTGGGATATCCAAAACTTCCTTGGATAGGATTTTTCCGTAAGCTACGACGATAAACAAATCTGGTTGAAAATCATGAATCTTAATTCTTGATTCTTGATTCAATTCCTCGGGTTGAAGAAAAGGGATGTTATTTTCAATCGCCCAGAGCTTCACCGGCGGGGGAGTCACAACCATTTTTCTCCCCTGGGGTCTGTCAGGATTTGTAACAATCAACGCAGGCAAAAAACCGGCAATCTTCAAATATTCGAGCACCTCCGCGGATAGTTCCGGTGTTCCGAAATAGACAAAAGAAACATTTGACCTTTGCTTGCCCGCCGAAGCCTCGGCGGAGGCGGGACCTTTGACAATAGACATAAAATATTTAGCTACTGATTAATACAATTCCTCATTCACTTAATTCAGTAATTCAGTAATTCAGCAATTCAGTTATTTATTATGAGTTATTAGTCTCCTGCTTGTTCCACTCCTCGGGCGGGATATCTTTCACATCAAAGGCATTATCAATAAAAAGCACACCATCCAAATGGTCCGTCTCGTGCTGAAATATCTGAGCAAGAAGACCGCTTCCTCCTCGTGTAAACTTCTTTCCGTTCTCGTCATAAGCCTCCACGGTGGCTTTATCTGAACGCTCTATCTTGCCATATTTATATCGCACACTTAGACACCCTTCCTCCATCACTTCCTTCGATTTGGATATCTTCGTAATGACAGGATTTATGAAAACAAGATGACCATACTTTTTCGTAATATCCTTCTTAATCTTTCTTCTTTCACCGGCATTCTTCGATACATCAAAGGCTCTTTCGGACACAACAAAGATGCGCATCGACACACCTATCTGAGGAGCGGCGATAGCCACACCGTCTTCCTGGGAATCAAGCGCGATTTTCATATCCCTAAGCACACTCTGAATCTTCTCACCCGCTATGTCTGAAATCGGCACCGGAAGCGCTGTCTCTCGTAAAACTGAATTGTCTGTTTGAACGATTGAAATCATATTTAAACATTCTAACCCAATTTTTCGCTTTCGTAAACAATTAGCGATCTCCTTAAAATACTTCTAACTTTTCGCTTTGAGCTTTGAGTTTTAGAGAAGACTGTCAGGTTCGACGACCACACGGAACTCCAACGGGAGAGACACAAGCCTTTTATGCAAATCGGCATTGACCCATGCACCTCTTGAGAGTCTTATGAGGCCGTGCATAGTAAACGTGCCTTTTGCATTCTCAGAGTATGCAGAGAATTTCTCAAATTCAAATGGAGCAAAATAACCCGCGAGCTTGTCCATCTCCTTCACAACCACTAGTCGGTTACCGGCAAGCGATATCTTGATAAGTACTGTGAATGGTGGATACCCAAATGTCTCCCGCTCTGCAATCTCCTCCCGATAGAAATCCGCCAAATTACCCTTCACGGCGTACTCCAAAACATTTTCACCCTGAAGACGTGTCTGGACGAGAAAACCCGAAAGACTCAAGGAACGTATCTTAAGCAAAATATGCAAAATCCTCTCGTGCACTCGAAAATCAGGTAGCGAAAAAAGTGAATCAAGCGAAACCACAGCAGTGTTATCGATTCTTTTATCAAGATACGCCAGCGACATCTCGGTGCCAAGCAACACACTCCCGGGTGATTGATAGAAGTCACCGACTATCTTAGTCGCCTTTGCGGAGGTCGAGGCCGTATCCTTGTCGATTCGAAATACCTTAAGAGTCGGAAACTTTTTCAGAAGTTCCTGATCCACAAGCTCGATGCCGACACCAAGCGGTGTCAGCTTCCAGCTCTGACAGTGAGCGCATCTTTCATCAGTAGTTCTTTTTTCTCCACACGCATGGCACAAGAATATATTCTTTACACCGTCATTTGAGGAAGAAGTGTGAAGAGTAATCGGTGATTGGCAACGCGAACAAACCGCAGTCGCTCCACAATCACCACAAACAGTAAGAGGGGACAGACCTCGACGAGACGCAAAAAGAAACAAATTCTGATTTGAAGTATGAGACGCCTCAATCAATTTGTGCAATTCAGGACTGATTGATTCAAAATATGAACCCTTCTTTTTTATGGACCTCATATCGACTACCTGGTGTGTCGCGGTGGACAATGAACGAAACTTCAAAGGTGTCAGCTCGGAAAAATCTCCTTGTTTAAATCTGTAAATCGTCTCTGTACGCAAAAGTGCATCACCCACAATAAACTTCATACCGCATTCCTTCGCAAAATATTCCGCAAAAACCCTAATATCGATATATGGACGAACAAGCATTTTGTACGCACGAGAGCTCTCACCTTCAAGAATCAGCAAAGACAAATCATCGCGGTAAATAGAAAGAAAATTGCCTGTTGCAATGATAAGGACTGGATGCTCACTGCTATGAGCCTTGTCCCAGGAATCTCTAAACTTCTTCTTCGCCATAGAACCATAGAGAACGACAGTGTAATCCTCTATGCCCTTTGAAAGAATTGCCTGTGCACGTTTTGCATCCTCAGCTGTTGGGACACAGAAAAAAACCGATTTCTTTCTGGCAAACTCTTCTCGGATAAGCATCCGGTAATTCGCGTATCTTTCCGAGTCATCCGACTGCAACACAAGACGGTCGAAAACACCACTTTTTTTCAAGCTTTCGGAATGGGTAGATTTCGCGTTCACATCAAAAGCGTATTTTGGAACAAGTTGGGCAAGTGAGCTACCGATTGATGACGCAAAAAAGAACGCGGTTGATTTCACAGCCCTCATAAAGCCTTCCGAGAGGAATTTCTCGGCCTTAAACTCGCTCACTTTTCTGATAGTAAAATCCGATGACCGTATTTCCGAGCGTGACTCTCTCGCATCCGAAGACGACACTACAAGTCCATGGACCGTCTTTTTTCTAAGAGGAACAGAAACAATCGAGCCGAGAGGTATCCCTTCAGCCGAAAAATAGGATAGCACCAGGCTTCCGATACCGCGAGATATTGGAATTACTTCGATGAGATACATTTGGGTAGAATCAAGAATCAAGAATCAGGAATTATGCAAACGACAAAGTGAAATCGATTTTATCATTTAAAGTTTAGCCTTTATGATGGAACTCCCATCCTTAATATAGAGCACATTCTCATCTACATAAAAATACGGGTCATCTCCTTTGTATACCGGCTGAAAGTTTTGTGTACCTTCGCGATCAAGCTCAATGGCATATACTGTCGCACCCGCTGAGAACAAAACGACATCGCGTCTACTTCCATAAAAAGCCACACTTTTTATGACGTCCTCTGGAACGATGACGGGCAACTTGAACTTACAGGGATTTTCTTCACAAAAATAAAACGGAAGTGGTTCGACATCCGACACCCATCCCGCGTAAAGCGTATTGTCCTGCACAAATAATGCGGTGCTCTTGTCCGTTGACACTTTCCTGTCTGGAAAGTTGTCGGAAAGCCATTCGGAAAATGATTCATCCTCGGACAAATCTGAGACATATGATGATTGACGAACTTTTGACGACTCAATCTTATCAGTCGCTTCTCTATACTCCACCAGCTCACCTGATACTACAGTCTTTTCAATGCCTTCCATTGGAAGCAGAAAAACCGAGACGGGACGCTTGGCATTTGCATG
>CAYHDB010000048.1:0-4216 GCA_964355335.1 uncultured Candidatus Saccharibacteria bacterium
CAAGAAAAAATGAAAAATGGATTATCCAAAGATTAATGCCATAAGAAAATATTTATGAGTCCACTCTAAAAAGCCAACTTTAAGCAGTTATACTTTTTAGTTTTATTGTCGAAAAAATTTGTTAATTAAATTTTATTTTTATAAGTTCCGCTTGTGTATAGTTGATCTTATTTTTCAGTCGTAGTAGCAATGTCGTAGAATTTATCTTTGACATTTATTTGAGAATTCTCTAAATTGTGTACGAAAAAATTACTGATATATTATGATGACACTTTCTTCACCGACACTTTTCACTACTCTCTCACACGAACTCACGCTTCGCAACTACAGCCACAAGACATTGAAAGCGTACCGAAGTTGTTTGCGATCGTTCATAAAATATTTTGTACCGCGCCATCCGAGAGAACTTTCATCCGAAGATATCCGTACATATTTACTTCATCTTATAGAAAAAGAAAAACTTGCCACATCAACTGTAAATCAAGTGTTTAACGCATTGAGATTTTTGTACGTTGAATTATATAAAATGTCATTCATTATTGGAAATATTCCACGTCCACAGAAAGAAAAAAAACTTCCAAATGTATTGAGCCAAGAAGAAGTACTGAAAATATTTTCGTGCGTTGACAATCTTAAGCATAAAACATTGCTGATGTTAATCTACTCCGCTGGACTGCGCGTAGGTGAAAGCGTACGTTTAAAAATTTCAGACATTGACGGACAGAGAAAAATGATTCATCTGCACGGCGCAAAAGGCAAAAAGGATCGTTATACATTACTTTCAGATGCTGCGCTGAATGCCTTGCGCGAATATTACAAAAAGTATAAGCCCAAAGAATTCTTATTTGAGGGACAAGGAGAACGAGAGCATCTTTCGGAAAGAAGCATTCAACATGTATTTGAACGGGCGGTAAAACGAGCCAGAATAAGAAAAACAATTTCACTTCACGGATTGAGACATAGTTTTGCAACGCATCTGCTTGAAAGTGGCGTGGATTTACGATACATTCAAGAGTTGCTTGGACATAGCAGCAGTAAAACTACTGAGATATATACTCATGTCAGTAAAAAGTCGCTTGGAAAAATTGTAAATCCTTTAGACCAAGCATTGCAATTAAAAACGAAATAAACGACATATGTCGTATAGCCATCAGAAATTGGGAGTAATAACGACATGGGTCGTAATTCAAGTAGTTAGGCGCAATGCCCAACAATTATCATAGAGAGGTCAGCATGACCAATGAATCGAGATCAGATTTCAAGACTTGGGCTAACAAACTTCCTAAGAACGCGATTGACATTTGGCGGGAAGCGATGGTGAATATTCGGCAATTGCACGCTGATGTGTGGAACGGCGTCAGGCTTTTCCTGGCAGTGAACGGTGTAATAATAGCTGGAGGCTTCACAATCACAAGAGGTGGCGAACCAAGTCCAACCACAGGGTTGATCCTCATAGTTCTAGCTGTGCTCGGATTTGCATTTACAATTGTCACTCTTCTCATTTTCAAGTCTCAGCGGGAATCCTTTGTTGAGATGATGGTTCAGAAAACACTCCTGGATAAAGAATTGGGATTTTATGAGACTACCATCGACGGCGTCGACCTTTCTTTTCCTTGGAAAGTACCCAAGAAGTACGTGCCAGATTTGCAGAGCGATCCATCAAAGTGGAAGAAGGAGCAAAGATGGCGAAAGGCATCGATCTCTCGGCTATTGCTCTTTGTTTTTCTTGCCATGTTAGTCATCTATACGGTCGCTCTCATCTTATTACTGATTGGCTTCAAGTGTGGCTACTTTAGCAGTGGGCACAGCGCCTAACAACGAAAAAGCACGACGTTCGATTCGTTTGTAAAGGCTCACATACATGCCGACGCTCGCTCAATCAAATTGTACTCTCTCAACGGCACGCACAGTTATAGAAAAGCGTTGAGCGTGCCGTTGCGTGCTTTTCGAGAACGTTAGGCGAAAATTGCCAAAAGGAGACACTACAATATGAAAACGATTCTGCTAATCATTCTATTTAATGCAGATATTCTTTTGATGGCTCAGACAGGGGAACTTGATCTTCCAAAAGTAACGCACTATGGGCTGAACGTGAAGTTTCTCCTCAAGGAACATCGCGTTCACGTGGATGCTGCTCTCACAATCCGAAATGTCACGCAGTCTTCCCATCAAGAAATACCTCTCCTTTTGTATCGCTTGCTTTCTGTCCAACATATCACTGACGCGCTAGGCAGCCCCCTGCCGTTTGACCAGAAGATAGTGCAGCTTTCCGATGAACCATCCCTTCAGGCCAGTGCCGTCGTGGTCAAGCTTTCCAAATCATTGCTACCAAACGATACCCTAACGGTGATAGTCAGCTATGAAGGATACATCTTCGGCTATCCTGAAGTGATGGCCTACGTGAAGGATAGAATCGATGAAACATATTCACTCTTCCGTCCGGATGCATTTGCTTATCCGATGTTAGCACAAGCTTCTTACACCAGTTACCTTGCCGCTTACGACACAAAGTTCACTTATGAAATTACTGCCACGGTTCCGAAAGGCTACACGGCCGTATGCGGCGGAGAGCTGAGCAATTCCTCCTCCGTGGGCCCCGACAGCATAAGCTTTGTTTTTCATAGCAAGGTTCCTACGCGGAGGATAGACCTGGCAGTCGCAAAGTTCATTGTTCTCCGTGACTCCCCGAACAAACTCTTGGTTTATCATCTATCCGATGATAGTTTAGGCGCCAGACATGTGCTGACAGCATCGAGAAAGGTCATCAACTTCTACAGCGGAATGTTTGGCAGGCCCGAACGTTACCAGGGATACACGGTCATCGAGATTCCCGACGGATGGGGGTCGCAGGCCGGGGATTTCTATTTCCTGCAGACGGCGGCGGCGTTTAAGGACAGTGCGAGAATTGGAGAGGTCTACCATGAGATTGGGCATTCGTGGAACGCCACGCCATCCCCGTTCGTAAAGCGCTGCCGTTATTTTGATGAGGCATTCGCATCGTTCTTTGAATCCTTGGCAATTCGCTCATTCGAGGGCGAGCAGAGATTCAAAGAAGACATGGAAAAGAGCCGCGCTCTCTTTGTGCAATGGGCTAACTACGATCGGCAGGTGTTCGAGACTCCGATTGCCGAGTACGGCAGGAAAGAGCTTGGCAGACATTCGTACACAAAGGGAGCCTGGTCGCTTTATGTACTGGAGAGAATTCTTAGCGAAAAGGTATTTGCTCAGATTATTCGTTCTATGCTTGCAGAGTTCGATGATAAGACAATTGACTTCGCCGAGTTCCAGGAACTCTGCGAGCGGATCTCAAAGAAGGACCTCAAGAAATTTTTCGACGAATGGATCTACGGCACAGAATCCTCGAAGCTCTTAGCCGCCGGTACTCCCATAGCAGACATTGTAAAAAGATACAAGTGATAACATGTACACTTTTGGCAACTTCGCCTAACACGGCAAACAACGACACTCGCTCATTTAATATGGCCATGTCGAAGCTCTGTAAGAAAATCAGTTGTGCTCGTTCCATTCCGCCCGTCATTTATAGAATGATAGTCGGGCGGGACGGCGTTGTTTGCCGAGACGTTACCTGCAAGCGTAAAAAACGACAACACGACAACTAATAAACGGACAGACAAGTAATGAAATTAATATTAGCAATTGGGACAGGTAGTTTTATCGGTGGTGTTCTCCGTTATTTACTTTCTCAATTCATGCAGACAAAGTTTCTCTCAACTTTTCCGTTCGGGACACTGACCGTAAACATTATCGGCTGTTTTCTCATCGGACTGGTTTTCGGCTTGACAGACAGAGGTAATCTGACACAAGAGTGGCGACTATTTCTCGTAACTGGACTGCTGGGCGGGTTTACAACTTTTTCCGCTTTTTCAGCCGAGACAGTCGGACTGCTTCGTGACGGACAGTTTTGGTATGCGACAGCTTACATCCTTGCAAGCGTTTTTATCGGCTTGACAGCAACTTTCATAGGCAACGCAATTATTAAACTCTTTTAAAATGGAAAATAATCCTAACGCTCGACTGCTTCGCATATTCATCGGTGAGTCCGACAAACACGGACAGCAACCGCTTTATGAGACAATTGTGTTTGAGGCAAAAAAGCAAGGACTATCGGGCGCGACAGTTACGCGCGGAGTAATGGGCTTTGGCGCAAACTCAAAAGTTCACACGACAAAATTGTTAGAAATATCTTCCGATCTTC
>CAYHDB010000049.1:0-4135 GCA_964355335.1 uncultured Candidatus Saccharibacteria bacterium
GGCAAAACGACGAGCCGTGAAAAACGCCAAATCGAAGTCAGAGGTGGCGACGGAGCACTTGCGACGGCCTTCGCCTTGCTTGAAGAAATCAAAGGTGTCATGGGGCGTGACACTGACAAGGGTGACGGAAAAAAGGGAAAAAAGGGAAAATAGTAACCCAACTAAAAGGAAAATATGTCACATGGTGCAGGCAGTTCAGGGGGCACGAGTAGCGACCCTGTCCGCAAATTCCTGATTGGAGTACTCATCGCCATTGTCACAATAATGGCGATCAACGCAGCCAAAGACAACGTACCGCAACCCACAGGGTCAATCGTGGCCCTAGTGTTGCTGGTAGTCGGCCTCGTGATCGGTTGGAAAGCCATTGCGGGTAAATCGAGTGCGAGTGGTGCAGGACATCCACCCGCAGGCGGTCACGGCGGACACGGTACAGAGGGCGGAGTAATTGCCCTTTGCTGTCTCCTGTTCGTCGGAGCGGTCGTATTCCTGTTCGCGGAGTTCACGCAAGTGAAGCTCCTGAATGAAAAAAGGGTGGAGCGAATCGAAGGTTTGCGCAACGTAGCATCCTCCCAAGGACTCTACGTTACCGCAAACCCCGGTGGCGATTGGACATCGGTATCCGTACCAGCTGGTATGAACTACCTGTGGGTCGAGCAACACCCGTCAGAGAAAATCTGGGTGCAAATCGACAACGGAGTGCCGATAGAAAGTAGCGCCCAACAGACAGTGAAAATCCCCACAAGAGCGGGTCCAATCACTCTTAGATTCAGGGCGCAGGGACAGATTCCGGTTGGGGTAAAAGTGTACCTAACGCCAGTCCCACGTTAAAACACAATCACAAGCGAGGTTTTGACCACAAGTCAACTCCTCGCTTTTTCTATTGCATATTTCCACATTACAGCACACTCCATCCCTGCATAGGCAATTTCTATGAAAGTAACTCTCCACTCCTCCTAATTCCTCCTTTCCTAAAGGTCGGAGTCTGCAGAGATACGTCTGCGAAGGTGCTTGTAAAGCGGAGGATTTAAATCCCTCCTGCCGGGGACGTCAGTGCTCCCTTTACTAAAGGGAGAATTAGAGCTGTCCTATGTCAAGGAATTACCTTGACATGGGTTCCCCAAATCAAAACCCCTCCGAGGTAAGCCTCGGAGGGGTTTTGATTTTTGGACTAAAGTATATTCACCGTTCCGACAATGAGGTTTTTTATGGCAACAGCGGCAATCATCACCACCATCCCCAATATTCCCCATATCATCTGCTGAGCCCCTTTACCGCGAGCCTCGGCATCGTCAGCCGAACCGATGAACCCTCTTACTCCCCACATGAATACCAGAGCTGCAATTCCGAACATTCCGTATATAAGCGGTGTGAGAATGAACTTGCTAATATTGTTTACAAGATCATTGACCGCTGTAATGGCAGCTGCTGACATAGGGTAGTAAAGAACGGGTTAGTTTACAGGTGGAGGTACAAGATATGTGGCAGGAGCATTGGCACCAGTCTTATTCAAATCGAATGTACCGGCAAGAATGTTTACAAGTCCCCATACAGATACCATCACGAAGATACCGATAATACCCCAAATGATAAGTTGCTTGGCACCTGCTCGAGCTTCCTCATCACCGGCTGATGTGACAAAGTTGAATACACCGTAGATAAATACCAAAACTCCAAGACCGATAATAAATGGTATAACGGCATCAACAATGTTCTGCAAAATCTTGATAAGAGAAAAAGCGTCTGTAGCTCTTGAGGTAACAGCGAAAGCCATAAAAGGCACGAAAGGCAAAGAACCGACTGAAAGAGAAGTAATTAATTTTTTCATTTAACTTCTTATATTATTAATAATTTTGATAATAATTGTATACGACCTTTAAAACCTGTTAATATTCAACACATATAGTATACAGCCACCAGTTTGCAAAACAAGAGGATATGTGGATTAATAGTATTGACTATATATATGATTGTGGTATAATACCTCGCATTGTTTTAAAATATTTGCTTACACATTTCAAACAGACAAAATGTTTACCATAAAATCAAAAATTAAAACGGGGTCAGGCAAAATCCAATTTAACTTTGGTCTTGTTTTTGTTGTCACTGCATTGATTATCTCCCCTATCATCTCTCTCGGAAGCGACTTCAACCCAGGAGCATCGGCTCCTGCAAACGGCGTGCCTCCATATGGCGCCAATACATTCAATACTGCTTCTGTGATATCGTCGGGGGCCCTCACCTCTACACCTGTCAATTCGTCCCCCTCGAATGCCGTAGCAAGAAGTGGCGGTTCTCTTCGCGACTCTAGTGCAGTCGCTACGGTAGGAGCAAGCTCTGTGCCGTCAGCCTCCGGTATAAGAAATGGAGCGAGCGCATACGAGGGTAATGCAAGAGCAAACCAGGGTAGTGCGCTCAATCAAGCCAATAGCAACTTCAACGTAACATCTGCTTCAACTGCCTATACGGAATCTACTACGGTTGCATATCAAACAGCGAGTGTTGTGGAAGCCACAGAAGCTCCTGCTGTACCGGAGTTGCCAAGAACAGGAGGAGGAGGAAGGGCGAGAAAATAGTCGCCTCTCCGGGACCCGCCAAGGAGGCGGGAATCAAGAATTAAGAATTATGAATAACACAACAAAAAACTCACCGGAAACGGTGAGTTTTTTGTTATTCAAGAATTTAAAGAGTTGGCAATTGAGTCGGAGTCGGCATAGTATTTGTAAGTCCAAACGTGCCAATCAAAATATTGACCAGACCCCAGATAGAGAGCATGACAAAAATACTGACAATACCCCAGATGATGAACATCCTACCTTCGGCGCGCTTCTCTTCGTTGTCTCCCTGACGAATATAATTGACAATCCCGTAAATAAGAATAAGAAAAGCAATAGCAAAGAAGAACGGAATTAGGCGACTTCCGATGACATTCATACGGGTTATCAGATCAATAACATCTTTTGGTTCGGTATTCAAAACCGAACTAGGATCTACAATCTCCGCGCCGGTAAGGGCATTGTAAGCCTTGCCGTATGTGTCCCTAACAATATTCGGATTATTTATTGCGCCAAGTCCAAAAGTGCCGACAAGGATATTGACCAAACCCCAGATTGAGACCATCACAAACACACCGATAATCCCCCAGATTATAAAGTTTTTAGCCTCCGCCCTTTTCTCCTCGTCCGCAGTCTTTGCAATAAACCCGAGAATACCGTAAATAATAAGCAAAATCGCAAGACCTATAAGGAATGGGATGACGGCATCGACAATACTCTGGAGCACACCGATCAAACTACCTATATTGCTTACCGAGCCATTAGGTGTTATGGAAAAGCTCGAGGTTCTTCCAAATTGAGCCGTGGCGCCACCAGCGGACACTTCTAATCCGTACATTGCCCTTCCACTATCGTCATAACCAAGAAACTTCGTATAAGGAGGCGTTTGCGCTGAAGCTAGCGAAACAAAACAAATCGAGACAAGTATCGAAAAAATAACCACACAACTTCCCCACCCCTCCTTCAATTTCTTTAATTTATTCATATTATTTGTATCCGAGGTTCAACCTTTCTTCAGATTTAAGGTTGAACCTCTAATGCTTTTACTTTTTAGCTTTAATTTTTAAACTTTCTATATTCCCACCGTCAAATACGAATTGGACAAAAGTCTGGCGATACCCCAAAACGTGAACATAATAAACATACCCAAAAGGCCGTAGACCATAAGCTGTTTGGACTGGCTCAATCGCTCCTCATCCCCACCGGCATTCACATATTTCAAAACTCCCGTAATAAAACCAAAAAAACCGAAAGCCGCGACAAACGGCAATACGTAATTTAAAATACCCATAAAGTTGTTCACAAACTCAGTGAGGTTTGTCGGTGGCCTAGTGGCAATGGCTCCAAAAACCGAAGCAGGTAAATACGAAAATACGAACAATACAGACATACGAACATATACGAAAAATGCTACTTTTCTTTTTTCCCATTTCGTATTTTTTCGTGTATTCATGTCTAAAATTTTCGTATCCATTTTTCGTATTTGTTCGTATATTTTCTCCATTTCGTATGTTCGTATCTAGATACTAGGACAAGAAAGTCTCGCTGGGTTAGCCACCAACTGATTGATGGTTCCGCAGATA
>CAYHDB010000050.1:0-4113 GCA_964355335.1 uncultured Candidatus Saccharibacteria bacterium
CAGTTTGTTATGCGGTTATCATAGCAGAAGTGTCAAAATAAATACAAGGGTTGACATCAGGTATATTTGTGCTAGGTTTTGGATTGAAACGTTGGACAAAGTTGTGAAAAATAGCATTAGCCGAAGAACAAAACCCAAAGAAAGGAGTAGTCGTGAGTTTAAAATCAAAACGTAAACTGAAACAGGTCATAGCTGTTCGACACGGTGAGTATGATCGCATGCCAGAGAAGTTGAATTCGGAAGGGGTCGCCCAAATCGAACGATTGTCCGAGCGCTTGAAGGGAATAATCAAATCCGGGCACAAAGTGCGAGTCCTCACATCTCCTCATCTACGAGCAACGCAAAGCGCGAAGATTCTGGCCAAGCAATTGCAGGTGGAAATTGAGGAGGTGTTTGCTCTTGGTTTGGCCGAGTTTGGAGATGGACAGCATCAAATGGATGAGGTCATCGCGAAAAGTGGTGGATTAGATGTGATTGTTGCTGTGACACATTTCGTCGCTCCATCCGGCATCATCGATGCTCTGTCCAAGAAATTTTTCTCCAAAACTGTTTTCGAGGGGGAGCTCGAAGTCCAAAAGGGCGACGGCATCATGATTTGCCTTAAAACAGGCACGGTGACCAAGTCACTGTTTGCGAACCAGCAAGTACAAAATATCCCCGTCGCACAATAGTTGCAACGGGTTTTTCTTATTCTATATTCTTGAATCGTAATTCTTTATTCCGCAATTTCTACCTTTCCTAAGGTAGAAATTGCTTCAGCCACCCCACCACATTCCCACTGGCTTTTTTTGCTATTTTAATACCATTCAATCCTTGGTCTTCTTCGCTAAGTCCCAAGATACAAAGTCCCATCGCTACGGACCATGACGCATCTTTGATTTGTCCCGCGCCGTTTACACTGAAGCTTGTGGATGCGATACGTGAAGGAAGTCTCAACGACGATTTCGCAAGGTCGCTTATCATATCTACACCTGAACCACCTCCGGTCAATACAATTCCAGCCGGCAAGAGACCGTTTCTTCCGATTTTTTTCAGATGAGCCTCAATCAGGTCGAATATGTCGGTCAGGCGGGCGGAAATTATCTCGTCTACCTTTTTTCTAGGATAATCAACTCCCACAATCGTGCCACGTTTTAGGTCCTCAGCTTCTTCGAGCGGGATTTTCAATCCCAACGCGATGTCGTTGGTGATATCGTTACCACCCAGAGGAAAGACTTCGAGAGAAATCGGCACGCTGTTTTCAAAAACGGCGATGGAAACTGTTTCAGAACCAATATTTGCAAGTACACATCCTGCAATTTTCTGCGTTTTCGAAAGAGTGACCAAGGAGGCAGCGATAGGTGCCGCGACCACATCTTCGACTTCAATACCAGCATCACCAAGAGTTTCTATGAGGTCATTGAAATGATTTTCAAGGCAGGAAATAAAAAGCGTTTTGACTTCAAGCTTGGTACCTTTCATGCCCAGGGGTTTACCGTACACTGCGACGCCATCAACTTTGAATTGGATGGGCACAGAATGAAGGATTTTTCTGTTTACGGCTAGAGGCTTTGGTATTTCTGATTGGCTGGAAGCGGTGGCCTTCTCGATGTCCAAATCGGTAATCTCATAGTCTGCACGAGTAATGACCGCAGTACCCGTCGAGGTGATAGCGGAAAGTCCAACACCTCCGATTGAAACGAAAGCGTTCTTTATTTTTACACCGGATGCTTTCTCGGCCTGCTCTAGAGCATCTTTTAGACTGGACGTGACTTCTTCCTGATTGAGTATGTAGCCGTGTCGGAGACCGCGTGACTCGGCATAACCGATGCCGATAATTTTCGGAGCAACCCGTTCCTTTTCTTTCACGGTTTCAGCAACCACTACTTTTATCTGGTAGGACCCGATGTCTATTCCGACTGATATGTTTCGTGACATCACAATAAAGCTGAGAGAACAAAATTATTCCCCATTAGTATAATTAGTAGATTTGTATATTGGTATCGATACTAATATACGAATTGTACTAATGGTACAAATAGAAAACCTAGGTTAGATTTTAAATATTGCTCTAAACTTTCTCTCTCGTTCCTCCATTCTACTACCATGATCGAATCCCTCCAAATGAACCAAACCGTGGATAAATAGGAAACCTACAAAGTTTTCGAATTCTCGCTCAAATTTTTTCGCTTCTTTTTTTGTCTCGTCAAGATTTATGAAAATCTCTCCAGAAGTCTTGGAAAGTGGAAAACTTAGGATGTCTGTCGGCTTGTTTTTACCTCGATGGATAAGATTCAACTTCTTGATTTTTTCTCGCGAAACAAATACAACCGAAAGTTCATATTTCTTGCCTAATATCGCATCCTTCATCGACACAAAAGGCAAGCTTGGAAGCTTGCCTGAAGTGGTGTTTGTTATTGAAAAGTTGTTTAAATCCTCTTTCTTAATCATTTTCTAGCTTTTCACTTTAAGCTTAAAGTTATCTCGTGGTCTTTTCCTGCATCTTACCGAGCTTGATGAGAGCGTCCACTTCTATTCTTCGATTGAGCTTTTTTAAGGTAGCTACCTTGCGTTTGTATGTTGAAAGATTGCGGTCCTTGTATCGAAGTGAGCGAACTCGGGGAAGAATGCCCGAACCCTGAACACGCTTGGTAAAACGTCGTAGGACGCCCATACTGTTCTCTGTTCCTGTCTTTGTGACTTCTACGTTTGTTGCCATCCCGATTAAAAATTATATGATAAAAAGTCGATTATTAAACTCTTGTTATTTCGTGTCCCGTATAGGCAGATTTTCCGCCAAATTAAGGTAATTTTTAACGGGACAAGTAGTCGCACTATACTAACATAAAAGACTTTTTTCGCAAGTTGGGACATCTACATCCTTTCCAGTGGAGGATACTCGGATACCGTCTCAGGTGTAATTGAAATACTCAAGAGACTCATTCGCATGGGTATTGGGGATTAAGGAGTAAAGCCGCCCATTAACTTGTAGTTTCCACCACTGCGTGAGCGTATACCTTTTTTCCCGAACGAACGCCCCATTTAATAAGTTTTGATACAGTGACCCTGTGATTGTCAGATAAACTGAGCATATAGTCCATATCAAAACGGTCGCCTACCATTGGAGCAACAATAGATAACTCCTCCTTATATCTCTTGCGTAATTCAAGCGCATCAATAACTTTCTGAAAAGCTTGAGGGAGGCAAAGTATTTTTATGGCGTAGTCGTTCTGAGGTATGGAAGTAACTTCCGATCCTTCTCTAAAATGAAACTCGCGTGTCCTTCCCGTAAACAATTCTGAATCAACATACGAACATATTTCCTCGCTCAAATCCGAAATAATTTTAGAGATTTTACGAAGCTCTTTTTTCAAGCTCTCGTCATCCCCCTCCTTTATCTCAGTGTGAAATCGTTTCGTCGTCTCAGTAAGTGCGGTAACCCTCTGAATGAAAGCTTTCGCGTGCTCGTTCTCGCTCGCATCCTCTTTTACGGCCTTCCAAAAGTCGCAAAAAAATTCATCTCGCTCCAAGCTTACCGGGATTTTCTCCTGTGACTCCTCGGATGTCGTGTTGTTGGGTATTCCTTCAGGTTGCATACGAGTAGTATAACAGTATCAATTATAAAAAACAGCAATTAAAAATTAGAAATTCAAAGCTTTTTTAGATATTTCGGCAAATCACCAATTTTAACAGTCTCCTGTGACCTGCTTCCCATATCTCTCACAATCACTGTATTTTCTATGGCCTCCTTCTGGCCCATGATTATTGTGTAGGGGATTTTCATAGTTTCCGCCATGCCGAGCTGTGAAGATAGCTTGTCGCGGGAGATTGCTTGATACATCGGGATTTTCTCCTTTCTCAAGATTTCGATAATTTTCAGGCTGTGTAGTTTGGCTTCAAAGCCAAGCTGGATGAAATATATTTTTGGTTTCAGAAACTTAATATTTTTCTTGCTGTTTATCTCCTTGAATGAAAGATGCACTCCGATGCCCGGAAGATCCTTTTTATATCCGAGACGTTTGGCGATATTGCTGTAACGTACTCCCGATGCGAGAGCGTCACATTTATCCTTGCTTTCCTTGTCATGGATTTCAAAAACCGTTTGGCAGGAAAATGCTCGGTTACCGACAAGGA
>CAYHDB010000051.1:0-4097 GCA_964355335.1 uncultured Candidatus Saccharibacteria bacterium
GGAGACTAAGGAGTTGAATTTGACTCACAATTTGATAGCGGACAAGGCTGGATTTAGGATTCTGATGGATATATACGATAAAGAGAGAATTTTAGAATTGAAGGGCAAGATAGTAAAAGAAATAAAAGAGAAAAATATTGCGATAGCAGAAACCTTGACTTTTGGTGAAGTGATCGACCTCGTGAATTTACAGATTAAACCGGAAACCATGATCGGGAAATTCCTCGCAGAAAACCCGGAACTTTACGGAAAAGCTCGTGAATATCCTTTTTCCGATTTCAGAAAGATCTATGCTGATAAGGATCAGCTGTTGGATGATAAGAAACAGGATGAAGACGATGAGAATAAAAAGAATTCAAAAAGGGATGATCTAATAAGGCACCTCTTCAAAATTCAAAACAACATTTCGCTCTACCAAAACAAGCAATTCAATGAGTTTCTCAGAGCCACCGACTTCCGGATTTCTAGTGTTGAAACCAAGTTAAATTTACGAAGCAGTATTACCGAGCTGACGAGTGTCGGCGACAAGACCATCGAAGAGATAATCCGTCTCGCTGACGAAAAGGGTATCTGCTTGTTCGAAGATAATATTACTCGCTTCAAGATTGAAAACGAGTATTTGTATGACCGCGTGAAGGCAGTTAAATTCAGTGAATTCCAAAAATTATACGATTACTTGGAGGGTAAAACCCCGTTTTCTACGCAGCACAAGACCAAGGGAGCTGAATTCGATCACGTGTTTATCATTTTAGACAACGGAAAGTGGAATGAATACAATTTTGAGAACCTTTTTTTGGAATCAGGAACACAGAGTGTTCTAGAGCGAACACGGAAAATATTCTACGTGTGTTGCACGCGTTCAAAGGAGCAGCTTGCGGTCTTTTTTCATGATCCGTCCGTTGAAGTTATAGCAAAAGCGGGGATGTGGTTTGGGTCCAAAAATGTCGTATCCTTGTCCAGCATCGACACTCTTTAGGCGCAGTGCTTCAAGGCGTGGCTGTTATCCAAAGCATGCTTTATTTAAAACAGAAATGGCAAAATCGATCAGAACCACGTGTCTCATGTTGCTAGCTGAAGACCTTTCCAAAGGTTACCCAAAACTGAGTTCACTACCCATACGCCGAGCCAGAAAAAATCTCAGCGTTCGCTGGGATTTTTTCTTTGTTTCAAATGGGTAGGCGGATGGGGTTCGAACTGATAAGATTGTCGTGTAAATCATGTTTACGCTATGGCCATTCATACGGAATTTTTAAGCGTGGTCATTCCAATTGAAAAAATTGAGCGATGTCAATCAATCGAAACAGAAAGCGTCCAGTGAGCAGCTTTCTGCTATTCGGTGGAAGGTCATTTGAATTATGCGAGATTCCTTCCATGCTTATAACGTGTTTCATCACCAAGCCCAGAACCCTTGGTACTTACTTCCGGATAGTTGGCTACCGTCGATCACGCTTTTTGCAGTCGCCATCGCCTTGGCGACGCCGTGGATTGTAAATTGGCTAAATAACAAACCCAAAAATAGTAAGTTAAAGGTTTTGGGTGTCAGCGTCGTTGATCAGGCAAATGAGACGCATGATCCTGATTATCAAGTGGATCACCATGTCGGAAGATTAATCATAAAAAATGGTGGAAAGTTTATTGCCAAATCCACCGAGGCCTTCTTAGAGGAAATTGTTTTTGAGGGAGAGGAACGGAATGATTTCTTCTCGGTTCCACTTATTTGGACTCATAGCCAAATAGTTAAGGATTACGCGCGAGACATTCATCCCAATCAAACTGTCTACCTAGACGTCCTGTCTTACTCTTCTGACTCACGTCTCGGTGAACCATTGGCACAATTCTCTATCGGTGCAGGTAAAGACGTGGACAACCTCTCTTATGTATGTGTGGGTAGGTCAAAAATCCTTGTTAGGATGTACCAGGAAAGCGGTCAAGTGGATGAGGTTAATTTAGAAATTGACTGGGATGGAGACAAGGCTCCTAAAATGACTATTGTATGAGCAATAAACAAAAACTTGAACTGACATGGATCGGTAAGGACGAGGAACTGAACCTCGAACCCCGTATTCTGATTGAAGACCCCACCAAATCCTACGGTGATCCAAAGTTAGAAAACATGCTCATCCACGGCGACAACCTTCTCGCGCTCAGAGCACTTGAGCAGGATTTTGCTGGAAAGATAAAGTGTATCTATATCGATCCGCCGTACAACACCGGTAGTGCATTTGATCATTATGACGATAATCTGGAGCATTCAACGTGGTTGAGTTTGATGAAACCTCGTTTGGAAATTTTAAAAGAGTTATTACATCCGTCTGATGGAAGTATTTGGATTTCAATCGACGACGACGAATGCCACTATCTTAAGGTTCTTTGTGATGAGGTTTTTGGTCGGAATAATTTTGTGGCTAACATAATTTGGCACAAGCGGTTTTCTCCAAATAGCACAGCCGTTCATTTATCAGATTCTCACGATCATATCCTTTGTTACGCAAAAAATAAACAGAAGTTTAGAATTAATTTGCTCCCTAGAAACGAAAAATCCGATTCAACATACAAAAATCCGGATAATGATCACCGTGGTGTTTGGACGTCAAGTGACTTGTCTGCAAGGAATCACTACTCATTAGGTACCTATCCAGTTGTTTCACCGAGCGGTCGTGAAATTTCGGGACCACCCCCTGGTAGATACTGGACAATCTCAAAAGAAAAGTTTATCCAATTTGAGAATGAGGGGAGAATTTGGTGGGGAGTAAATGGAAACAACCAACCGCGTTTTAAACGATTTTTGACCGATGTGCGGGAAGGTGTTGTGCCACAAACGATCTGGTCTTATGAGGATGTCGGACATACGCAAGAAGCAAAAAAAGAGATGAATGTCCTTTTTCCTGACAATGTATTTGATACTCCAAAACCAGAACGGCTGATTAGGCAAATCTTAGAAATTGGTTCAAATACCGATGACTGGGTTTTGGACAGTTTTCTAGGGTCTGGCACAACATCCGCGGTTGCCCATAAGATGGGCAGGAAATATATTGGCATCGAATTTGGCAGCCATGCCGATACTCATTGCCTGCCGCGCTTAAAAAAAGTTGTTGATGGCAAGGACGGATTAGCTCTGTCGGAAGTTCTTGACTGGAAAGGTGGCGGTGGATTTAAATTTTACAATCTTGCCCCAAGCCTGCTCAAAAAAGACCGCTACGATCGTTGGATTATTGACGAACAGTACAATGCGAATATGCTTGCGGCGGCAATGTGTAAGCATGAGGGGTTTGGGTTTTCGCCAAACGAAGAAGTGTATTGGAAACACGGAGGATCGACGGAAACGGATTTCATCTTTGTGACAACGGCCTTTATGACCGTCGAACAGATGAATAAGATACATAGTGAGATGCTGGACGGAGAAAGTTTATTGATATGTGCGAAGTCTTTCGCTCCTGAGTGCGAGAAGAAATACACGAACATTACCCTGAAGAAAATTCCGCAGATGATTTTGGGGCGATGTGAGTTTGGGAAGGAAAATTACGATCTGAACATCATCAAGACTACGGAGGAAATCGCGGAGGATCAGGATATCGCTGAAGAATAAATATGAATAACGTCGCCCAAACAATAAAGAACCGTCTTTCGTTGCGCCAACCGCAAGCCGATAGCCTCGCCATTTTGTCCGAGATCGCGGACATGTTGGAATTGGGAAAGGATGAAGATGTTGCGGCTGGACTGAAAGCCATCCGAGAAAAGTATCCGACGTGTAGCAGCTTCGAGCGTGACTTTCCGTCAGTGACGTTTTCTCTGGCCACAGGTGTCGGAAAGACACGGCTCATGGGCGCGTTCGTTGCCTATCTGTACTTGGCCAAGGGCATCAAAAACTTTTTTGTGTTGGCTCCGGGTACGACAATCTACAATAAGCTCGTCGATGATTTTTCCAACCCGCAAAGCTCGAAGTACGTTTTTCGCGGAATTGCCGAGTTTGCACAGAATCCTCCAAATATTATTACCAGCGATAATTACGCCGAGGCTCGCATGAGTTCTCTGTTTGGCGAGTCCATCAAAATCAACGTTTTTAACATTCAACGAATCAACTCGAAAGTCCGCGGAGG
>CAYHDB010000052.1:0-3877 GCA_964355335.1 uncultured Candidatus Saccharibacteria bacterium
AGCGATGAGCTCTTTCACAACGGAACAAGAACTCAAGCTGTACCTCCTTGCACAGGGGTTACAGATTGAAGCGGAAGCAGAACGGGTCTGGACCGAAAGGTTCAGGGGCCCCATGAGTCTCAGTGAGTACGCCTCGACGAGCGGTATTTGCTTGTTCACAGCAAGCGGTAACTACATCAACGCTCCGTTCATCGAGGCTTTCACCAAGACAACGGAGGCAAGATTCGTTTTCGACGGCGAGTTCGTGATTGTGTGGAGAGGCGTGCGATTTCCGGTTTCAGTGATTCCGGTTCCTGCGTACCACCACACAACGTACAGCGACAATGGCGTCGAGTATCCGTACACAAACATCGGTGTTACTCACACCGATCGATGCCGGATTTCGCCGATCGAGGGTTGCGCATGGGTTTGCACCTTCTGCAACCTGCCCTACGAAAAGCGATACAAGAAGAAGCAGAAAGAAGAACTTCTTCGAGTCGTGGAGCTGGCAAAGGACGACTCGCTTTCTCCCGCCCGGCACGTACTCATTAGCGGTGGCACGCCGCGACAGGAGGACGAACCGTGGATTGACGACGTGTATGCGTTTATCGCGCAGAACTCGCCAATTCCGGTTGATGTGATGATGCCCGCAAGGCACGACATGGGCTATCCGGCGTGGCTCCGCTCGGTTGGTGTAAACGCGCTCTCAATAAACGTCGAGATATGGAACACCGATCGGGCGCGACGTATCACACCGAATAAGTCTCGACAGCTTGGGCGGGAACACTACCTGAGCTACATCGGGGAGGCGGTGAAAGCCTTCGGAATCGGCTTCGTACAATCGCTCATGGTTTTCGGGGAAGCAATCGAGCCAATCGAAAGCACCTTGGAGGGCGTGCGTGCACTCGTCGAGCGCGGCTGCATTCCGGTCTTGAGTCCTTTCCGTCCGGACTTCACTACTCCGATGGGCAAGAAGCCACCGGCGACGGTGGAGGAGATGCGAAGAGTCTATGCCGAGACGCTGAGAATTTGCGACGAAAGCGGTACGGGTCTCAAGCCTGGGCCACGATGTGTACCTTGTCACCACAACACCGTCGCATTTCCCACCGATTCGGAGTTCTATGTTCCGTTGAGCGGCGATTTAACCAACCGATCATGGCAAAAGCAAACAAAAACCTCATAAGCATGGAGGACGTAAGCCGCGCTGAGATCGAGCGGTTGATTAACTGCGCTAACGAACTGCGGGAGGAGCGTGTTGCAAAACACGCCCTCCCGCCTTTTATTTTGGGACTTTTATTTTTTCAGGAATCAACAAGGACACAGATAGGTTTCCAGACAGCAACTTACAGATTGGGCGGAAATGTTTTTACTATAAAAGAAACTAGATTTACTGAAGTAATGTCTTCTCCGGAAAGCATAGACGACACAATGCGTGTACTGAACAGCTATGCGGATATATTTTGCATTCGTCACCCCGATTCAAATATTTTTTCAAAATTACAGTCTTACACACAAAAACCTTTAATAAATTGTGGCAATGGTTCCGATGAGCACCCTACTCAAACACTTATCGATTTAATGGCTATTAAAAATATCGTTGGCAGATTGGACAATTTGCATATCTCGATTGTTGGAAATTTGCGAGACATGAGAAGCGCACACTCCCTGCTTATGGGATTGGCTAACTTCAAAAATATTACGGTCTCCTTGGTTTCTCCTCGTGAATTACAAATTCCAAAGCAATATGTGGAATTCTTTGAGAAGAAAAATCATAAAAATATAATACTAAGATCGGAAAATATGGATATAAAAAATGCCGATGTTGTGTATGTGGCAGGATTTCCGTCCAAAAGCCCCCCTGTTTCTGCTGGGGTAAGAAAGAAATACAGAGTAGGCAAAAAGATTCTCACTTCTTTGAAATCAAAAACCATCATCCTCAATCCCTTGCCCCGCGAAGATGAAATATCAAGAGATGTTGATGAAACAAAGTTTGCAAAGTATTTTGAACAAAGCGAGCTAGGTCTTTATATGAGGATGGCGATTATACAAGAGTATCTTTAAGTTGCTTGTCGGCAGTGCCCAGTACTGACTCATAAACTTTTTTTCGGTTTCTTCCGACCGCTACCGCATAGCCAATGTATCCATCAATAAAAATTGAATCTTTTTCGTAAAAAGTCCCGAAGTAATTCCCTGATTTCTTATCGAAAATATCTCGAATGCCGCCTTTTTTGTTTTCTCTAACAATTCTCTGTCCAGGGTCATAAGGTTTTATTTTTGAGTGCGCCCAAGCAACTGGGTATTGGATTTTTCCATAGGCAAGATCAATGGAAGGTGTATCTCCTATAACACAGCTTAATTCAATATCAGTGAGATTAACTCCGATGGCTTTCAGAGCTAAAGTGTTGCATACATACCCGCCTTGTCTTCTTGGATTTAAATCTACAACCACAAGCCGACCCTTATCATTTATAAGAAAATCACAACCAAAAAGTCCGCGATAACCTTTTCGAGAAAGAAAATTTCCAATCTTTGTGGTAATTTCTCTTATTTGTGTGATGTGTTTTTGCGATATTGAAGTAGGATACACATTACCTAGATATCGTGTACCGCGCATTATTTGGTCAGAGATAACCAAGACACTGGTTTTGTTTCTGTCGGTCACAATAGCGTTAACATTTGGCATAGCGACAATATGCTCGAAAATCTGAGCGACAAGAAATTGACCTCTACTATTTACATCTCGAAGTCCTGAAAGAAAATTGTTCAACATTTCCTTACTATAAATTAACCCGCCTTCGTTTCCGCCAGACGTGTATGAGGCGGTAATGTAGCCAGGGTATGTGTGATTTTTCGTTAGCAACTCATCTTTATTTTGAAAAATACGAGCATTGTTTCTTGGTAACCCAAGTTTCTTAAATAATTTGTAATGCTCAATCTTATTGTCATAAAGGGTTGAAATTTCTGGCGACGGACCTAAAACTAACCAACGCGGATCAGATAGCTTGAGAAATGATGTTGTAAAAGAGTAAACGGGTACATGCTTTTGCTTTGCAAATAATTGCTCAGAAATTTTCTTTACCAAGGGTGACTTGGAAAACTCTTCGTTCAAGTCTTCGTATTCTTGGAGGTAAACAACTTTCTCTCTTAATTCTTTTTCCACAGAATCGGCGCGCTTATTTAGCACGATATAGTTTTCTTTTCTAAAATACTTGTTCGGATGGCTAGAGAAAATGTAAATGGGCTTGTATTCATTTCCAAAACGCCGACTCAATGAGTCGGCCATGAGTTCATTGACTACCTCAAATCGTGGGCCAAGAATCGAAAAGAAGTAATGAACTTTATTTGTGGGTAAGTCTTTTTCCAGTTGGTAGTCCATGGGAATTTCAAAATTATAACATTGATTGCGTTTTATGGTATAATTTTGATATAATTGGATTAAGTAATAATAGGTGGTCGAGATTACTAAAGATTTAAAAAATTAAATTCAATCAATATGCCAAACAATCAAAAAGTACAGCAGTTGTTAGAGAGGTTTAAAAGCGAGGATAAAGAAATTGCAGGACTCTTGGTCTATGTTGAAAAAACAGGAGAAATTGTCGCTTCAACATACGATGACAAAAAGGGTAAAAATATAGTTAGCGTTCGCAATAAGTATGCGCAATTAGGCGCAGAAGCTGTTGCCGAAGGGGTATACCCTGATGGCAGATGGAATTGGGGATTAACTTCAGTTGCGCGCTATACGCTTTTTGCAGTTAATCTTGTCCAAGACTACGTAATGGCAGGAGAGTTTATTGAATCAAAGGCTCCCTCTGCTTGCATTGAAGACGCACTCGAAATTTCACTGATGGTGAACGACGCTGTGGAGTAAATCATCGAGGCACTAGAAAACAGACTCGCC
>CAYHDB010000053.1:0-3143 GCA_964355335.1 uncultured Candidatus Saccharibacteria bacterium
AAAGCTATTTCGGGGAGAACCAGCTATTACCGAGTTCGATTGGAATTTCTCCGCTATCCACATGTCATCCCGGACTTTTGCACAGGTCGTGGGTTCGGGCCTCCACGGGTTGTTACACCCGCTTCACCCTGCACATGGATAGGTCACCCGGTTTCGGGTCGTGTGCGCGCCACTCTCTAATAAATTAGATTACGCGGGTTAACGCTCGCTTTCACTATGGCTTCGTCCCGGAGGACTTAAGCAAGCGACGCACATCACACTCGTTGGCTCATTCTTCAATAGGAATGCGGTCATCCGGACGAATCCAGACTCCCACTCCTTGTAAGCATACGGTTTCAGATACTATTTCATTCCCCTTCCGGGGTGCTTTTCAGCTTTCCCTCACGGTACTAGTTCACTATCGATCAGAATGTGTATTTAGTCTTGCCAGATAGTCCCGGCTGGTTCCTACAGGATTTCACGAGTCCCGTAGTACTCAAGGTTCTTCAATATGATGAGACGAAATATTTTGCTTACAGGACTTTCACCTTCTTTGGTTCTGCGTTCCAGCAGATTCTTCTATAAATCGTCATTTCATCACCCGTTTTTGAAAGAAAACGGACATAAAGCCTTACAACACCTATCTATCACAACAGCTTCCACTTTTCGTCACCGCTTACACACAGACACAAGTGTCTCCATGTTCACAACAACTTCATGATAGAGGTTTGGACTGTTCCCCTTTCGCTCGCCGCTACTGAGGGAATGGATTCACTTTTCGTTCCCACCCAACGTGCTTTGTGGGTGAAAACGTAAAGTGAATAATTCTTTTTCTTTTCCACTGGGTACTGAGATGTTTCACTTCCCCAGGTTCCCTTCCATGTACCTATGTATTCGGTACAGGACCATGTGGTATTACCCACACGAGGTTGCCCTATTCGGATATCTCCGGATCAAAGGTTGCTTGTCACCTCCCCGAAGCTTTTCGCAGACTGCTACGTCCTTCGTCGGCACATTCTGTCGAGCCATCCTCCGTATGCCCTTAATGATGCTCTACAACCGCTTCTACATTCGATCACCTGATCGAATTACGATTGTTAAATTTCTACTTACTACCCTATTCGATCACCTGATCGAATTACGATTGTTAAATTTCTACTTACTACCCTTCTTCAATTGTGAAAGTTCTGTTCTGGTTGATTCAAGAAACAACAGTATTCTTCGAACCAGAGTGTAATCCTATTAAGATTCTGCTCTGGCTCCAAGAAATGATTTGGGGGGGAAAGATCTCTTCAAGAAAAACTAGTTTTATAAATAGCAACGGCAGTTTAATTGATGAAAGAAAAGGTGTCAAGAGAGCTTTCCCGGAAAAGCTTCCACAGGGATGTGAATAAATCATGTTAGGATATTTTCACTATGTTTCGCATAAAAATCATCCAGGTTGGAGCGCTTAAAAAAGGTCCATTAAAAGAACTTTCATTGGAATTTCTTAAAAGACTCTCTCTATACGCAAAACTAGAGCTTGTCGAAGTAAAAGAACTGAGTGCCGAACATCTCAAAAAAACGGGAGCTTATACCCTCATTTTGAGTGAAACAGGTCGTACATTGGATTCACTTGATTTTGCCAAATCACTTACAAAATGGAGCGAACAAGGACAACGAGATCTCATCTTTGTGATTGCGGGCCCATTTGGATTTGATCGGTCGCTTCTGACATATGCGGACGCAACCCTCTCTTTATCTCCTATGACATTCACGCATGAAATGGCTTTTGTCCTTTTATTAGAGCAGCTTTATCGCGCAGGAACGATTCTTGCCGGAAAAACCTATCATTATTAACTAGGATAATGTCTGGATATCCTTATAATCATCTTCCAGGCTCATTCCAGGAACAAACTCGAACGGTCGTTTGGCAATCTCTTCAATCGTCTCAAGCAGTATAGGATATTCCTGATCCATAAAATGGCCGTTTCCCTCTGTCGCCACTAAACGCGCTTTTAGCTGAGTTGCGAGCTTCTCTCCATGTTCAAAAGGCACAAGCTTATCATCATGCGAATGCACTACGACAAACTCTCGCGCTTTCCACATCAAGACATCGGCATCTAAATCCACAAAAAAGAGGCGACGCAGCTCTGGACGGGACACATTCCATGGAGCCGCCACCAAAATGACAGCTCGAGGCGTCTGTGTCATTTCAATTGCCTCAAGGTACTGAAGGATAATAAAGGCTCCCAATGAATGACCGAGCAAAATATCATCACTCTTCAAATACCCTACTTCTTCCTTCATTTTTTCAATAATCTCTGGAAGATTGATTTCTTCTTGGCTAGACAAAGGAAGGTTGGGCATGACCACCTCAAAACCACGATTGCGCAATTGCTGCCCCAACCATGGGTGAAAATTCATTTGCGGATTGGCATTAAAACCATGAACAAGAATGACGCGCATATATCTTCGAGAATACTGGATTAAGCCTGTTTTGTCGATGAAACAAAACCAATTTTCTTGACGAAAAAAGGTGGGGTGATACTGTTTAAAAGCTTGTTCTGTAAATTTATGCAAAATCTTGTTCCAAACTCGAAGATTGGAGACAAACATGCAAAAGACAACTGAGAGCCGCCTCTGGGGACTCATGATGACTACCGTAATATGCGCAATTGGATTTATTCCGGTCTGGATCTATATCGGCATTAGACTCCTGGCGCGACCTGATGGGTTCTGGCAAGAGCTGGCGCTGGGAACCTTGGGGGTTTTTGCTCTGGGAGGCGTTCAATTCATTCTTTTGTTCTTCGTGATTATATTCCTCGCGTCTGTCTGGTCGGTCGTCGGAGATGACATCAAAAGGCAGCGACGAAACCAAAATCGATAAGAAAATCTCAAAGACCCAACGATGGGTCTTTTTACTTTACAAAACAAGGTGAGTACAATATCTTCGGTACATATTCGAGCGAGTGGTGAAATTGGTAGACACGCCAGCCTTAGGAGCTGGTGCCGCAAGGCATGAGAGTTCGAGTATCTCCTCGCCCAACAAAAAAAACCACCAGTAAAACTGGCGGTTTTTTAATACCATAACAATGAGCTTTGTACTTTTAGAATTTGATCAAATAGAAAAAATTTGCCAAATATCATCATTAGCTCCTTTGAAGTCGCTAGAAGTATTAAAT
>CAYHDB010000054.1:0-3091 GCA_964355335.1 uncultured Candidatus Saccharibacteria bacterium
AAGTTTGAGAACTTCGATGTGTTTAGTGTCATTGAACCCTTGTCGTTGTACGTGGTCTCTGCAGTCACGGTTCCCGAATCGAGACCGGCAGCCATCGTCAGTGGCTTTATGATTGACCCCATCTCGAAGACGCTTTCCACAGAGGGGTTGGAAAAGATTGCCGGGTCTTTTTCATTCTGAAGCGAGTTCGGGTCGAAGGTGGGTATTGTGCCCATAGCGTATATTTCGCCATTTTTCGGGTCCATTATTATTCCACCCGTTATTCTTGATGACCACTTCGTTTGAATACCGGCCAACTCTTTCTCAAGAAACGCTTCGACTGTCGGTTCGATACTTGTCACCACGTCACCCTCAAACTTGGCTTTTGGGTCAATACTCTTTTTCAAGCCGGAAAATATCTCCGCAAAGAAGTTTGAGTACAGTGAACTTGAGTTTCTGGCAAGCGTATCTTCATAGTAACTCTCAAGACCGTATCGGCCCGCTAGTGTGTCACCCTTGTATCCGACAAGTCCGATGACATTTGACGCAAGTGATTTCGACGGATAATAGCGAAACTGATCCTTATACATAATTACGCCAGGTATCTTGAGTTTTGTGATTTTCGTACCAGCGTCCTCTTCTATCTTCTTTGAAATCGGTACGTAAAGGCTCGCTTTCTGAGAGGCTCTGGCAAGAAAATTGTCTTTATCAATCGGTGTGAGTGCGTTCACCTTTTCGTATGCGAGCTCAGGATTCAAAAGAGCTTTTGGATTTATTCCAAGGGTAAAGCCCGTCTTAAGTGTGGCGCCTCCGACGATGCTTTTGTCCTTGTTCTCAAAGAAAATACTGCCACGACTCCATATGCTATCCGTGGGACGCAAATATTGTCTTTCTGCCCGCTGTTTAAAGGAATCACCCGAAATGATTTGTAACGAGTACAGCTTCAGTGTAAATAAAATAACAACGCAAATTACACATCCGGAAATGAAACGCAAACGTGAGATAGAGCGTGAACCCATAGAGATATGTTATCACGAACAAGGCCGTGAATTATCGAGCAGTGTTGTAGGAGATTTCCTTTCCGGTTTGTTTCAAAGAGATGTATTTTGTGGTGGCGAGAACTTTGAACCCCTTTGTGATTGCAAGGTCGTGTGTCACAGAATTCTTCAGCGATAAATATTCCGCTTCAGATGTCGCTATCTCACGCTCGTTTGATACTATCGTTTTTTCAACATTGTTGCGCTCAACGACGGAATAGATGGTGTTTCCAAGAAAATATATATAAAGAGAGACAGTGGCAAATACGCCAATACAGAGAAGATAAAATATACTTCTGGTATTGCCAATTCTATTTTTTATTTGATTTACCATTTTAATTACTTGTTCTTTTCGATAATTCTCAGTTTCGCGCTTCGTGATCTTGGGTTTTCGATTATCTCTTCTCTTCCCGGTACTATTGGCTTTTTGGTGATAAGCAGTGCTTCACCGTCCTTTGCCTTTTGTCTGAAAAAGTTTTTGACCATCCTGTCCTCGATGCTGTGGAATGATATGATTGCCATCCTTCCACCTGGTTTCAAATATTTAAATCCTCTATCCAGTCCGTCCCTCAATGCCCCTATCTCATCATTTACCGTTATTCGGAGTGCTTGGAAAGTTTTTGTTGCAGGATTGGTCTTTTGGTATCCATATTTTTTCGGGACGGCTCTTGCGACAATATCTGCCAGTTCCTTGGTCGTCTTAATTTCTTTCAGTTCTCTCGCTTCGACGATTCTTTCAGCAATTCTTCTTGAAAACCTCTCCTCCCCGTAGCTTTCGATGATTTGCGCAATGTTCTCTTTGTCCCATTTGTTCACTATGTCGTATGCTGTAAGCTCTGATGTCTCCGGCTTATCATTGAATGTCATCAGCAATGGTTCCTCTTTTCTGAATGTGAATCCTCTTCCCGATTCATCCAACTGATTTGAACTTAGCCCGAGGTCTAGCAGTATCTTGTCTACTCCATCGATTCTCGCCTCCTTTAGCGCAGAATCCAGATTTCTGAAATTGAATTGCTTAAGTATCACGTTGTTACCCTTTGCATGAAGACGTACTTTTGCTTTCTCAAGGGCGCAATTGTCCATATCAAGTCCTACCAATGTTCCATTTTCGGATAGCAATTTTACAATTGCCTCGCTGTGTC
The DNA here is from genome assembly GCA_964355335.1 of uncultured Candidatus Saccharibacteria bacterium. Lineage (GTDB taxonomy): Bacteria > Patescibacteriota > Minisyncoccia > Phycocordibacterales > SIBU01 > SIBU01. The sequence continues at coordinate 2,159 of CAYHDB010000054.1, forward strand.
CTCCTCCGTTTATCGTTCCATCCAGACACACGTCATCTTGCTTGATGTCGAGACCGGCAATTACCTCATTTAAAAGAACGCTGGTATGCTGCATACAATTTCTAATTGTCTAATTCATCTAATTTCTAATAAAAAAACATTATGACTACTGCTAAATTTCTATTAGGTAATTAGTAATTAGGTGAATTGGAAATTTTACAATACCCCGATTTGTCCCAGTTTTTCTGCCAATGTGTCGGCTTGTTTTTCTATCGATTGCTTGTGTGTAGCCCATGCCTTGTCGTTCCAGATTTCAACACGGCTCTGAACGCCGATTACCGTAACCTTTGTTGACAAACCTCCCCATTCCTTTAGAAAATCCGGAACCAGTATTCGCCCTATCGCATCTACTTCAGTTTCCACTGCTCCTCCGAACATAAATCTGTTGAAGCTTCTACTGTCTGCTTGAAGCATGCTTGATTCGGACAATTTCTCGGCAATTATTTTCCACTCTTTTAATGTGAAGATCGAAACACATTTATCCAAACCTCTCGTCAATACAATTTTCTTACCCATTTCAGTGCGAAACTTCGCAGGAAGCGAAAGTCTGTTTTTGTCGTCTATCGTATGTGTATATTCGCCGATGAGCATTGGGACAGATTTAAGATTTAAGATTTAAGTAAGACGTAGAAACTGAAATATTTTTTCGTACTAAAACTTTTTCGCGAATTGAAAATTTCTCGCTAGTGTGTACGGCAAATGAAAATCTCTTTCCCTTGTAAACAATTTTGTAAATTTTTTTCTCTATTTTCATTTTTGTGTATATCCTAAACAAAAATTTAAGAAATTTTTGTCGGACGAACAATTTTTCTCAAAATTGTTTTAGTCCCACTTTATCCCACTTAGTGAATATTATATACCACTTCCTCCCACAACCTAGCAAAGTTATCCACA
>CAYHDB010000055.1:0-2748 GCA_964355335.1 uncultured Candidatus Saccharibacteria bacterium
CCCAACCACACCCGCGATCACAAACGCTATCTACAATGCGGTCGGCGTGCGAATTGATAGGACACCTGTTGATCAGGAGTTGATCGCGAATGAGATTTGGGAAAGAAACAATAAGTAAGTAAATAAGACCTCCGAGTTCTTAAAGAACTCGGAGGTCTTTGTATTTGGAATGAACTGCTTATTGAAGTTTAATCTTCGCTTTACGGCGTATATCTCTTGTGGCTTCGGCACGATTGCGGTAGACCGTTATAACCACTGTTTCAGTATCAGAGTCTAGTAAGACAACAGAGCCTTCGAGTCTTTCCTTCTCTTTATCAAAGATATGCTTCTTGCCAAGGAAACGAAAAAGACAGCCAGCTCTGTGAAATCTAATTCCGTGATGGACGATATATTCAACATCTGTTGCTGAGAGCTTGCGTTGAGCCATACGGATTCGCGCATGTTCAGAGAACGTCAGTTTTTCAAGCACGATGAACCTCCAGGTAAACTTACCCGCTTGCCGACCTTTGTTTGAAGACTTCCTATTTGAAAGTTTACAAAAGATTGTACAGCCAAGATCAAATAAATTCAATAAATATTGTCATGACATCGAAAGAAAATTGTCATCAAAAAAGACTCTCAAGCCTCCAAGCCAGAGTGTCCTTTTTGGGATAGATTTTTTTTAGTCTTTTCACTTCACGTACCGTACCGTCTCATAGTAAGCGACAAACTCCAACAGATTCCCTTCCGGGTCGTGGAGCGTCGCCTCTTGTTCATGCCTACTCCTTTGTCACAGTGATGATAACATTTCCCTTTTTATGTCCTTCATCCACATAGCGATGAGCCTCGACGATCTGATCCAATGGATAATTTCTATCAATGACTGGCTTTATTTTCCCAGCTTCCATTAACTCTTTAAGGGCAAGCAGATTCTTAATACTATACCCACCTGTCCACGTGACCACTTTCTTGTTACTACTCTTCAAAGCCGATCGCATCCAAATCCTATCAAACAGTTTAGGGTTGGCGTTCAGATAAATCCCATTTTCGTTGAGCGATCTTAAACTACCTGAAAACGGACTCTTGTCGAAAGTATCCATGATGACATCATACTTTTTGCCATTTTTGGTGAAGTCTTCCTGAGTGTAATCAATGACGTAGTCCGCGCCAATTGAGCGCAGCATTTCCAACTTCGACGTATGGTCTACGCCGGTTACTTCAGCTCCGTATAGTTTGGCAAACTGTACTGAATACGTGCCAATACTTCCGCCCGCCCCGACGATCAAAATTTTTTGTCCGGGCTGGATATTTGCAACTCGAAGAGAATGCAGGGCTTCGAGTCCGCCAAACGGAACGGCGGCAGCTTCCTCGTAGCTCAGGTTGACGGGTTTTTTCGCCATGACCCCGGCCATCCCTGAAGATTTTTCAGCCAGACACATGTACTCGGCATAGGTTCCCATGGCAAGGCTTGTATATCCAAAAACCTGATCGCCCGGCTGATAACTGGTGACATCTTTACCAACTGATTCAACCTCCCCGGCGAACTCCGTTCCAAGGATTTTGATTCGGGTTGGTTTTATCAGACCAATATAGAGCCGCAAGGGAATCGCATACAAGAACGGCAGTTTAAGCCTTCGCAGCTCAGAGTCCGGTGTGGATGCGGTTGTTGCATGTATTTTGATCAGGACTTCATTATCCTTCGGAGCAGGTTTTGCCACCTCTCGAAGCTGAAGACCATCTGGTGATCCGTATTTTGTCCAAATGATTGCTTTCATGTTTTCTCCAAATGGGTTAGATATTATCGTCTGATTGCACTGTGATGACGACTTTTCCTTTGGCAGACCCTAACAAACTGTTTAATATACTGACCGCGGTCATAAACTGAGGATTTGTCTCATCCGATTTTTGCCACAGAGATCGCAGAGACCTTTGAGGAAAACCTCTTAAAATCTCATTTTTCTCTGTGGGCTTATTACCCTGTGGGCTGTGGCTAATAAAAAGCGCAATGTATGCCCGTGCTTGGTATAACTCTTGAAATTGTCATTTCGAGCGATAGCGACTGAGAAATCTTGCTTGTCAGTCAGAAGATTTCTCAGTCGCTATCGCTCCTTCGAAACGACAAGACTATATGATGTTCTTCGAAATGACAGAAGTATCGGGATTGTCATTTCGACCAGCGGGAGAAATCTTGGGCGCTTCCCATTCCAAACTCAAATCTTTCCATTCGGGATTCATAGTCACCACCAGATTATTCTTCTTCTCCCGACGCCATTTTTTGATTTCTTTTTCTCTTGCAATCGCGGCATGGACATCGTTACCATGTTCATAATAAACAAGTTTGTTCACGTTGTATTTTTTAGTGAAGCCATCCACTAATTTGTTTTTGTGTTCATACAATCTGCGTTCCAGATTATTGGTCATACCGATGTACATGACTTGATCATTCCAATTGGTAAGGATATAAACGTAGAAGTTATAGTCTTTCATAGGTACTTCCTGTTTTGCCATTTCAGCGACTCTCCGCCTTGTCATTTCGAGCTGCACTTTGACGTTGTCATTTCGAGCGCTAGCGAGAAATCTTGCTTGTCAGTCAGAAGATTTCTCAGTCGCTAGCGCTCCTTCGAAATGACAAGACTATGTGATGCCCTTCGAAATGACAAGACTATGTGATGTTCTTCGAAATGACAGGAGTAACGGGTTTGTCATTTCGAGCGCTAGTGGTATGTTTGATAAGTAATTTAACATAGTCGTAGCACCTTAATAAACCGT
>CAYHDB010000056.1:0-2746 GCA_964355335.1 uncultured Candidatus Saccharibacteria bacterium
ATTCCATATTTTTTCACGCGTCACTGGTGGGGACCAAGTGTAAATTTCGGTTTTCCCAATCTCAGCTTTCAATCTCCTTTGTATAGACGCTAATTGATACTCCGAGAAAGGATTTTCGCCAACCGAGCGTAGCCGAAATCGGCCAGGGTCGGTTTTCTCCAATTTTATGATTAGGTCTAATGCTTGAGAAAAATTTTTATCTGGCGTAATTCTCCCCACATACCCAATCGTTAATGGCGATTGACCGAAAAAATTTTTTGGGCGTTCATCACTTCGCTGAGCAGGGAAAAAATGCATCAATGGATAACATACAAACATGGATTCGGGCCAGATATGAGGAAATAATTTCTGAAAAAGGTCTCGCGAGTATGCTGATGAAAAAATAACTGTATCTTCCTCCCGTAAGTAAGGTGAAACTAGGAATTCTTGCAGTAAGTAGCCGTTCCATAATGCTGTGCGGACATCTCTGATAATCCGAAAATCGAGGCAAAATTTTTGTCGAAGGTAAAAATAAATATAGGCGTGTGGGCCAACATTGCTTACTACACAATTGCAATCTTTTAAGACAGCATAGGCATATAAATCGTCATGGCATAAGCGGTTAAAATCATGGATTTCCATCTGAATGGTTTGGTTGTTATTATTTAAAAGTTGTACGTACTCAGAATAAGCAAAATTTGCTCCATCGCGGGCATTACGGTTGTTTGGATTGGTATGAAAGTTGTGAATTGCTATTCTTAATTTCAACGGTACCTCAATGTCTTAATTATAAAAGGTCATCCAGACTGTCCGACTCTCGACGACGGGCAACCATTCTTGAAACTTTTTGATGCAGTTCTTTCTCTAATTTTCCGGGCCATTCTGTTGATTTAAGGACTGCCGAGACCCATTCGGCAACTTGAATAACCTCATCTTCTTCGTAACCTCTGGCAGTAATTGCCGAAGTTCCCAAGCGCAACCCACTGGCTTCGAAGGGAGGTAGGGAATCAAATGGGATAATGTTTCGATTTGAAAATATCCCTATCTTTTCGAGTCGCTTTTCCGCTTCTTGCCCGGTTAGACCTTGCGGGCGCACATCTAAAATAATTAAGTGGGTGTCCGTTCCGCCGTACAAGACAGCTAGGCGGTTCTGGATAAATGTAGCAACCATCAGCTTGGCAAAATAAACCACCTTTTGGATATAATCGTGGAATTCCGGGCTTTGAATTTCTAAGAATAGCTTAGCTTTAGCAACTATTCCGTCCAAGCCAACTGAAGATTGAACGCCTGGAAAAACACCGTGATCAATTTTTTGAGCTAATTCTTTCGGAGATAGGATGAAACCGCCTCGTGTCCCGCGCAATGTCTTTTCGATTGAGGATGTGACGATTAGTCCATTATCACATGGATTAGGATGATACCCAGTTGCTACCAATCCAGAAGTGTGAGAAATGTCTGACATAACCTTTGCCCCCACTTCATCACCAATCGCTTTAAATTTTGAAAAATCAATTGTGCGCGTATAGGTTGATGAACCAGCGATGATAAGCGAGGGGTTACAAGAACGAGCAAGCTCAAGAATGGCCGGATAATCAAGCAGGTATGTATTTGGGTCAACTTGATATTCCACAATCTGGTATAAGTCTCGGACAATATGACTTTTATGCCCGTGAGTCAGGTGTCCACCAGATTTCATTTCCATAGAAAGGATTGTATCTCCTGGTTTCAGCATGGCTTTGTAGACTGACAAGTTGGCCATGGAGCCTGAAGCAGGTTGAACGTTGCAGTGTTCGGCGTGGAAGGCAGTACATCCTCGCTGGGCAGCAAGTAATTCGATCTCATCAAATATATTGGTGCCGGCATAAGGTCGTTTTCCGGCATATCCTTCCGCTGACCGAAACTGCGCTACTCCCCAATCACTGTTTCCACGTATAAAAGATGTTGGCGCGTTGGAAGCTCCAATCAGATCGATTGCATTCAGATAATGTTGGTTTTCAGCTTCTATTAGATTTTGTAATTCAGGATCATTCATAACCGCTCCAATCTTGTTACTTGACAACATATTTTTCGCAAAAGTACGGACACTCTATTTCTTTGCAAACCGATAGTCCTTTTCGGCGCTGAAATTCTCCTGTGAATATGTTACCGAGCACGTCCGATGGACCGCAACGACGGATATCCCCATTTTCACGAATGCGGACAAACTTGTAACCTGCATTGCACATTTTGCCTCGGTAGTCAGATAGACCATCCGAAACAAAATCCCGATCCTTGAACATGTTTATAGTGGGGAACTCCTGGTTGTCTTTATGTAATTCCAACCAAGCCGATTCAGCCATCAGGGAGACATCCGAAAAAATCTCGCGCTGTTTCAATGTGTATGCGGCGGGATATTCTTTCTCTTCATGCATTCCCTGGAGCATTTTGGGAATAAGCACGATCTCTTTTTTAATGAAGTAGTCCCAGTCCTTTTGTAAGCGATCCAGAAGATTTGGATAACAAACATAAGATATAAGCGTTCTGAATCCAGCTCTTTCAAGCAGACTTGCTCTCTCAATAAACTCATCCACAGTGTTACGTCGCTCGCGTTCTTCAATGTGGACAGAACAGTTAATAAAACTAGTGCGGTCTGGTGAAACATGTTTGATAAAATCGTTAGTACGGTTAAGCGAAAGGTTTGTGTTTATACTAATAAAATGATGGCGAGTGAGTATTTCACAAAGCTTGACGAAATCGGGCACTACGAACGGTTCACCACCGGTGATAT